>CAJXLK010000009.1 GCA_913055635.1 uncultured Bacteroidota bacterium
CATCCTGCCTTTTTTGATTTCCGGCTTGTATTACCTGGGCAAGGATCGCCGGAATACCCTGCTGCGGTTGGCGGTGCCCGGGTTGATGATTGTGCTTATATTTACCAACCTGGGCCGTACTTTCCAAAAGGTGGAAGCTCACCAGGACACCTTCGTCCACCATTTGCGCGGAGATGACCTCTACGGGCTATCCCCCGATTGGGTCAATTATGTGAAAATGACCCGTTTTGCCGCCAAAAACATTCCCGATTCGGTCAATGTGGCCTGCCGCAAACCCAATATCGCCTTCATTAAAACCAAAAGAGAATTTGAGGGCATTTTCCGGGTACCCACCAAAGACCCTGACCAACTGCTTGAAAACCTGCGCAAAGACAATGTTCAATATGTCATCATGGCCAGTCTGCGTAAATACCCCAACCGTAAAACCAAGTATACCATCAATACGGTGAAACGCTATTTGTATTACATCCAGCAGAAATATCCCAATGTGATTCAACCCGTTCACCGGATCGGACAGGATGAGCAGGCTTATTTGTTCCGGATTAATTATCAAGCAAAGGCGAAAAGTGATGGCCAAGAACAGTAAGTTGAAGGGTTCCGGTTTGCGTAAATGGCTTTTTATCTTTTTCAGCATCCTGAAGAGTGGAAAATATGCAGCTTATTATGTGATATGGGTGAAGTTCCTGCAGTGGCTTTTATGGCCTTTGGATGTGGTTTTTGCCCTTACTGAACGTTTTTGTTGCCGGGGCCAACCCACCAAAGACCTGCCGGTTGTTTTTGTGGTGGGCATTCAGCGGACCGGTTCCACCATCGTTTCGCAGTTTTTGGCCGAAACCTTCCCTTTATTTCCCATCGGCAATTTTTCCACCCTCTTCCATCGGGCCAGCTATTTGCCCTATCGGCTATTCAGCAGGTTTCGCCAAAGGGGCAGGAAAAAGTGTTACCGCAATTACTATGGCATTTCCCCCGGCATGTTTGCCATTGGAGATGCCTATGAATATTGGGATCCCTGGTTGGGCAGGGATCATTACCGGCTGCCGGATCTTCCCGATGAGCAGCAGGCTCATCGGCTTGCCCGGCATTTATCCAACATCCACCGGGCCTGTGGCCAACCCCTGATTACCAAGAACAACCGCAATTCGCTGATGATCCGTTTCTTTTACCGCTTATTTCCCCATGCCTTTTTTGTGGTGGTCGAGCGAACCCCGCTGCATGTGATCCGTTCAACCGTAAAGGCCAGCCAGGATTTTTTTGGTAAAGGCCGCTATCTGTGGGGCTTAATGCCTCAGGCTGATTTTGACCCCGGCCGCTATGAAAACCTTCAGGAAGCGGCCACTGTACAATACCTGGAGCTGGAGAAAATGATCCACCGTCAACTCGATGATTTACCCCATGATGCGTATATCCGGATCGATTATGATGATTTTTGCAGGAATCCACGCCGGGTTCAACAGGATATTTTTAAAAGGCTCAAAGACAAATACAACCTCTCCCAGGAACAGGTGAGCTTCAGGGATACCCCTTTTGCTGTGTCCAAACGCCTGGACAACACCCCCCTGGATAACCAGATCCGCTCATGCCTGCGCAAATGGAACGATAGAAGCCATAAGCCGATATGAACCGACAAGGCCTGAAAAATATTGCCCAAAACCTGCTGAAAGTGATCGTTACATTGGCCGCCATTTATATCGTGGTCAATAAAATCGATCTGCAGGAATTGTGGAATCATATCAGCCAGATCAACCTGTTTTGGCTCCTGTTGGCTGTGGTCGTTTTTGCAGTGGCCAAAATGTTCGAGGCCCTGCGCATCAACAATTATTACCGGACCATCGGCATTGAACTGACCGAATGGCAGAATATCCGGCTCTACTGGCTTGGATTGTTCTACAATTTATTTCTGCCCGGAGGCATTAGCGGGGATGGCTATAAGGTATACTGGTTGAACCGCAAACAGCAGGCTAATGTGAAACGCACCATTTGGGCCACCCTCATCAACCGCCTGAATGGTTTTTTGGGGATATTGATTTTGCTGGTGATCACCGCCGGGATGATTACCCTGGATTATCCCCTCAAACCCTATGTTTATGCCCTGATCCCCGTTTTATACCTGTTGTTTTACCTGGGGCTGAAGCTTTTCTTTTCCCATTTTATCCCCATCCTTCCCAAAACCACCTTACAGTCTGTGCTCATCCAGGTCTTTCAGGTGCTCTGTATTCAACTCCTCTTGCTGGGTTTGGACGCCGAGGGCAGCTATATCAATTACTGGTTTATTTTCCTGGCTTCCAGCATTGCCTTCGTGATCCCGGTGACCCTGGGAGGTTTTGGTTCCAGGGAAGTGGTGTTTGTTTTTGCCGCTGATTATTTACAAATTGATGTGACCACGGCCATTGCCATGAGTCTGATCCTCTACTTTATCCGGGCCCTGGTTTCATTTGCCGGGGTTTATTATCTGATGAAACCCGGACGGATCCTTAAAGGTGAATGGCCCCGGTTCCTGGAAAAAATCAGATCCGGAGTCAAATGAATGAATCCCGCTTTGAATGAACCCCGCTTAGCGGGGTAACCTAAAATACTACCCCCGCTTAGCGGGGTGATCCAAAATACTACCCCCGCTAAGCGGGGTTGATCAAAGCGGGGTAATCAAAAAATCATAATCCAATGAACAAAGAAGACATCAAAGCTTTTTACCAGGACCACTTAGAGCAGAGGCTGAAGAAGAAAAAGCGAAACCGTTTTTATCACCGTCAGGTCGAAAAGAATATGGCTTTCATCATTCCCGAAGGCAGCAAGGTACTGGAGCTGGGATGCGGTGATGGCGATTTGCTCAAATCAGTGGCTCCCTCCTACGGGGTAGGGATCGATTTTGTAGGCGGGATGGTACAACGGGCCAGGGAAAGACATCCGGAGCTGACCTTTTATCAGATGGATGCTGAAGCCCTTGAGTTGGATGAAAAGTTTGATTACATCATTATTTCTGATTTGGTGGGGGTCTTATGGGATGTCCAGAAGATGTTCAGACAATTGAATAAAGTGGTGCATCCGCGAACCCGGCTGGTAATGACCTATTACAACAACATTTGGGAGCCGGTGATTAAACTGGGCGAGTTTTTGGGACTAAAACGCAAGCAGCCCGTGCACAATTGGCTGACCTTAAAAGATCTGGAGAATCTCCTTTACCTGGAAAATTTTCAGTTGATCAAACATTATAATAAACTGCTTTTTCCCAAATACATACCTCTTATTCATTTTATTGTCAATGTTTTTTTGGGGAACCTTCCCCTGTTGAATCGCCTGGGCATTACCCGCTATATGATTGCCCGGCCCGAGGTAGAACCCGGCCGCGATTATTCGGTCTCGATTGTCGTGCCCGCCCGCAACGAAAAGGGCAACATTGAAAATGCCATACGGCGAACCCCTTCTTTTGGTTGGCATCAGGAGTTCATTTTTATGGAAGGCAATTCGTCGGATGGAACATACCGGGAAATGCTTCGGGTGCAGGATCAATATCCCGATGTGGACATCAAGGTCTCCCGGCAGTCTGGCAAAGGCAAGGGCAATGCCGTACGTGAAGCCTTTGAGCAGGCCGGCGGGGATGTTTTGATGATCCTCGATGCCGATCTGACTACGCCCCCCGAAGATATGGGCAAGTTCTATGAAGCCCTGAAGCAGAATAAGGGGGAGTTCATTAATGGTTGCCGGCTGGTTTATCCGATGGAAAAGCAGGCCATGCGGCTGTTGAATCGCCTGGGCAACAAATTTTTCAGCTTTTTCTTTACCCATGTACTGGATCAACGCATCAAGGATACCCTGTGCGGAACCAAGGTGCTGTTTAAAAAGGATTATGAAAAGATCAGGGACAACCGCAGTTACTTTGGCAACTTTGACCCTTTTGGCGATTTTGACCTGCTTTTCGGTGCTGCCAAACTGAATCTGAAGATTACCGAGATCATTGTGCGTTATCGCAGCCGCGAGTACGGGGCCACTCAGATTAGCCGCTTCAGGCATGGGCTTTTGCTTCTGCGCATGAGCGCTTTTGCCGCCCGTAAACTGAAATTTAAATGACCATCCCCTTCCCGGCAGCAACCGGAAGATGTGACCATTATAATTGTATGCTGATTATCAATAACAATTCATATAATGATCCCCATTCGTCATTGTTGATTTGACCGATTCGCTTCATTCAAATCAACCCACATTTAGAACTTAATCGATTTTTTTTGCCTTTTCTCTGGTATATTTTTATCCTTTCTGTTGAATTTCAGCGGGGTATTCCGTAACTTGAAGGGTTGTATTTACTTGTATAAATCATGAAAGGGCTTGTTAGTTTTATAGTTGGGGTGTTTATTCTCTTTTTATCAATCAATCTTCGGGGGCAGGACTTTGAAGATTTTATGGAGAAATACACCGATGTCAATGGTCAATCCTACATGCAGCCATTGGCGGATGCTTTTGGGGCGAACCTGAACAGCGGGCTATACCACAATGCTTATATTCAAAACAATGGTTTTCAGCTTTATCTTGGCATTGCGGTCATGAATGCTGTTATCCCCAGTCGCAGCAAGACGTTTATGGGAACCACGCAGGGATTTTTCCGGCCCGAGACGCGGGTTAAGGCCCCCACGATTTTTGGGAAATCAGAGGTGGTGGCCATTCAGGGAGAAGGCCAGACGTATTATACTTTTCCCGGCGGGCTGGATATAAGCAATTTGCCCCTGGCCGTTCCTCATCTTACCGTTGGTGCCCTATACGGGACTGATTTAACCCTCAGGTGGATGGCTTATGATCTGGGAAAGGAGGTCGGGCGCATTCAGTTGTTTGGTTGGGGCCTGCGCCACAGCCTCGATCAGTACTTACCCCTTCAACCGGTGCATGTGGCCGCCGGATTTTACAACCAGCAATTCAGTGTGGGAGATGCAGTAGATGCCTCTGCCTGGGTGGCCAATATTCAGGCCAGTTATCAATGGCGGTTCATCACTTTTTACGGAGGCCTGGGATATGAGCGCTCCACACTGGATATTGCATATACCTATGAGGGGGATGATTCGAAAATTGCCTTTGACCTGACCGGTGACAATACCATCCGGGGCACTTTGGGGCTGACTTTGAACCTGGGGCCCATGAAGCTTCATAGCGATTACACCCTGGCCCGTCAGAGCCTTTTGACCCTTGGCCTGGGGGTGGGCATTGGGGAAATCCAAAAAATGGGAGAATAGTGCCATGAAAACCATGCTTTTTTCGGTGATGCTTCTGGCCCTGTTGATGTTGGGAGCATGTGAGACACGCACTTTTGAGTATGTCACCACCTTGTCCAGGACACTGGATTATACGGTAGATCATGAGGGTGCTTTTAATCAGACCAGTGTGGTTACCACCAGTGATTTGAACGATGAAATGGACTTACCCGAGGATGCCATCATCGGCGAGATCTACGTTGAAGCCCTGGCCGTGGCCGTGGAAAACCTGAGCAATAACCAGGCCACAGCCGTGATCATGGATGGGTATGCCAACGACCGCATGTTTGTCAATGATTTGGTTAGCCCGATCGACCCGGCAACATATGAGTTTACCGCCATGGCCAATTTGGTGTCGGCCGGGGTGAAAGCCATCAGTGATGATCTGGCCGCTTACTTTATGACTGGTTCACCCCCGACCATTGCATTTCGACTGGAGGGAGACTCTCATCCCACCCCGGGCGAGACCATTCATATCCGAATCACCATCGAGGTGACCCTGACCGTTCAATATGCCCTTGAAACGGAGTTCCCGGATATTTAAGCCGGTTTTTACAGACAGCCGTGTTTATGCACAAAATCTTCAGGTGTGGGTAGGGCGATAGCTTATCCGCCTTTTTTCCAGATAATCCATAATATAATGGAAGCAGCCTTCCTGCGGGCCAATATATTCGGGCGGAAACATTCCTTTTTCCTGGAATATACCTTGTAGGATCATGTTGGCGGCGGCTGTAGCTGTAAAGCCTGTTGTACGGGCCATAGAGGACAGGCCGGTTTCGTTGTCATATTGGTCGAACAAGTCGTAGGTGATCTTTTTTGTCACTCCTTCCAGATTGATGCGCATGATGGTGAATTCGGGTTCCCCTGGCTTCAGGTGCCAATCCTTCATCAGGATCTGGTTGGTCACATCCATGGGCCGAACCTTTTGGCTGCCGGTATCCACTTCTTCCGGTGCAAAGAAACCCGAGGCTTTGAGGGCCTGAATGAGGCGTATGTGACCCGGGTAACGCAGGGTCTTTTCCTTCATGAAAGGGATGTGATCCATGGTTTGAAGCAATGATCGCAGTCCGTCGGTATTGAAGGCTTCCAGGTGGCCCAGCCCCTCAAAGAAGACCATCTCCGGCTCGCTCATGGCCCCTCGGGTGATGAGATGGCCGTTCTCCATTACCCGTGCCGGGCGGGTATATTCCTCCAGCACATCAATGGGGGAGAAAGGCGCCTTGTATTCAAAAGGGAATTTCCTTTCCCGGGGAAGCCCCCCTACCATGTAGTCAAACCGTTTGATGTCCATCTCCCGGCTGTGATGGCCCAGTATCAGGTTGGGCATGCCCGGTGCTACGCCACAGTCGGCTATGGCCGTCACCTTGTGCTTGACGGCCAGCGATTGCAGCTCCATAAAGTCCTCGGGCATAAAAGAGATGTCCACCACAGGCTTGCCATTGGTGATGACCGTTTCCACTGTTTTATATCCCATAAACCCCGGAACAGCACAAATCACAAGGTCTGCCTCCTTGATGATCCGGCTGATCGCTTGCTGATCCCTCAGGTCGGCGTGATGGGTGGATACCCCCTCTGTATTGCGGCAAAGCTCCAGGGCCCGGCGATCATTGTCGGCCGCAGTGACCTTGTGATCACCGGCCAGGTCATACACGATGGCCCGGCCTACCATACCCGTGCCCAGTACTGCAATGTGGTGCTTCATGGCGATTGGTTTTTGAAGGACAAGATAATCAATTTAACGAGAACTTTTTTTTCCTATACTTGTTCCCATAAAAAATTCTTCTATGAAGCAATATGATCCTCAAATGCACACCGCCGAGCATATACTGAATCAGACGATGATTCGTATGTTTGGCACGGACCGGTCTTTTTCTATGCACCTGGAGCGAAAGAAGAGCAAGTGCGATTACCATTTCCACCGCTCGCTTACCACCGAAGAAGAACAAATCCTCCAGGATAAGGTCAACCGGGTGATTTCACTGGGCATGCCCGTTACCGAAAAGTATTTGGATCTCTCAGAAGCGGGCCATCTTTACGACATTTCGAAACTACCCGAACAGGACGCCCGTTCAGTGCGTATTGTCAGTGTAGGAGATTATGATGCCTGTCCCTGCATCGGGGCCCATGTGAACAATACCGCTGAGCTCGGCCATTTCCGCATTACCACCACCAGCTTTGAAAATGGGGTCTTGCGCATTCGGTTTAAAATTGATCGGGATGGGTGAGTTAAAATTTGAAGTAAATGAAAGGTTGAATGGCTGCTGATTTGACCTGATAAATCACCAAAACCACCAGGATAACGGCAATGATCTTAACGACCAATGGGGTTTGGATAAACCACCCGCGGTATTTTTCTTTGAAATTGGCCGGTAACCAGTGCAAAATGAACCCGATCAGGATGATGGCAAAGACCTCTTTATAAGAGGCGATCATGGTGGGTATCAGCTCTGCCTCGAAATGATGGAGGATTTGACCGATCATCTGTTTCGCCTTCCGCATGCTTTGGGCCCTGAAGAATATCCAGGCGGCCGTTACCACGTGAAAGGTAAAGAATACGGAGAGAAACCGTCCCAGGACTTTCTTTTCCCTTAAAGGCCGGGGAGGCTGTTTCATTTTCTTTTTAACCCGGCCCCATACTTTATGGACCACCAGGGCTAAGCCATGGATGCCGCCCCAGATGATAAAGCGCAGGTGGGCCCCGTGCCACAGGCCGCCCAGCAACATGGTGATCATGATGTTGATGTTGCGCCTGAGCTCCCCTTTCCGGTTGCCCCCCAGGGGGATGTACAGATAATCGCGCAACCAGGTGGACAGGGAGATGTGCCACCTGCGCCAGAAGTCAGTGACATGGATGGCCTTGTAAGGCGAATTGAAGTTTACCGGCAAGCGGAAGCCCATCATCAGGGCCACCCCGATGGCTATATCGGTGTAGCCCGAAAAGTCACAGTATATTTGTAAGGCATATCCATAAACCGCCATCATGTTTTCAAACCCTGAGTAGGAAAGGGGGGCTTCGAAAACCCGGTCCACATAATTGATCGAAATGTAGTCCGAGATGAGCATCTTTTTCATCAGACCGGTCAAAATCAGAAACAAAGCGTGCCCAAATTCCCGGCGGGTCAGGCGAAATTTTTGATAAAGCTGTGGAACAAATTCTGCTGCCCGTACAATGGGTCCTGCAACCAGCTGTGGAAAAAAGGATACATAAAAGCCAAAATCGATGATGTTGTTCACCGGCTTGACCTTGCCCCGGTAGATATCCACCGTATAACTTATGGTTTGAAATGTGTAGAACGAAATGCCCACCGGCAGGATGATGGTGGCCACATCAAATCCGGTATTGGCCAGCTGGTTGGACCATCGCGCCAGGATATTCACCACTTCCAGGTCCGTCCCAAGCAACCGGTTGGTGGTCCTGATAAAAAAATAACTGTATTTAAAATACGACAGCACCCCAAGGTTGATCAACACACTGGTGGCCACAAACAGTTTTTTCTTTATCCGGGTTTCACTTTGATAGATTAAATGCCCCAGGGTGTAGTCGGCAATGGTGCTGAATATCAACAGTGTAAAAAAATATCCACCGGAAAGATAGTAAAACAAGAGGCTCATTAAGAACAGGTAAGCGTTGCGTATGGCTCTTTGTCGGTAGATAAGGCTGTAGAGGGCAAGCAGAATGGTGAAGAATACCCAGAAATGGAGCCTGGTAAAAAGCATGGGCTTGCCTTCCGAGTAAGTCAGTATTTCTTTCAGGTACTCCACACGCAGGTTTTACAAGTTCACCACTGCCGTAAAGCAGAAAAAACACCTAAAAATAACAAAATAAAACGGACTTGCCTAGTAAGGCTGGCTTTACCCAGAGCAAGGGGAGACATTCAGGGGGTTGAACCCGATGCCTCGGCCGGGCCATGGGCCTGTCGGTAACTGCGGTAATCGCGCATCAAAGCTTTATAGAACAGCTTGGCAATGACCACCGAGCCTTTGTAGGTAAAGTGGGTAAAATCTTTTCGGGCCAGGGGAGGCTCGGCAAAGACCCAGCTTGGCATCGAATTTTTGCCGCCCATGGCCTGGTAGGTGTCCCAGAAGGCGCAGTCGGCCCTGAATGCTGCTTCTTTTTGGGCATCCCGGATTTTTTCTATATTGGGGTAGCTTTGGTAATCACCCCCTACTTTTCGCGACATATCGGTGACCCCCATTACAATGATGCTCAGGTTCGGGTCGATCGATTGAAGCATTTTAAGTTGGCGGTAGAACGCACGGGCATAGAAGTCATAGCTTTCGCGGAGGGTGGGGACCAGGTTGACCCCAAAATGGAGGATAATGAGTTTGACGTTGAGGGTTTTCAACATGGATTTGAGGAAGGCCGTGTCGTTTTCGGTAAAGTCGGTGCCCCTGCTGCCCCGCAGCGGAATATTGTCCAGGGCAATCCCTGTTTTTCCGTCCAGCGCCATGCCATAGATATCGGGGCTGTGATTTCCCTGGAAGGTAATTTGTAACTCATCCTGACTTGCCGGTACCCGCCAGTTGATCTCCGTGAGGGTGTCGCTGGGGGGTACCATCTCAGCATCAGTGGTTTTGCCCCTGTAATTCATTTTTACGATGAAGGGTTTCTCATTGTGGCTGAAAAAGATCCTGCATTGGGTGAACTGGCTGGATCTTTCGAAATTTATTGGCGAATCGTTTATGCTAATGCTGGCTTCATAGACTTCATCCTGGTAGTAACTGTAGTAAGGAGAAAAGCGCGAAAAGGACATCAAAACCCCAAAGCGGCGGTGGTTGAAATTGGCCTCATCCAGATGGCGGGGGGTGAAACGTCGCCATTCCTTGCTTACCCTATGGTCCATAGAGATATTGGTGTTGTGGGGCAATACCACCGGGAAAAGTCCTATCCCGGCCCCCCCGAATTGCGCTTGCAGCTGATTCCTGAGGTAAGAGGAAATGCGGTCTCCCTCAATCTGTGAATCCCCGTAATGAAGAATGCGTATAAGCCGGTTGTTCTGGTTTAACTGATGCAGGGAGCGAAAGAAAGGCTCAAGAACGGTGGCCCCTTCTTCAGGGTATTGCAGGGCATTTTCGCGTTCTTTATCTTTGTAGGCTGGCTCTTGCGCAGGAGCTTTTTCCTTTGGGGTGGTCGAAGTCTCTGGCTGAGGTGGCACTGTATCCCCCCTGGTTGCTGAAACTTCTGAACTATCGCGAATGACCGGCGCAATCGTGTCAATGGGCTTATTTTGCCTCACGATCCTGGAAATGTCTTTGTATTGGACTTCCTCCCGATCCATCATATCCCGCAGCGAGGGGAAATTGATTTCTACCCCCGGGAAAACCGAAATTCCACCCTTCGGGAAAAAATAAGCAAGCAAAGCAATAAGGACCAGGATGGAGAAAAAGGTAAGAAAAATTTTATAGGGTTTCATCCCAATTGATTTTGATTGCTGTCTGTCCCCTAAAGATATGATTTTTCAATCATGTGGGTGAAAATATTCCGTAAAATTCAATAATCATTGACGGAATAGCTTCTCAGGCTGATGAGGTTCGGTGTTTTTGTGGGGTCCGGAGCACTTTGTTGGTCCTTAAAACTGATCCATGAAAACAACCGGTGAGATGATCCAGGGTACTTGTTTATCGGCAAATGGGTCCTGCCAATATGGATTGCAATTACCCCCCGCCACCTGTCGGAATATCTTTGGCAGCAGCCATATTCACCCGGAGGTTCAGGGCCTTTTTATTGGCGGGCCTGGGCTTTGCTATCTGCAAGAGGGGGCTGGTGCATCAGGTTTTCTTTTTAATTTTCAGGTATTGGCCCACCTGAATTTCACGGGCATTGGAAAGGTCGTTCAGGCGCATCAGATCACGCTGGCTGACCCCATTGTATTGGCGGGCGATTTCCCATAGGGTATCTCCATATTTGACTTTGTGGTAGATGTATCCCTCTTCGCGTTTTTGTTTTTCCTCGGCTTTATTTCTGGAAACAGGCCGGCCGATGCGTTTTTGTTTTTCTGCAAAGCTCATGGAGTTGACCTTCTTGTAGTAGCTGACTTTATCCTGTGGCACGTAAACGACAAGTGTTTCGCCGGTTCGGATGAGGTTGCCGCGGATGTTGTTCCAGTACCTCAGGTCAGAAGCCCGCACATTGTACCATTCAGCAATATATCCGAGGTTATCGCCGGGTTTTACTGTATAATGTAGTTTTGCCTTGCCACTGGGGGTTTGTGGCACGAAATGGGATTCTCCCGGATCCCGGACTATTTTCTGGCGGAAAAAGATGGAATCTTTATAGGCATAGATCGAGTCCTGCAGGTTGATGAATTGGCCGGTTTTATTCATGGGCAGTCTCAGGGTAAAGTCCGAGGAAGTGGCCGGAATGATGTTTTCGCGGTATTGGGGATTCAGTTGTTGGATTTGTTTTAATGGGATATTCAGAACCTGGGCAATTTGTTTGAGGTGGAGCTTCCGCTTAATCTGGAGGGTATCGGTGGCAAAAGGGGTGTCGATGGGGCGGGCCCTCAGGTTATGGTCCTGATGGTAATGCATCACGTAGGTGGCGGCAATAAAAGCCGGGTAATAACCGCGCGTTTCGTAAGGCAGGTGGTAATAAATGTCCCAGAAGTTCCTCCGGCCGCCGGCCCGGTAAATGGCTTTGCTGACGTTTCGGGGTCCGCAGTTGTAAGCGGCGATGGCCAGATCCCATTCGCCAAAGATATTATACAGGTCGCGCAGGTATCTTGCCGCAGCATAGGTCGATTTGAGTGGATCCCTGCGCTGATCAACAAAAGAGTTGATGGTTAACCCATAGACTTTCCCCGTGTTGTACATGAACTGCCACATGCCCGTAGCCCCGGCACGCGAGACAGCCCGCGGGTTCAATGCCGATTCGATGATGGCCATATATTTAAGTTCCAGGGGCAGTTCATACTGGTCGAAAACCCGCTCAAAGATGGGAAAATAATACTTGGCCAGCCCCAGCATCTTCTCCACTTTTTCCCTTCTCTGGCGGGTATAAACATGGATGAAGTTGCGTACAATGCTGTTGTATGTCAGTGGAATGGCTGAGTGAATGTCTTGAAGCCGCCGTATATATACCGAATCGGGAAATACCGGAACGCTGGTATCGGCGGGCGCCTGAAAGGTGTCGGGCATGGAAGAGAAAAACTTCTTGGTGTACCACTGCTCAACGAGGTTATCCAGGTTCTTTGCAAAATGCTTTTCAATGGATTGTACCGCTTTTGAGCTGTCTGTTTGGCCCAGCCCCTGATGAACCATCCCTGTCAGGGCCAGAGTCACCATTAATGTTATGATTCGTTGCATGAATGTGGCTTTAGTTGATGCCGCTAAAATAAAAAATATTAGAAACGAACGGTTATGCTTACGGCCGGAACCCGTTGAAATTTTTTGGCCGGAAGGGTGGTGGGCTGCAGGGAAAGGTTCCGGCTGACATCAAAATTGAATAAATAGGCGTCGACCGTGGCATCAATGATATTGGCCAGGTAAACCCCCGCCATAATAATGATGTTCAAATCCCGGTATCGACGGTAAAAGTCTTTGGCCCTTTTTAGGCCTTCCTCGGAGGTGATCCCGTTGTATTCGTCGATTTTGTTGTTGAGAAAAGCCGCGTAGGCGTTGTTGTATTCGTTGTAATGCCCGTTGTAAAAATCCACCAGGTAGTAGACAAAGGCCCCTCCGGCATAGAGGATGGGTATCTTCCAGTATTTTTTGTTGTAGACCTGTCCCAGACCGGGCAGGGCGGCAGAAAGTAAAGCCGCCTTGGTGGGGGAGTGCTCCTCGGTAAGGCTATGGGTGCTTTGAGCCTGGCGGGATGTATCCCGCTTCTGGCTGTAACCTGGGTCGGCACTCAGCAGGAGGATGATCACCACAAACCCTATCCATCCCATTGGCTTTTGTATGTGTTGTAGGCCCAATGCTTGGCTTTTTTATTCTGCCTTTCCCTGGTTAATGATCGACATGATCCTTTCCAGATCTTTGTCGGATTTGAAAGGGATCACGATTTTACCTTTGCCGTTGTCGTTTCTTTTAACGTCGATATTGGTGTTAAAATGGCTGGCCAGCGAGTCTTTAAGTTTTATGTATTCTTCGGGCAGCGATTTTGGCGATTTTCGGGGGCCATTGTTTTTGGCCGCCTGTTTTTGTCCCAGGCTTCGGATCATTTCCTCGGTTTTACGCACCGATAAACCCTCATCAAGGATGTGGTAATAAGCTTCGAGTTGGGTTTCGGGATCTTCAATGTTGATCAGTGCCCGGGCGTGGCCCATCGATATTTTCCGGTCTCGGATGCCCAACTGGATTTCAGCGGGCAGTTTAAGCAGCCGCAGGTAGTTGGTGATCGTGGCCCGTTTCTTGCCCACCCGGCCGGAGAGGTTTTCCTGGGTCAATTCACACTCTTCGATCAGCCGCTGGTAAGAGATGGCCACTTCAATGGCGTCAAGATCTTCGCGCTGGATGTTTTCCACCAGGGCCATCTCCAGCATCGCCTGATCGTCGGCGGTTCGGATAAAAGCCGGAATGGTTTTGACCCCGGCGATTTTGGCTGCCCGAAACCGCCTTTCTCCGGTGATCAGCTGAAATTTATCCTCATTGATCTGGCGGACGGTGATGGGCTGGATGACCCCGATTTCCCGGATGGAACTGGCCAGCTCATTGAGGGCCCCCTCATCAAAGTTGGTCCGCGGCTGATAGGGATTGACCTCGATGGCTTCCAGGCGGATCTCATTGACCGCATCCTTCTGATATTGCTGTTCTTCATTGCCGGCGTCTTCGATCAGAGCCCCCAGTCCTCTTCCTAATGCATTTCTTTTGGCCATTGGTGTTTCATTGAAAAGATTTAACGCTTAAATTAATTGGCTACTTTGTCTTCATTTTTGATGCGGGTGGCATTGTTCTTCTGCAGCAATTCGCGGGCCAGGTTCAGGTAATTGACCGCCCCTTTGCTGTTGGCATCGTACATGACCACCGGCTTGCCATAACTGGGTGATTCGCCCAGCTTGATGTTCCGCTGTACGATCGTTTCGAAGACCATCGATTGGAAATGCTTGCGCACTTCATCTACCACCTGATTGGATAACCTTAAGCGGGCATCGTACATGGTCAGTAAAAAGCCCTCGATCTCCAGACTCGTGTTGAGCCGATTCTGAATGATCTTAACGGTGTTCAGCAGTTTGCCCAAACCTTCCAGGGCAAAATATTCACATTGTACCGGAATGATTACCGAATCAGCCGCAGTCAAGGCATTGACAGTGATCAGACCCAAAGAGGGGGAACAATCAATCAGGACAAAATCGTAATCCTCTTTGACCTGTTCGGTGACTTTCTTTAGCATATACTCCCGATTGGGCTGATCCAGCATTTCAATTTCCGAGCCAACCAGATCAATGTGCGAGGGAATGATATCGAGGCCTTCGGTATCGCTGTTTAAAATGATGCTTTTGGGATCGATATCTTGGGTTAAACATTCATAAATACTGGTTTTAACGGCTCTGATGTCAAAACCCGTGCCAGAAGTGGCATTGGCCTGAGGATCCGCATCGATGATTAATACTTTGTATTCAAGAACCGCTAAACTGGCAGCCAGGTTGATGGCTGATGTGGTTTTTCCCACGCCTCCTTTTTGGTTGGCTAACGCTATTACTTTTCCCATATATTTGATTTTGTGATTAATTCATCAATCCTGGTTTCCCAATTGTATTTTCAAAAATACAATTTTATGCCTGATTGGGGAGATCTCCCTTGAATAATTGTGAACAATCCATTTTGAATTGTCAACATTTTTTCAACAGGATTTTGTTAATCTCCCCTTCCGGTTTTTTATGCTCAGGGGGTTGACCAGTGGATTATGACTGAGAGAGGGAGGGGATGTGGTGCATGGATTCTTCCAGCAGCCTGGCTTTGTTCACGGGCACAACCCCGGATTTTTCGCAGACCTGTCCTCCGCCGATGTTTGCGATCTCAGAAATGATCCAGGGGGAAAGCCCGGCAGCCATAGCCACGGCCGTGATGCCGATGATGGTGTCGCCGGCACCCGAAACATCGGAGATGTCTCGTATTTGAGCCGGCATGTGCTGGTATTTCTGGCCGTTGCTGATGAGCACCCCGTTTTCTGAGAGGGTCACCATAATCCATTCAATGTGCTGCTCCTGATGCATGACCCGCAAGGCGGAAAAGATCTGTTCATAATCTTTCGGGGTCAGGTGGTCCATTTTGATGCCTTCCTTCAGTTCTTTGAAGTTGGGCTTGAAAAGGGTTACGTTTTTGTAGTTAAGGTAATTGCGCTTTTTGGGATCGACCAACACCGGCAGATTCATCGCCCGGGCTTTATCGGTTACCCGGTTGATGATGTTCGGGGTGATCGTGCCCTTGTCGTAGTCTTCGAAAACCACTGCATCCAATTTCTCCTGTTTCATCACATAGAGCAGATGATTAAGAAAGGCCTCCTCGGTAGGGGGGTCCAATTCATCACTGTTCTCTTCGTCAATGCGCATCAATTGCTGTTTGTGGCTTATAATTCGCGTCTTGATGGTGGTCGAACGCGAATTGCTCTCGAAAATACCGTTCTTGGTCATGTGTTGGTCCTTCAGCAACTTTTTAAACAGGTGGCCGTTGGCATCATTGCCAATCACCGAGGCCAGTACCGGTTCAGCACCCAGGGCTTTGATGTTGATCGCCACATTGGCCGCTCCACCCAGACGGCTTTCCCGGTTTGTTTTGGATATGACCGGAACCGGTGCTTCAGGCGATATGCGGTTGACATCGCCCCACAAATAGGAATCGATCATGGCATCTCCGATCACCAGAATCCTTAACTCATTGAACGCATCAAAGGCTTCTTCCAGATCTTTGTAAGATATCTGTTTCATTGCTGATGTTGGTATTGGTGTAATTAAAACGTAAGGAAAAAAAATCATCTTCCCGTCAAATGCCTTGTAACATTGAATATAAATGCATTATTCAGGCGTGTAAATATAAACTTTTTGCCGGGTCAACTCAATGAGAGATGTCATATTTGTGTGATTTACAGCAATAATTTTGCATTTATGCCAGAATATCTGTAATTTCAATCATAGAATCCTAATAATTCTCAGAACAGCATGCGTTGTGCCGGTCTGTTTATACTGCTGGTATGGGCCGGGGGTCTGCCTTGTTCGACAAGGGGGGCTGATTATCCGGTGGGGGCACGTTCCTGGGCATTGGCCCGGGCCAGTGTGATGCTGGTTGATTTTTGGTGCATTACCCACAATCAGGGAGGTCTGGGGTGGCTGGAAAGACCTGTTGTTGGTTTTACCCATCAATCGGGGTATATACCGGAAACGGATCATCAAATCCTGGGTGTGGCTTTGCCCTGTTTTGCCGGATGCATCGGCGGATCTTTGTCCTTATATGGATACGAGCATTACCAGCAGTATAAGGCCGCCATTGCTTACGGGCGTTATCTTTCCCCCAAACTGGCCGGGGGGATCCAGATCGATTATTATCATACCCGGATATCCGGGGTATATGGCCAGGATCACCGGGTTACTTTTGAGGCCGGCTTGCTGCTGAGAGCAAATGATCAACTGGTTTTGGGGGCCCATCTGTTCAACCCGGTCAGCCAAACCTGGGGCCGTTACCAGGAACCCCTGCCGGTGATTATCCGCCTGGGAGCAGGGATTCATTTCTCCCGGCCTCTGCAACTGCTGGTGGAAGTTGAAAAGCAGCCAGGCCAGGTGGCGATCCCCAAAATGGGATTCGAATATGCTTTTTCCCGGTTCTTTTTTTTGCGAACCGGCGTTTCTTTAAATCCTACCCTCCATTGTTTTGGCATCGGATATCATACCCGGCACCTGCAGGCCGATATGGCCTATGCCTTTCATCCTGTACTTGGGGGGATGCCCCATTTATCGATGGCTTATGCTTTCTAGGAACCTGATTGTGACCTGTCTTTTGCTGCAGGTGCTTTGCATCCCCTGTTTACAGGCCCAAACCGATCGAGAGCTTCCCCGGGCCCTGAAGGATGTGATTGAACAAGCCTCCCGGCAGAGTCAGTCCCCTTGTTTTGAGGGGCAAATCGCACAAGAGCTTTTTCATTACCTTCAATACCCGCTGAACCTCAACCAGGCAACCCCCGAACAACTGGGCCGACTCCACCTGCTGACCCCTTTTCAGATCAATAGTTTCATCGCCTATCGCAACCAATATGGACCTTTATATTCAGTCTATGAATTGCCCCTGATCTATGGGTTTAATGAACAGCTGGCCCGCAAACTGGAGCCTTTTGTTTATACAGGCAGCCACCGGCCTCAAAACAACCGACAACTGCCCGGGCCCGGCCAGCTCCTGGACCAGGCCCGCAAACAACTCATGCTGCGAACCGGCCGGATCCTCGAACAACAAGACGGCTATCGCAGCCGTCCCGATTCTGTGGCTGAAGCCCATCCCAATCGATGCTTTTTGGGCAGCCCCATGCGGGTTTATACCAAATTATCCCTGAATTATTACGATCAGTTGCGCGCAGGGGTGACCCTCGACAAAGATCCCGGCGAAACACTCTTTGGCCATGACAACGCCCACGGATTTGATTTCCATTCATTTCACCTTTTCCTCCAAAACAACCGGTGGTTTGACAAACTGGCCATCGGTGACTTTGACGTGCGCTACGGTCAGGGATTGATCACCTGGTCCGGTTTTTCACTGTCCAAATCTTCCATGGTCCTGAATCAGGTTAAAAACCAGGCCTGTCTCGATCCTTATACCTCGTCCAATGAAAACAAATTTTTTCGGGGCATTGGGCTGGAGAAAAGTTTTAGCTCCTGGAAACTGAGTTGTTTTTATTCCGGCAAGAAAGTTGATGCCAATCTTGCCGATACGCTGATAAACGGGCGGAAAGTGTTCACTTCGCTTTTAGAGAGCGGGTATCACCGGATACCCCGGGAGATAGAGAATGAAAGGGTGATAAGGGAGCGAATCATGGGAGGGAGGTTGTCTTATAACCGCTCGCGGTTGAAGGTTGGTTTCAATGGGCTATGGTATCGCTTTGGCGGCATTTATCGTCGGGCGCCCCGGCCGGAGAATGCCTTTCGTTTTTCAGGGCGCAGCAATTCCAATATTAGCCTGGATTACCAGGCGGTTATGGGGCCTTTTTATTTGTTTGGCGAAGAGGCTTTAACCCCGGGCAGGGGGATGGCCTTTTTGAACGGATTGTCGGGACAGTTGACCGACCGGGTGGCCATGTTGATATTGCATCGCTGGTATGAGCGGGATTATCAGGGGCTTTATTCGGGGGGCTTTTCTGAGGGGCCGCGGGTTCAAAATGAGCGGGGCATTTATTGGGGGCTTCAGCTGGATCTGTCGGCGGGGCTCACCTTCAAGGGCTATTTGGATACCTGGTGCTTCCCATGGCTCTCCTATCGCTGCCCGGCACCCTCCAGGGGCAGGGGCGGATTGTTGGAACTGCATTATACCCCCCGGAAAAACCTGCAGATGTACCTCCGCTACCAGGGGGAAACACGCATGGTTGACGGACAAGATCCCCTCAGCGGGCCTGCCCCTGTGCAACCATACCCTAAAACAAAGCTACGCTATCACCTACGCTATCCCATTACCCCTGCCATAACCGGAGATAACCGGATTGAATGGGTCAGCAGCGGGCCGGGCCGAAAAAGTAGCGGATGGATGATCTATCAGGATCTGGGCTATCGCTCATCTAATAACCCTTTTGGCGCAGATATCAGATGCGCCCTGTTCCATACTGATGATTACCACGCCCGCATATACGCCTATGAGGATGACTTGCTGTACGCCTTTTCCATACCTGCTTATTATGCCAAAGGCTACCGAACGTATCTCAATATGAAATATTCATGGAATGAAGTGGACTTTTGGCTGAAATGGGCCCGGACCCATTATTTCAATAAACAAACCATCGGTTCAGGATTGAACCAAATCAGGGGCCCCCATAAATCCAGCTTGTATTTTCAAATTCGGGTGAATTTTTAAGCCACTTTATTCAATTACCGGGAGGTCTTTTAATGGCAGGCTCTATTGAGTAACTGGATGGTTTTTAACTACAATATTTATTCAATGCCATGGATATATTTAATCTACAGGCTTTATTCAGTGACCTGGATGTCTTTTAAGCTGCACATTTATTCTGAGGAGGTCTTCTGCAATCTTTATTCATTGCCCTGGATGTCTTTTAATTTCAAGCGCCTATCCAGTGATCTTGATGTCTTTGATGTTCAGCTGAAGGTTTCTTTTTCCCCGGAAAATGTTTTCTTCCACGGAGAAACAAATGTCAAACGGTTTGCCCCGGTGAATATCGCTGAAATGATTGGCCTGTTGAAAGGCAATGGCCGGAAAAAGGGAGGTGGTATCGCCATCCTGGGTAAGGGAAAGCTTAATGTGCTCTTTGCTGGAGCCTACCAGCTTGGCTGTGCCATCATCGCGTACCTGGCGGGCAACAAAAACCGGCGCCAGGTTCCCCGGTCCAAAAGGCTGAAATTGTTTGAGGATGCGGAAAAATTTCTCGGTAATTTCCCGGAACTGGATTTCTGAATCGATTTCAATGTGGGGGACCAGCTGTTCTTCGGTGATCGATTGCTCGACGATGTCCTCAAAGCGCCGTTTGAAGGTCGGAATGTTCTGGGTGGCCAGGGTCAGGCCGGCAGCATAGGTGTGCCCCCCAAAATTTTCCAGCAGGTCATTGCAGGCCTCCAGTGCATTGTATATATCAAACCCCGGTATGGAACGGGCCGAGCCGGTTGCTACCCCGTTGGAGGCGGTCAAAATAATGGTGGGGCGGTAATAAATCTCGATCATACGTGAGGCCACGATTCCAACCACCCCTTTGTGCCAGTTGGGATTATAAAGGACGGTCGATTTTTTTTCCCGAAACCCACTGTCCTGGGCGATCATTTTTAAAGCTTCCTGGGTGATGTGGCGGTCAATGTTTTTGCGGGTGTCGTTGCAGGAATTGACCTTCTGGGCCATTTTTTCCGCCTTGCGCTGGTTATCGGTGATCAGAAGGTCCACCGCGCTCTTGCCCGATTCAATCCTTCCGGCTGCATTGATCCTGGGGCCAATGCGGAAGACGATATCCCCGACTTCGATGCGGTTTTGTTTGTCGGCCAACCCCGACATTTTAATGATGGCTTTCAACCCGTTACCAGGATTTTCGTTGAGCTGTTTCAACCCAAAATGGGTCATCACCCGGTTTTCATCCACCAGGGGAACAATGTCAGAGGCAACGCTAACGGCCACCAGATCGAGCAGTGGGTATAGTTCGTTAACGTCAATGTCGTTGGTCAGACAAAAAGCCTGCAGCATTTTGAATCCAACCCCGCATCCGCTTAGTGCTTTGAACGGATAATTGCAGTCCTGTCTTTTGGGGTCAAGCACCGCTACTGCATTGGGAAGGCGCTGTTCGGGGGTGTGATGATCGCAAATGATGAAATCCACCTGGTGGCGGTTGGCATAGTCTATTTTTTCGGCCGCCTTGATGCCGCAATCCAGGGCAATGATCAGCGAAACATTATGGCTGGCGGCATAATCAATGCCCTGGAAGGATATGCCATAGCCTTCGGCATAGCGGTCGGGAATGTAATATTCCAGGTTAGAATGATATCGGCTTAGAAAAGAATAAACCAACGCCACCGATGTCGTCCCGTCCACATCGTAGTCCCCGTATATCATAATGCGCTGGTTGGTCTGAATGGCTTGTTCGATGCGCTCAATGGCCCTGTTCATGTCTTTGATGCTGAACGGATCATATAGCCGGTCGAGCGTGGGCCTGAAAAACGTCTCAGCCTCTTGGTAAGTCCTGATGCCCCTTTGAGCCAGTAAATTGGCCAGGAGCGGCTCTATCCCAAGCTCTTGCCGAAGACGCTCAATGTCTTGCTGTTTTGCTTTCGGTTTTATGACCCACCTTTTTCCCATTCAAAGCAATTTTCTATTCTAGACTTTTCATTTGAGTTGTTAGATTGTGGCGAGCGACTATCATTTTGATTGGTTCCTGTTTTTTTAAACTGTATTCTTTTGACTGCCAGAATTTTTGATTGGCGGTCTTGTCGCCCCATTTTTAGATTTCTCAACAAAATCTTAATTTTCACACAAATTTACAATTTAAATGGCATTCTATGCCATCAATCATTAATATCTTCTAAAAATGAAACAAATTGCTTTTATCTTACTGATTTTCATTGTTTTTATGGGTGAAGGAATCCATGCCCAGCAGGAGGACAACCGGCTGGGGAGCAGAGATGATGAAACGGTTCAGACCCTTGTCCAACGAACTCTTCAAGCCTTGAATCAACGAACTCTTCAAGCCTTGAATCAACCAACTCTTCAAGCATCGAACATACCAACCGTTCAGGCATCGAAGTATCCAACTATTCAGGCATCGAAGTCATCAGGCAATCAGATATCGGCGCAGGCAGGCAAACAGGCCATCGCCCGGACCTTCAATCAACCAGTTGCTCAGGCAGCGGGGCAACAGGGGAGGATAAAACCCGTTCGGCGGGCTGATCAGCTCAAAGAGGGGGAGGCGAAAAATTTGCTTTTGGCCCATCCCATTGTTCACAACCTGAAAGTGATGGTTAATCTAATCCGGCGGGATATGGTTGATTTGTCGGGGTTTCAAATGGTAGGAGTATACCACACAGGGGAGCGTTACGATTATGCCCGCTCCCGCCGATATTTGGATACGGTAGAGTATGAGGGGCCTGAGATTCACCTTCGGGCGATCAGGGATTCCATTTCACCCGGGGAAATATATCAAAACAATCGGCTCACCGATGATTACCGCAAGATGTTCCGCCAATCATGTGGGGTGATTTTTTTTGGCGGGCCGGATTTGCCTCCGCGGGTATATGGAGAAAAGACCAATCTGCATACCGGTATTTATGATCCCTACCGACATTATTTTGAACTCTCGTATGTATATCATTTGCTTGGAGGCAGGCGTGGAGAGACCCACGAAGGATGGATTGCCAGCAATCCGGATTATTTGATATACGGTTTTTGCCTGGGGATGCAGACCATGAATGTGGGCACCGGCGGTACAATGGTTCAGGATATTCCCAGCGAGCTTTATGATTTGCATTATGTGGAGGATATTGTTGAGCTTAACCGGGATAAGACCCACCGCAATTATTACGGGCGCATCAGCATGCGGGATGATTTGCTGAGCGGGGCCTTTCACCGCGTTGATTTTAAATCAGGGGATTTTGCCGAGCGCCTTGGTATGAGCGGGTTGACCCCCCTTGTTTATAGCAACCATCATCAGGCCGTTGATGACATTGGCAAGGGTTTCCGGGTGATGGCCACCTCTATGGATGGCAAGGTAGTAGAAGGGGTAAAGCATACTAAATACAAGAATGTGCGGGGATTTCAGTTTCATCCCGAGGCCCCGTTCCTTTACGATACCACCCGTCATTACCGGATGGGCCCTGATGAGGCTGTGTTTACCGGCCCCCAAAAGTTGAAACAGCATCAAGGCTGGAGATTCCATCAGGCATTCTGGCAGGACTTCTCCGAACGCCTTCAGGCAGGCAATGAATAAGGGATCATTTATGTTGCAACCCCCCGCTTGAAGCCTTTCTTACCCCCCCCGCAGTTTTCCCCTCGACCAATCCATTGCATGGAGCAGGCCCGATTTTACCTGCTCTATGCAAATTTTGAATTGGGCGTGGAATCAATTCAGGCCCTTGGGGACTTTATGGGGCTGACTTATCGTTTAAAATCGAGCACTGCATTGTAGTTAAGTCCGGAATTATGAGGCCTTATGGCAGCCCCCATCTCAGAGTAATCCCCCAGCAGGGTTTTTCGATGCCCCAGAGAAGGCACAAATTTGTCAATTAAAAGGTTTAAAACCACATCCAGCCCGTTTTTATTCCCGTAGTCACAGGCCTCTGAATGGTAGTCAGCCTGGCAGTTGATGCGATCATGGCCCTTCAATCCCCGTTTGCCAGCTTCTATAGCCCAACATTCAGCGGTTTTGAAAAGTTGCTTGTCGGGATAAATCAAATTTTGAGGTTTCATATTGTTCAACTTCTTGAAAAGGCTCTGGTAATAATGATTGCCTTTGGTTTCCTCTGTATAGGTACGCCTGTAATAGGTGAACTTTTTATCGTAAAGTTTGAAATGAATTTCCCCTTTTCCCTGTTCAGACAATTCGAATTTTTTGAGGTTTTTGAGCTTGAGAAGTTTGGGATGATTTTCCTTGAGATGGTTATAAAGCCCTGAATACTTGATGTCGTATTGGTATTTTTTACCCCGTTGGGTCTCGGCGATCAATTTTTTCTGTATATACTGTTTAATTTCCTTTTGAGGTATTTCGTCAATGTAGATTTTGTGGACGGGCAGGTCAAAAAAGGCTTTTTGAGACAGGGTTTGGCTGTAATTGCTAACGGCAAGGGTATCATATATGGGTATTTTGATTATAATTTCCCCATGATATCTTACCCTCAATCTTGCATCAAGAAATGTTCTGCGGAATAATTCCGGATTCATGCGTGCCAGGTTCAAATAAGAATAGATGTTTTTTTCTTCCTTTTTAAGGTAATCCTCAGAAGCAGCAGTATTGGCAAGGCGGTATTTGGGATTATCCCATTGTTTAAATGCTTCGTTGTTTCGATAATACTTGTCAATGCGCTTTTCAATTTTCCTGCTGTAATATTCCTGGTTGATCTTTTTTTCCTTTAAAATATTGGTATGTAAAGTACTTAGAAAGTGTGCCCCGTCAAAGCCATAAAAATTTTTAAACAACATCGAAGTGTTGTCAAAGGTATGGTACATGGTATTAAAATAGGTTTCAGCTTGTTCCTTTCTACCCTTCCGGTAAAGCGGGCCTGCAAGATTAAACAGGCTTTCCTGAAAGTTTTTGATTTCGGGTAAAAGGAACGCCGTATCTTTTTGGACTTTCAGGGGCAGATTCCCTTTTGCTTTTCCAATCCTTTGAAGGGCCTGAAGCATTGGTTTGTCCAGGTTTTTTTTCAGCTTGTGGTCTTTGGGCAACTGCCATAAGGCAAGCCCCTGGAAGAGCTTCCCCTGAGATCCGTTTCCTTGAGCCTCCTGATAGCAGGCCTCAAAATCCTGCTTCTGGTAAAGCTTTTTAAGTTTCTGATAAGTTGTCTTCTGCGACTGGACCTGCTGTAAACCAATGAAAAGAATGGTTAAAATCGTGGTGAGGGAAAAAATAATTTTTTTCATATGGTTCTTTATTTTTAATTAATGGGCCATATGGAACCTGCATGAAATAATCATGTCCTTGTTGTATAAGTCCGTGCATGCGGGTTGACCTGATCTTTTTATCTTTTGGTCATAAATAATGACCTACCCCCGCTAAGCGGGGTAATTTTAAGCGGGGTAATTTTACATAAGCATCATTCCATCTATCCTAACGATAATCCGGCCTTATTGTTTTAATCCTTTGGGTTTGGGCCGGCACAATGGGGGGAGGGAGCCGGGGAAGGTTCACAGGGTCAGATGCTTTTTTCCTGTCGGGCGTTGACAAAAAGCACATCCCCAAGCTTGTCATAGCCCAGGAAAGTCTTTTCGCCTTCGTGTTTGAGTTGTTCGTTTAAGAAACCAACCATGGTCAGTCCGGCCCGGGATGATTTGGAATTGATGATATCGCGCGGGCTGCTGTCTTCATCGAGCTGGATGAACTCGATGTTTTTCAGTGATATGGGCAGGCGCCCGTTGCGCACCACATTGATCAATTGTTTTTTGGATTCATCCCCGTTTTCCTTATATAGGTTAAATATCCGGATTTGACTTTGTTTCCAATGGGGGTGGCCTATGATGATATAGCTCAAAAGGATCATCAGGTTGATGTTCTGCAGGTCGAAATTGCGGATCCAAATGTGAATGCCTTCGCGGTAATAAGTGGTGCGGTTGGTTCCGGCCAGCACACAGACATCGTATTGAGCGGCTCTTACCAGGGAAATGTTTTCGACAATTTGATGGAGGTTTTCGGGATTTTTCTTTTCAAATTCAAACAGGATCATGTTGTTTTCCAGTCCCGATATGCCGGGCAATTGGATGATCTGGGCGATGGCTGAGGTGTAGGAAGGCGATATGATCGTATCGACATAGATGTGGCTGGATCCGTAATAGGATTTTTCAATCAGATCCTGCAGGGCGTCTTTGCTCTGCTGGTAGGTTTCCGATGAAAGATATCCCGGGATGTATTTGATGTAGGTACCGAAGCCATACTTGTGGGATATCCATGAGAGCAATTGAAATGCGTTTTCACGGTCGGAAGCTATATCGGAGACACACACCACTGAAGGATGCCAGCTTATTTTTTCTTTCAGGCGCTGGCTTTTCTGGAGATATATTTGGAGGTTCCGGTTGATTTGGAACAGGGTACTTCGGAAAATGGCTTCCAGGCCTTTGCGTTCTTTGTGGTAATAAGTGATGAAGGCGTAGATCAGGATCATCACCGCGATGGCCAAAAAGGCGTAGAGGGCATCTATTTTAAACATCAGGTAGACCGAGAAGATGAATCCGATCAGAGACAGGAACCATTTGGAGCGGAAACTGGGGCGGTAGGAAGGGGGAGCGCCAAAGTGGTTAAGGAAGGAGATCAGGCAAAGTGAGCCATAGGTTACCATAAAGAACATGGAGATGATGCTGGCCACGGCATTGACGCTGCCCAGGGCAACAAAGACAAAAGCAATGGCGATGGTTACCAGGGAGGCATTGAAGGGTTCATTGTTTTGTTCGGTGCCGCGGGCCAAAAAACGGTTCAATTTTTTGGCCGGGAAGGCATCGTCCCCCCCCAGGGCCTGGAGGGTTCGCGGGGCCACCATGATCGAGCCGATGGCCGATGAGAGGGTCGAGGCAGCCAGGCCCAGGGGGATGACAATGTCACCCCCCCAGGCAATTTCACTCATGATCAGCTGGATGTTCACCAGGTCCTGCGGGCGGGCCGAATGAACCAGCTTGAGGGCAATCAATACATATATGATCACCCCGGTGAAGGTGGCTACAAGGGTGCCGCGTGGGATGGACCTGCCGGGATTTTTCAGGTCGCCCGACAAACCTACCCCTGCAGTCATGCCGGTGAAAGCCGGGAAGATAATGGCAAAGATCGTGAAAAATTCATTGAAGTTGCGCACCGGGTTCTCTGTGATACCGGCCCGGGCCGTCTCACTGTATTCGGTGTGCCCAAAAAAGAAAAGCAACAGAGAGACCGCCAGAATGGCTACCACCACATAAAGGGTTTTTACCCCTATGTTGGCCCCCCTTTTCAGGATGACTAGCGAGAGGAGCCCCATGGCCGGTAAACTGATGGCCTGGCGGGGCAATACGATATCGTAGTGCTCCTTCAAATGCACAAAAAGGAACTCAAAGGCCTCGGTGAAAGCAATGACATAAAAAGCAACGCTGATGGCCTGAGAGAGAAAAAGGGCTATGCCAATGGTTGCCCCGATGTTCAAACCAAAAGAGCGGGAAATGATGTAGTATTCGCCCCCGCCTTTGACACGCTGGTTGGTGGATATCTCACTGATGGCAAAGGCCGTGGGAATGGTCACCAGGTGCCCCAGCAGGATGATCACCAATACCCCAAAAAAGCCGAGTTTGCCCACTGCAAAGCCAAACCTCAAAAACAAAATGGCCCCGAGGATGGTCGAGATGGCCGTGAAAAAAACCGGGGCCGTTCCGAATTTGTTGCTTCGTGTTGCACCCATGATGGATCCCTTTTTCTCATATAAAGATATAATTTTTACACGAGCTGAACCATCGCTCCCGGAAAGGAACTCATAGGGAAGGGATCCCTTCAATCGGCACAAGCCATTTTGCCGTTCATCATCCCGTTCAGTCTAAGTTATAGCTGGCTGAAGAGAGATTTTATTGAAGGGGGCGGACTTTGAATTCTCCAAAGACCACATGGGCCTCCACATCAATATAGGGGCGGGAGGCTTCAAAGGCTTCGCTCTGATAGGTCAGTTCCCCAAAGGCCGTTTCCCTGTCCGGTACCATTGCACCGGCAAAGGCCGCATCCACCTTGATGCGGAAGGGTTGGTTTGTGCGTAAGATTAACTCGGTGGACCCGAAGATGGTGTTGATCCGCAATTCCTGAATTTCTTCCGGGGATGGCTCGCCACTCAGATCAATCACGGCCTGTCCAAAAACCACTGAATATTCCTGGTCCGAGGGCAAACCTTTGAAGTGCGCCTGGCCGAATACAATGGCTTTTTCTCCGGCTTTAAAAGCCTCCCCTGAAAAACCTCCTGTAAGAAGCCGAATGCCAATATAAAGAAAAACCAGCGCCAACAGGATTTTGAAAACAGGGATATCCAGGTTGAACACCGTGCGCAATATGATGGCGATACCGGCTAAAACCAGCAAAATTCCCAAAAAAATACCTATTCCCATTTTCATAATGGTTGGTTTTCTAAGGTAAAGATAGGGAAAATGGGCCATAAAAAAAATGCCCGAAGCAAAAACTTCCTTCGGGCATTCTGGCAGGTCCTTTTAGAATAAGCTGGGGGCAAACGAATGTGCCATCATCAACCGGGCTCATCCAGTTTCACCGGATTTTTGACTTTTTGTTTGAGAAGGGCTATTTCCAGGACTTCCATAATGGTGTTGACAAAATGGAAATTGAGCCCGCGGATATAAATGTCCTTTATTTTTTCCAGGTCTTTGCGGTTTTCTTCTGAGAGGATGATATCGTTGATTCCGGCCCGTTTGGCCGCCAGGATTTTTTCTTTGATGCCGCCCACCGGCAGGATTTTGCCCCTAAGGGTAATTTCACCGGTCATGGCCAGGTTTTTCTTTATCTTACGCTGGGTAAAGCTTGAGGCCAGGGAGGTAACCATGGAAATGCCGGCTGAAGGGCCGTCTTTGGGGATGGCTCCTTCCGGGACGTGGATGTGCACGTTCCATTTGTCGAAGATGGCCTGGTCAATGCCGAATTCCCAGGCATGAGCCTTGATGTATTCGAGGGCAATGGTGGCCGATTCTTTCATCACCTCGCCGAGGTTACCGGTCAGGGTGAGTTTGCCGTTGCCTTTGCTCAGGCTGCTTTCAATGAACATGATTTCACCCCCGGCAGCGGTCCAGGCCAGGCCGGTGACCACCCCGGCAAATTCGTTGCCCTGGTATTTTTCTTTGAAAAATTCGGGCGGTCCCAGGATCTTACGGATGTCGTCGGTGCGCAGGTTCTTTTTATTGTTTTGATCCATGGCGATTTCCTTGGCCAGGCTGCGGATGATCTTGGCAATTTTTTTGTCCAGGCTTCGCACACCGGACTCGCGGGTATGATTTTCAACGATGTATTCGAGCACCTTTTTGGGGAAGGTGATCTGGTTTTTCTTAATGCCGTGGCCTTCGAGTTGTTTAGGGACGAGGTGGCGGCGGGCGATCTCGACTTTTTCCTCGACGATGTAACCGCTCACATCGATCATTTCCATGCGGTCGCGCAGGGTCGGGCTGATGTCTTCAGTAGTATTGGCCGTGGCGATGAACATGACGTTGGACAGGTCATATTCGACTTCCAGATAATTGTCGTAGAAGGTAGCGTTTTGTTCAGGGTCGAGCACCTCAAGGAGGGCCGAGGAGGGATCGCCGTGGAAATCGCGGCCCACTTTATCCACTTCATCGAGGATAAAGACGGGGTTGGATGATTTGGCCTTGCGGATGTTTTGGATGATGCGCCCGGGCATGGCACCCACGTAGGTTTTGCGGTGGCCCCGTATTTCGGCTTCATCCCTTAATCCGCCCAGCGACATGCGCACGTACTGGCGGTCCAGGGCCCGGGCAATGGATTTGCCCAGCGATGTTTTGCCCACCCCCGGCGGGCCGTAAAGGCAGAGAATGGGTGATTTCAGATCGCCTTTAAGCTTGAGTACGGCCAGATACTCCAGTATCCGCTCCTTTACCTGCTCCAGGCCGAAGTGGTCCTCTTCCAGTATCCGCTCGGCCCGCTGCAGATCGTAGTTGTCTTCAGTGAATTCATTCCAGGGAAGCTCCAGCAGGGTGTTCAGGTAATTCAACTGGACCGAATATTCCCCCGCGGCCGGATTTAAGCGCTGAAGCTTGTCCAGCTCCTTGTCAAAGACCTCCTGCACCTGCTCACCCCATTGCTTTTCTTTGGCCTTTTCCTTGAGCGTTTCAACTTCCTGCTCCAACGGACTCCCCCCCAGCTCATCCTGGATGGTCTTCATCTGCTGTTGAAGCAGATACTCCCGCTGCTGCCGGTCCATGTCGTTTTTGACCTTCGACTGGATGTCGTTCTTTAATTCCAGCATCTGGACCTCCTTGGTCAGATGCTCTAAAAGTTTTACCCCACGCTCCTTTATATCGTCATTTTCCAGCAGTTTCTGCTTGTCTTCCAGGTCAATGTCGCTGTTCGAGCAGATGAAGTTGATCAAAAAAGTGCTGTTTTCAATGTTTTTTACCGCAAAAGAAGCTTCTTGAGGGATGTTGCTCGATAGCTTGATGATCTTCAGGGAGAGGTCTTTCAGCGAGCTGACGATCGCTTCAAATTCCTTGCCGGTGGCTTCCCGTTTCTTTTCTTTGAGCTCACTGATCCTGGCCTGCAGGTAAGGCTCACTGTCGGTGAGCTGGTCCAGATGGAAGCGCTTTTTGCCCTGAATGATCACTGAAGTGCTTCCATCGGGCATTTCCAGTATTTTGATGATTTGGGCAATCGTTCCCGTCCGGTAAAGGTCCTCTTCACCAGGGTCTTCATTGTTGGGATCCACCTGAGATACCGCCCCCAGAAGCTCTTCGTTGTTGTAGGCCTTGTTGATCAACTTCAGCGATTTGTCCCGGCCTACGGTGATCGGTAAAATCACCCCCGGAAAAAGAACCGTGTTGCGCAACGGCAAAATTGGCACCGTCTCGGGCACTTTTACATTCTTCAGCGACTCCTCCTCCTCATCGGTGATCAGGGGAATGAATTCTGACTTCTGGTTTTCTTCTTCAAAGTATATCAAATCGTCCAGTCCTGAGTTCTGATGCTTATTCCAATTCATAATTTGCTGTCTTCCTTGTAATTTAATCATTCCATGCCAAGATGACATCTCTCCGGTAATCATGCCCGCAATACCCAACCGGGTCAATCGTTGTGCCAAAGTATCCGGTGCAGAAGATGAATTTTGGGAAAGCCTGGTGAACGGAAGGCATGTTCTGTCTGGTATCCGGGGTGTTACTTTTGGCGGTATTTTTTGGTGCGCTCAAATATTTGCCGAAGGATGCGTTTATCGGTTTCCTCCAGGGCAATGCTCCTTCTGCTCATGACCCGTTCTGCCACGGTTAAGGCGGTATCGAGGCGGTATTCCTTCATTCCGTGGGCGCCGCCCCAGGAAAAGGAAGGGATGAAATTTCTGGGGAAACCACTGCCGAAAATATTGGCATTGACCCCGACCACCGTTCCGGTATTGAACATGGTGTTGATGGCGCATTTGGAATGATCGCCCATGATCATTCCGACGAATTGCTGGCCGGTATCAATGAATCGCTCTTGCTGGTAGTTCCAGAGTTTGACCGGGGCATAGTTGTTTTTGAGATTGGAATTGTTGGTATCGGCCCCGATGTTGCACCACTCCCCCAATACGGCATTGCCCAGGAAGCCGTCGTGGGCTTTGTTGGTATAGCCGATCAGCACGGAGTTGTTGACTTCTCCTCCTGCTTTGCAGTATGGCCCAAGGGTGGTGGGGCCGTAAATTTTGGCCGAAAGCTTCAATACAGCATGTTCGCACATGGCCAGAGGCCCCCTTACTACCGATCCTTCCATGATTTCCGCATCCCGGCCTATATAAATGGGCCCGTTGGTGGTGTTGAGCGTGGCAAACTCAACGCTCGCCCCGGGTTCAATGAAGATGGGATACGCTCCCCGCCGCCGGTTGGTTTCACTCAGGGGTTGGGATTCCCTGTTTTCGGTCAACTTGTTGAAATCCAATTCGATGGCATAGCCGTTTTGTTGGAAAATCTGCCAGGGATGGTTGATCTTAACCAATTCCGGCTGGTATTCGATGATTTCAATGTCGCGGATCTGCTTGTTGCGGAATTCTTCTACCTGCTCTTTGCTGACCAGGGCCGCAATGATTTCGTCCTGCTTGACCAGCGCCTGGCCCGGCTTCAGTTGCAGGACCTGTTCAACCAGATCCTTATCGGGAATCACCGAACCATTGATCAGCACATTTTGGTCCTGCATTTTAAGCGGAAATTTGTCCGACAGGTAATCCCGGGTGAGATGGTAGCATTGGGTGGCCAGGAACAGTTCCCACTTTTCTCTGATTTTTAAAATACCAATCCGGATTTCTGAAGCAGGACGGGTGAAAGTGAGGGGAAGCAGTTGATCCCAACTGTAGTCATCGAAAAGAATGTAATTCATAATTAACCCCTTAATTATGAAACAAATTTAAGTAAAAAAAAGCTCCGATGAGCCCCGGAGCTTTTAATCGGACCGTTATTGCTGTTGCTTCTTACGTTTTTCGTAATGCTTTTTATACTTGTTCATGAATTTATCCACCCTTCCGGTGCTGTCAACCAGCTTGCGCTTGCCGGTGTAAAAAGGATGGGAAGTATTGGAGATCTCCAGCTTTACCAGCGGATACTCCTTCCCGTCTTCCATTTCGATGGTTTCTTTGGTGTTGACCGTCGAACGCGTTGTAAAAGTCGTCCCGTTTGACATGTCCTTGAATACCACCAGCCTGTAATTCTTGGGATGTATGTCCTTCTTCATTTTTATGGATTTTTTTATTTCTGTTTGCGTTTGTTGATGGTTTATATGGATTGATTTTGGCCCCGCCTGATTCGTATAGCTTTCATTACCTTTTGTGCTAGTCGGTGCATGCGGGTTTCATTCGTATAAAGCTTAACTAACAGTTTGTATTTCAGTATAATAATAGTATGTAATTCGTTGGTCTCGGTAACCTCTGCCATGGAACCCCCATGCTTTATTCATTGCCTTGTTGTGTAGGTCAGTGGATGGGGGTTTCATTGGTATAAAGACTTAAAAAGTTTTTTAATCCACATCCTAGGAGCATCAACTTTGTTATCGACTCTCTTAGCCATATAAGCCACATGCTTTATACATAACCTTGTTTAGAAGGTTTCTGCTTGTGGGCTTCATATACTAAAAGTATAAAAATAATCCCGAAAATGAAAGGGGGAAGCTGGCCCGGGGGGAGCAAGCCCGGGGGAAGCTGGCCCGGGGCAAACCCACCATAGAACAACCTCATGCCATGAGTAGCGCTTTTAAAAAGAACAACCTCATGGCGTGTTGAGTCTCAGGGCAAGGATGGTGTTATACCGGATCAGGTCCAACCGAAGAACCCACATTTATTGAGCTGGCCTTAAAGCTGACCCATACCTGTTGATCTTTTCGCACATTAAGCCGGGATAAACTCTCCCGGGTAACCAGGACAGCCAGTGTCACCCCGACATCAACGACCACTTCCATACCCAGGCTGGCCGGAATGACTTGCTGAACCCTGCCTTTGAAATTATTCAAAGCGGATGTATCGGGGCGGGATCTGGAAAGGAGGATGTTTTTTGCCTCCAGGGTTATTGAAGCAACTGAATTGGGCACATGGGATGGAAGGATGAAAAAGAGGGACGAACCGCGGATGCGGAAAATTTTATGATCGCCGCCGGGAGGGTTTTCTACGTTGCCGCGGAAGAAATTCCTTATTCCCACAAATTCTGCCACAAAAGAGGAGGCCGGATTTCTAAAGACCTCCGGTAGCGGGCCTTGTTGTTGAATGCGACCATTTTCCATCACGGCCACTTTACTGGCCAGGGCCGAAGCTTCCTGGTAGTCATGGGTAACATGGATGATGGTTTGGCCCTGCTGGTTGAGGTGGCTCAGCAGGGTCTGCAACTCCCTTTTGTATTGGACATCCAGGGAGTTCAGGGGTTCATCGAGCAGCAGCAGGCGGGGTTCACTGGCCAGGGTACGGGCCAGCACGGCACGTTGCACTTCACCCCCGGAGAGGGTTGAGGGGAAACGATCCAGCAGGTGCTCCAGGCCTGTTGTTTGCGCCAGCTGGTGAATCCGCCGGCGGATGTAGCTTCGCCCCCAACCTTTTCTTTTCAGGGGGAAGGCCAGGTTGGCGGCGACACTCATGTGGGGGAACACGGCCTGATCCTGAAAAACCAGTCCAACCCCCCGGTTCTGTATGCGCAGGGAGGTGATATCGCGTTGATCCAGGATGAGGGCACCCGCATCGGGGCTCCGGATACCGGCCATTATCTCAAGCAGCAGGGTTTTACCGGCACCGGAGCGGCCCAGGATGACAAAATAATCCCCCGCGGCACACCGAAAGGAGACCTCATCCAGGCTGAAGGGGCCCAATGATTTACTGATGTTTTCGACCCTGAACATAGGCAGATCTTGAAACCAAACGCAACAAAACAAAAAAGACCAGGCTAACGAGAATGAACAAGACTGCCACCGGCCGGGCATGATCGAGGCCAAAAGCGCCAAATCGTTCATAAATGAGCACCGGGGCCACCATGGGATGGTAGGCCACAATCACCACGGCTCCAAACTCACTCATGCCCCGGGCAAACATCATGACCATGCCACCGACGATGCTGCGCCAGGCCAGTGGCAGGGAGACGGAGAAAAAAACGCGCATAGGGGAAGCCCCCAGGTTCATGGCAGCCTGTTCAAGGCGCACCGGCACATTTTCGAAGCCATCGCGGGCAGCATTGATTAAAAAGGGGATGCTGACAAAAGCCATGGCCAGGGCTATCCCGATTGGATGTCCCACCAGGTTCAATCCCACCGCAGAAGCCGCTTTTCCGGCAACCGTATCGCGGGATATAACTCCCAGAACAGCTATGCCTGCTGCGGTATGGGGGATAACCACCGGCACATCCACAATGGCCAATACCATCCGCTTAAGCGGAAAATCATACCGCGCCAGCAAATAGGCAAATGGGATGGCCAATAAAGCAAATACAAGGGTCGCCCCGGCCGAAGTCCATAAAGTGAGGCGGATGCTGCTGATCACTTTTTGATCACCCACGGTATCTGCCAGTTCCGGCACAGCCGTATGCACAAACATACCCAAAAGCGGGGCCACAATGAACAGCAACAGCAGCCCTCCAAGCAGGATAAATAACAAACGGATCGTGCTGAATGATCGCATAAACTATAAATGAAATATTAACCGGCGAAAGCCCGCGTTGCGGATATTTGTCTGAAAGGGAATCGCAGCGGGAAGCATCTCCTTCAGTAGATATCCGCTTAACGAAGTAATGCCATGAATGCCCCGACCTCTTCCATAAAATGTGGTGGGATAATCCACCGGGGTCAGATCATCCGGTGCCTCTCTTAATACAGCAACCCGGCCGGCCCTGTGATATACATCAATGGCCGAAGCATACAGCTTATCCATGTCCTTTTCACCGGGTAATCAGCATCCAGTGAATGCACACAGATTCGTTCCGGCTGTGCAATATTGCACTCGGAATAAAGATCCGTACCCTCCACCAATTTCGAGGAATCGGGCACGGGCCTCCTCTCACCTGATTTGCCGGGCAGAACAGGTGTTACCCGGGTGGCGATAAGAATCTGATGGCGGTTGACCGGATAGAATATTTCCCCCCAGCTCAGCACGGTCTTTTCCCCACCTTTGCCCGTGACGCACACATACAGGTCAATGATCGGAGAAAAAGATCCCTTATTGGCCTTATCCAGCGGAACATCCTTCAGCAAATCATACAGGGAATACCCCTGATAGCGATAGGCCCCAACAAAACTGTCCCGTTGATTTTTTATGCGGGTCTCCTTGACAATAACCGATCGCAGGGGTAAATGCTCAAGGGGTTGATTAACCGGAGCAGCCACTTCACCATCTATCCTGATTTTGTCCGGATGTGGCAGCTGGTGCGTGGGTGCATTGTCATAGAAATCATGCACTGCATCCGCCTTATCAGCTAATGTTTGCTGCGGGGATGACTTTCCGGCCTTTTGACAGCCGGAAACCATTAACAAAGTCGCTGTCCAAAATAAAAGTGCTTTCATAACCGGCTTATTTTGCATAAATTTGAGCGGGTTCAAACCCACGTCGGTATAAGGCCCTTATAAAAGTAATCATTTTGGATCATTTCTAAAAGGTGAATGTCAATCAGGTCAACGGGAATTTTTCTCTTAAGGAGGGAAATACGGGAAAGGAAGAACAATTAAAAATAAGCCTGCGGCGGTTCTCTATCCGGTTCTTCATCAAGTTTATCCCTTTCTTTCCAAACAAAGACCTGCCAAACGCGTATAGAGGTAAGAATACAAAAAATCTGCAGTATGAAAAAATCGTTTTGGATCCTCGTTCTCATTGCCATAGCGGCGCTGATCACCAGGCCCAATGTTGAAGACCACAAACGAAAGATCAACCGGGAATTCAAGGGCAAAAATCCAATAACCGGGGCTCTGGGAGCAGGCAAGCTCTTTTCAGAGCTGGTTACCTATCACAACGCCTATGTGGTTTCCTACACCACCTATGATGAAGAAACGATCTCGATTGGGGCGTTCCAAACCGTTTTTGTTTTCAAGGATCTGGATATAAGCCAGGATCCCTCAAAGGCTAAAGATACCTTTTAAGCCTGGTCAAACAGGGCGTGGCGGATTTTCTCTCCTCTTTTTTCCCAGGTATGTTCGCGGGCAAATCGGTAGACGCTGTTGCTTAAAATATTGTATTTCGGGGCATCAGCCATTAACCGGACAATTTCCCTGGCCACGGCATGCGGTTGATCCCAGTCAACAGTGATGCCCAGGTTGTTCTGCACAACAAGTTCATCCAGGGCCGGCAAAGAGGAGGCCACGGCAGGCAGGGAATGGGCCAGATAATCAAAAAACTTGGAGGGAGCCGTCAAATAACGGTTAAAGAAATTGTCGCGCAGGGGCAACAAACCCAGATGCATGTTGGACAATCGTTTCTGTAGTTCCCGCTGCGAGAGCCAACCGGTGACCTCCACGGTGTTTTCCAGGTGGTTTTTGGCAATGAGTTGATTGAGGTGTTCTATTTCACGATCCTTTTTGCCACCAAACAAATACACCTTATAATTATCGGGCAGCTGGGCGGCCATCTCCAGGATCTGATAGATGCCCCGGCCCTGATCCAATGACCCGGTATAGGCCAGGTTGATGGTTTGATGATCCCGCTTGGGCTGCCGGGGCGGCAACAAACCCGGATAGATGACATGTACCGGAAGGGTCACATACTCCTGCCAGAGCTGCTTCAGGGTGTTGGTCAGGCATATCAGCCCGTCGATCTTCTTCAGGGTCATCTTCTCCTGCAAGGCCGTTTTCCGCAGAGAAAAATTTTTCCGTGACAGATCATCCCGGCGGTCCAGGTCGTGAAAAAAGTTATGGGTTTCATAAAAAATCCTGTATTTCCTGTTTTTCGAGCGCAACAGGAAAGGAAAAATTTTGGGAGTACGTGAAATCACCACGGTATTTTCATCGCTGAGGGCGCCCACCAGTTTGGAAGCCTTCCAGTAATATTCAAAATTGGCCTTTTTCAGGCGCTTTTCAATGCGATGGATGGTAAGATTTTCAGGAACATCGAGTCCGAAGTAAGTTTCCATCAGCGAAGAGGTATCCCCCTTTGAGACATTGCGCACGATCAGGTGGGTTTCCATGTGGTTGCGGGCCATGCCCCAAACATTATAGGTGGCGTAGATGGCCGACGAACCGTCATCAATCCAGTTGTTGGCGATATAAATGATCTTCATAGGCAGCTGACAGACAACAAATGATACAGCCACAAAATTAGACAATTTTAATCATGAACCACCATCATCCCATCCCAAAAAGCATAAAAGGGTTGTAAATCAGGGCCGGGTGTGACAACTTCCTTTTAGCGGGAAGGGTTGTAGGTTTTAAGGTAAAAATCCTCGCCGTCAAACACGCCATAGGTATTGTGATAGATCCAGTCGCCCAGGTTGATGTAACGGGAAACCTCATTGAGGGGATAATCGATGGCCACATGCCGGTGGCCGAAGATCAGGTAATCAAAAGGTTTTTTTTCCAGCATATTCCGGGCGTGTTGCACCAGCACTTCCTGATCTTCCCCCCGGAATTCATCGGGTATTTCATGGACATTACGGCTACTCAGAGACCAGGAATGAGCCAGGGCAATGCCCAGGTTTGGGTGCAAACGTCCAAAGAGCCATTGGGCGATGGGGTTGGTAAATATTTTCTTCAGCAGCTTAAAGCGCCCGTCTCCCTGGCCCAGGCCATCACCATGGGCCATATAAAAGCGCTTCCCATTGAGTTCGAGCCGGTAGGGTTCGCGATGAATGATGAAGCCGACCTCATGGGGCAAATAATCAAAAATCCAGAGGTCATGGTTGCCGGTAAAAAAGTGCACGGGGATGCCCTGGTCGTAAAACTCGGCCATCTTCCCCAAAAAGCGGACAAAGCCCTTGGGAACGGCTTTTTTGTACTCAAACCAAAAATCAAACACATCCCCCAGCAGGTAAAGCGCATCGGCGTGAGGCTGTATCTCATTAAGCCACTGCACAATCAAACGCTCCCGCTTCAGGCTTTCCCCGGTGGTAGGGGCCCCCAGATGAAAATCCGAGGCAAAATATATTTTCCGCCCTGCTTGCACGTTTCTTAGGCCTTATCGTGAGTAGTGTGTCAGTCTAAAGCAACAGAAAGTTTCCTTCTCAATTCCTGTTTGCTTGGATTTTTAGCGACAATGCCCTTTTGCTGATCAATCAAATAGTCGGTGGGCAAATTCTGAACATTATAGACTTTGGCCGGATAGGATTCAAAGCCATTGAGACTGCTGACGTTAATCCAGGGTAACTGATCAAAGCGTACGGCTTTTCGCCACTGTTCGGCCGACTTGTCGAGGGAAACCTGGTAGATCTCAAAGCCTTTATCGTGATACCTTCGGTAAAGGCTTTTCAGCTCCAGGCTTCTTTGAATACTGGGTTTGCTGTAGGAAGCCCAAAAATTCAACAGAATCATCTTATTGTTAAGGCCATGCAGCGACACCGTATCCCCCTGCAGGTTGGGAAGGGCTACTTCCGGATAATTGCTGACCTTTCCCATCTCATTCACCATCTTCTGAACACCCAGGTTCCTGTAACGGGTCATCAAATCCTCTTTATTGGCCAAAAGGGCTTTCACATGACGTGAACGGGGGTATTTATCTTTCAGCGAATCGGCAACCAGCCGAATGTATTGCAAATCGGTGTTCTTGTAAAGGACAAAAAGATCGGGGTTCACTTTTTGATAAAGGGCTACAATGGAGGCCAAAGAGCCTAAATGATTAACAATAAAAGCCACTGATGAATCCCTTTGCTCGTTGAGGATCCCCCGGTATTGCCGGTTGATCTGTTCAATTTCCGCTTCACTGAGCTGGTCCTGTTGCTGCTGGTAGAGGTTTTCCAGCGAATCAAGCTTGCTTTTGGTCTGGCGCAGCCGCTGATCAAGGGTCCTGACATACCGCGATCCGGGAGAGCCCTGAACGGTATAGTCATGCAATGCATCGGCACGGGCCCGAAATTGGACCTCTTCTCCGGGTTTGATCAACAGGGTGGCAAATTGCCCGTTGGTGGAGAGATTAAAAAACTTTGGATACTCAATCTGATGCTCAAACGCAAAATCCCCCTGTTGGCCCAACCGGGCAGAATCCAATACCGTATTGGTATTGACCCCTTTGCGCTTTAAATAAATCCATTGATCCGGTGATGCCCCCTCTACATTTCCCTCCAGGGAAAACTCATTGTCGCTGGTACATCCAAATAACAACACAGCCACAATCGCTATGGCAATCTTTCTCATTGCTTGATCTTGTTTTGATGGGACATCAAATATAATAAAAGAGATTCATCAATGGCTTTTCTCATAAAATAATTCTCAGTTGGAGAAAATTTCGTTGAGCTTGGCTTGCAAGTCATCCCCCCTGAGGTCTTTCGCAATAATCACCCCTTTCTTATTCAACAGAAAATTAGCCGGGATGCTCTTGATGTTATAGGTTTGGGCGGCTTCGGAATTCCAGAATTCCAGATCGCTTGCATGGTACCAGTCCAGGTTATCCTTTTCGATGGCATTGAGCCAGGCCTGGCGTTTTTTATCGAGGGAGACCTGAAAAATCTCAAAATCTTTGTTGCCAAAACGTTGATAGGCCTTCACCAGGTTAGGATTCTCCACCCGGCAGGGTTTACACCATGAAGCCCAAAAATCGAGCAACACATAATTGCCCCTCAGGTCGGATAGTTGAAGGGTATCGCCCTGGGGTGTGGGAAGGGATATCTCGGGAGCCTTTTTGCCGATGGCCACCCGGGCATTTTTCGCCTCATTGTCTTTGTTTTGTTGGCGCATTTTTTCGATTTGCGAATGGAGCGATTTAACAGGCTCCGAATTGGGATAATTCGCCATTAGCGCCGAATCAACCTTTTCAAAATACCGGAAATTGTCGCGGGGATTAAGCACATAGCTTCGGGGGCCGATTTGCTGGTAAAGGGCCATCAAACTGGACAGCGAATTGAGGTTGCGGTCAATAAAATCTTTGGTGTATTGCTTTTGTTGGTCAACAATTTTGCGCGATTCCTTATTGAGCCGGTTTCTTAAATCCTCCATTCCCTGCTTGCCCTGATTTTCCCGGTATATTTTACCCAGGGAATCGAGGCTGGAGATGGTTCGTTCGAGTCTTTTTCGCAATTTCATGATCTGGCGGGATCCTTCAGAGCCCTCAACCTTATAATTTTTGCCCAGGTTGGTGATGTCGCCGGTAAGGGCAATGTCATCGCCCGGCTCCACCACCAGGGTCAATGAGTTGCGCGGCTCGGTCTGAACCAGTAAAAATTTGGCCACCTTGGTATAACCGGAAAAGGTGAATTGTCCGTCCTGCCCCACCTTCACTGAATCAAGCTTATTGGTCCCGTTGGTGGTTAATTCCATCAAATACAAGGTTTCCCCACTGGCATTTTTCAATTCACCCTCTATGTTGAACTGATTGGAATTGCTGCCGCATGCCTGCACAATAAGCAGCACAAGCGCTGTGAGCCACAAATGTTTCATGATTGTTCGTTTTAAAGAATGGTACAATATAATAAAGCTTTTATTTCCTATGGAAATCGGTGAATGGCACCGAACATGAACTGCTTCACCCTGAAAATAAATTCAGCAAAAGGTATCAGCCTATACCAACCTGGTAAATCCATTTGACTTTTCAACAGGGAAAACAATTTGCTGGAGCTATTTGTTCCCATGGCCCAACTTTAAAGAAGGCCTTCACCGGAAGCCCAAAGATTTGCAGTCGGGTTCAGGAAACGAAGATAAAAACTTTTATGGGCCTGATGACAAACAGCGGCCAAAAAAGGATAAAAAACTCGCCTTCTCCAGTAGCACCAACAAAGAGGTATTTTTATAACTTTGAGGCCGAATCCACAACCCAAAGCGACTGTGAAGGTAAATAACGAATTAAATGCATTTTATGCCGAGACGCCGGTGGTTACCATCGGGGTTTTTGACGGGGTCCACCGCGGACACGACTGCATCCTGTCGCGGTTGGTGGAAAAAGCGCGAATAGTGAATGGGGAGTCGGTGGTTGTCACGCTTTGGCCCCATCCCCGGCTGGTTTTGAAAAAAGACGCCGATCAGCTCAGGTTGCTCAACACCCTGGAAGAAAAAAAAATGCTGCTGGAAAAAAGACAGATTGATCACCTGGTGGTTTTGCCCTTTGATGAACACATCAGCAGCATGTCGGCCTGTGACTTCATTGAAAAAATCCTGGTCGGACAGATCGGGGTTGCGCATTTGCTGATTGGCCATGACCACCATTTCGGAAAAGGCCGGGAGGGGGGCTTCCAGGACCTCAAATCATGCTCACGGCAATACCATTTCGAGGTGGAACGCCTGGGAGCCGAAAAGGAAAGCGGCACCAAAATCAGCTCCACGATCATCCGCAATGCCCTTCTGGATGGGCATATTCAGGAAGCCAACGAATACCTGGGCTATCATTATTTCTTAAAAGGTCATGTGACCGGGGGCCACCGCATCGGCCAAAAAATAGGCTTCCCCACAGCCAACATGGAAGTGACCGATGCCTACAAACTCATCCCCCGCGATGGGGTTTATGCCATCCGAACCGAACTCAACGGCAAAAGGTACAATGGCATGCTCAACATCGGCTACCGCCCAACCATCGACAGCCACGGCCACAAAAAATCCATCGAGGCCCACCTGTTTGATTTTGACCAGAACATTTATGACCACCACCTGATGATCCACTTCATCGGACGAATAAGGGACGAAAAAAAATTTGCCAACGTCGATGAATTGGTCGGTCAATTGAGAAAAGACAAATCGCAGGCGCAAAAAATCCTGGCGCAACCATCCCGTGGATAACACGTCCATCATCCCCGGGAACATCAAAGGCACAGGCTAAACAATTCAAACTTTAAAGCGGAGGATTTTGTTTGACTGAGCGGGGCTATTCCTTACTGATTGGTCACCCTTAATTCATTCGGGGGAATATAAATGGCTTCATACTGCTTGAGGGGCACTGTGGAAGGCCCATTGAAAACCATTCCTTCCTGGGAAAGCTGATAGCTCGACCCGCAACAGGGGCACTCCATCAACCCAAATTTATTGTCTTCACTGACCAAACATTTTTTATTGGGCCGGTAAGTACAGGCCCGGTCAAAAACATAAAACGAACTCCGCTGGGCACGATAAATGATCAAACCCCCGTAACCATACCCCTCCTTTATTACGTATTCTCCTACGGGCAAATCGTTTAACTGGGTGCTGACATTAAAGGTTACATCCACATACACATAAGGGAAGGGTTTTCGTTCATCATCACAACCCTGGAAAGGAATTAAAAACAGGGGCAGTAGAAAAAAAAATATTATCTTTGATGATTGATAGGACATTTCGCAAACAAAAAGGTGCTTTGAGTGTTCGTTATTTTAGAATAGCCGGTTTCATCCTGCTGATTGCATTAAGCCTGCTGTCTTTTACACGTTGCAGCATTTTTACACCTGATCAGGCTGATACCCGGTCGGCCAAAGTTAAAAAAAGAATCGATAAAAAGCACCAGAAAAAATACGAGAAAGCCCGGGAAAAATTTGTGGAAAACCATTACGAGCGGCAACCTGAGAATGCCAAAAAATGGATGGACTATAACGCCAGCCAAAACAAACAATGGCGCGAAGAATACTATGATCACGGACCCGGGGTTTTCGAGAGAATCGGGGATTGGTTCGAGCGCATCATAGAGTGGTTCAATCAACCGGAAGAGGGTCTGTACGGGCAGGGCCTTAAAGATCATGAAAAGCCTGGCCACCTCCGGGGCAGGCCATTCTGTAATAACTATCCTTTAACAAAACAGGCATGGAAAATCTGATTCCTTTATTCTTTGTGATCATTACAGCAATCATCTCTCTGTTCGCAACAGCAAGAAAACAGCAAAGCGGCCAGCAAAAAGACAGATCAACCCAAGAAACTGAAGGACAAAGAGATGAATGGCAAAGCCATGAACATCAAAACGGGGAAAAGTTCAGCGAAAGACAGCCAAGCAGCCGGACAGCCCAGAACAATAATCAAGGCACTGGATCTTTCCAGCAGCAAGCCCCCCAGGGGTACAGGCAGGCTCCAAGCCCCCAAAAACCTGAACAGGAAATCGGGGCCACCCCAAAGCGGATGGAAGAACCTTTTGCAGAGCCTTCCCTGGAAGAAAAAAAACAACAGATATCAGAAAAAACCGTTTCCTTTACAAAGGATCAGCAGGAACAGGATGAAGCGCCTTCGCGCGAAAAAAAATCCAAGCCCAAACGAACAACCAAAACCCGTAAACGAACCCGGCAAAAGAGCAAACTGCAAACCATCCGGGAGGATTTTGATGTGGAAGAGGCCATCATTTATTCAGAAATCATCCAAAGAAAATACTTCTAAATTATGGCCGCTAATAGACATTCATTTCGACTAACCTATTGGTATTGATCTAATTTTTTATGTATCTTTGAAACTGAAAAAGATTTCCGCTGTTCATGCGGATTTCTTTTTCGTTCTTTTTGTGTAGAATTATGATAAAGAGGAGAGCAACATGGCGAAAGTTTCATATGTAACCGAAGAAGGCCTGAACAAGCTCCGCGAAGAGCTCAAGCATTTAGAGACAGTGGAAAGGCCGAGGATAAAAAAACAAATCGCCGATGCCCGTGATAAGGGAGACTTGTCAGAAAATGCTGAATATGATGCGGCAAAGGAAGAACAGGGTTATCTGGAGATGCGCATTCAAAAGCTTAAAAGCACCATTGCCAACTCCAGGGTGATTGATGAATCCAGAATTGACACTTCTACGGTACAAATTTTGAATACCGTAAAGATCAAGAACAAGAAAAACAATGCCGTCATGGAATATACCATTGTTTCTGAGAGCGAGGCGGATTTGAAACAAGGCAAAATATCCGTCAATTCACCCATTGCCAAAGGCTTACTGGGCAAAGAAGTAGGCGATGTAGTAGACATTGAGGTGCCCAACGGCATCATACCCTTTGAAATCATGGACATATCCGTATAAAAAAGCAAACTTATGGCGTCTATTTTCACCCGGATCATCTCTGGAGAAATACCTTCTTATAAGATTGCCGAAGATGATCATTACTATGCCTTTCTGGACATCAATCCCCTAAAAAAGGGGCATACCCTGGTGGTTCCCAAACAAGAAACGGATTATTTTTTTGACCTGGACGACCAGACCCTATCGGGGATGATGGTATTTGCCAAAAAAGTGGCCCGGGCCATTGACCGTGCAATGGACTGCAAGCGGGTAGGCGTGGTGGTGTTGGGGATGGAAGTACCCCACGCCCATGTTCACCTGATCCCGCTGAATAAAGAGACGGATGCCAGTTTCACCCAGCCCAAGCTGAAACTCTCGGAGGAACAATTTCAGGAGATAGCCCAAAGCATTCGCAACGCAATGGAATAACCGGCAATATCCCGAAGAATATTGATCATATGGCCCGAGCGCGACCCGCCCAACCCATTATCGCTACTGCTTTTGTGGGCATTTTATGTCTTTCCCTCAGCCTTGCGGGCTGCAACCAGTCCAATTCCCCGGATGGAAAGGATTACAAGCAGTCGATCAGACAATGGCGCAACGAACGGTTAAAAAACCTGAAAGCTCCGGATGGCTGGCTCAATCTGGCCGGTTTGTACTGGCTGGAGGAAGGCAAAAACACCATAGGGAGTGATTCTTCCCGGGATGTGGTCTTTCCAAGAAAAGCCCCCAGCCGGGTGGGCACCCTTTGGCTGCAGGAAGACAGCCTCCGGTTTACACCAAACCAGCAGGTTAAAATCCAATACAACGGCCAGCCCATTCATCAAACTCAAATCCTCACCAGCGATGCCCGGGGTGAGCCGACCATCATGGAGCACGGCTCATTGCGCTGGTTCATCATCAAAAGGGGTGATCAGTACGGACTTCGACTGAGGGACCTGAACAGCCCCCTGCTCAAAGAACTGGACAGCATCCCGGCTTACCCGCCCCGTAAAAAATGGCGCATACAGGCCCGCTTTAAAGCCTACGACCAACCCAAAACAGTGGAGGTGCCCAATGTGTTGGGAGGTACCTATCAACAAAAATCCCCGGGTTTGCTTCGGTTTACCTTCAAAGGCCAAACCTATGAGCTTCATCCTACCGGCACAGTCAAAAACATGTTTGTGGTTTTCGGCGATGACACCAATGCGGAAACCACCTATGGCGGCGGCCGTTTCCTGGTGGTTAAAAATCCCGACCAAGATCAAACCGTGCAGTTGGATTTTAATAAAGCCTATAATCCCCCCTGCGCCTTTACCCCTTATGCTACCTGCCCCCTGCCCCCTCACTCCAACATCCTGACCCTAAAAATTGAGGCGGGTGAAAAAAGCCCTGACCTTGATGTTCCCCATCATTGATAATAATGACCTTGAAAGGAAACCTGATTTCATGGCTTTTTTTGTAATTTATGGCGGCAAAAATGCTACCTATATCTTAAATGATTCACTATGAAAGCCAGGATCACCGTTTCAATCCTGCTGTTTTTTCTTACTGGACCGGCACTGATGGGTCAGGAATATTTTCAGCAGGAAGTCAACTACAACATACAGGTCACCCTGAATGACCAGGACCATTATCTAAGGGGTTTTGAAAAAATCCAATACACCAACCATGCCCCGGAAGCCCTGGAGGTCATCCATTTCCACCTTTGGCCCAATGCTTATAAAAACAATCAAACCACCCTGGCCAGGGAACTGTTCCGGCAGAAGGGGCGGCACTATCTTTTCAAGATGAGCCGGCAAAAAGGATTCATCGATTCATTAAACTTCAAAGTCAACGGGGATGAAGTAAACTGGCATCATCATCCCGACCACATCGACATCTGCACCGTTGAATTGAATGAGCCGCTGGAAAGCGGAGAGACCATCGAGATCACCACCCCTTTCCGGGTAAAAATTCCCCTGGGGGTCACCTCCCGCCTGGGTCACATGGGTCAGTCCTACAAGATCACCCAATGGCATCCCAAACCAGCTGTTTATGACCACCGGGGATGGCATGCCATGCCTTACCGGAATATGGGGGAATTTTATTCGGAGTACGGCGATTATGAGGTCTCAATCACCCTCCCGGATAATTATGTGGTGGCCGCTACCGGCGATTTAAAAACACGGGAAGAACAGAGGTGGCTGGCAGAAAAGGCCGTCCAAACCAAGGGCCAGTTTTCATTTGACAAAACCGACATGGACATCCCGGCTTCATCGCAACAGGATAAAACCATTCGCTACACCATTGAAAACACCCATGATTTTGCCTGGTTTGCCGATAAGCGCTACCATGTGATGCGGGATTCGGTGAAGCTTCCCGGTTCAGGGCGCCAGGTCACCACCTGGGCTTTTTTCACCAACGACCAGGCTGAACTGTGGCGAAATGCCACCGGCTACATCAATGATGCGATTACCCGTTACTCAAGGTGGTACGGGGATTACGCCTACGACAACTGCACCGCCATACTGGGGGCAGCTGGTTCCCGGGGCAACGGGATGGAATATCCCACCATCACAGCCATAGGCCATCAACAAAGTCCCAAAATGCTCGAGCAGGTAATCATGCATGAAGTAGGCCACAACTGGTTCTATGGCATGCTGGGATTCAACGAACGCCGGTACCCCTTTCTGGATGAAGGAATCAACACATTCAGCGAAATCCGCTACATGGAAAACAAATACCCCGACCTTAAACTGTATCAAATGTTCGGAATGCCGGAAGGCCTGGCGAAACTCTCCGGCATTGAACACATGCATCACCTCCAGCAACACGAATTGATGTACCTCTTAAAAGCCCGAACCAACAGCGACCAACCCACCAACACCTCATCCAGCAAATTCTCCATGGTCAACTATGCCGCCATTTCCTACAGCAAAGCCGGCCTGGCTTTCCGCCACCTGAAGGGCTCGCTGGGCGAGACCACCTTCAACCAAACCATGCAGGATTTCTTCCAACAGTGGAAATTCAAACACCCCTACCCCCTCGACCTGGCCGCAAGCTTCCGCGAACATACCGACAACAACCTCGAGTGGTTTTTTGATTCGATGTTGAAATCTTCCCAAAAGATGGATTACAAAATCAAAAAATATCAGCAACAAAAAATCCTGGTCAAAAACAAGGGGCAAATTGCTGCCCCCCTGGTCATAGAAGGAAGGAACAACGGTGAAAAATCATTCACTAAGTGGTACCCGGGATTCAACGGCACAAAATGGCTGGAAGTGCCCGACAAGAAGGTTGACCAGTTCGTGATTGATCCGGATCATCAAATGCTCGAACTCTATCGCCACAACAACCGGCTGCGGACTTCCGGGCTGTTCAAAAAAACAGAACCCCTGAAACTGGAATTCATGGGTGTGGTCAACAATCCACGTTATACCCAAATCCACCTGCTCCCGGCCATAGGCTGGAACTATTATGACAAGGCCATGCTGGGGCTTTTCGCCTACGATGCCTTACTGCCACCCGACCGCTTTGATTATTACCTGGCCCCGATGTACAGCACTTCCCGCAAGAACTTTTCCGGACTGGGCGAGGTAGGAATTAACCTATACCCCGATCGGACATTTCGCAAAATCAACCTGAAGGTCTCTGGCAAACAGTTTGGCATCCGAGAGAAGCACGACGGGGCTTTTAACCAGCTGCAGGGAGAGGCCACTTTTACCCTGGATCGAAACGCCCCCCAATCAAGGGTGAAGAATAAGATCTCCTATGCCCTGACCTATGCCAGCAAAATGCAAAATATGGGCGAAACCCCTCAGACCAACGGGCACAAGATGTATCACCAGCTCAGCTTCCTGCATGATCAAAGAGCCAAATCGATCAACCCCTATCATGTTCGGGCCAGCATTGAATACGGCGGCAACTTCCTGAAAGGAGCCCTCGAGGCCAGCTACAAAATTTCCTATTACCATGATCAGGGTCTGACCATGCGGTTATTCGGCGGTTCATTCATTCACCGCCAGGATGAGCTGCCCTGGTTCTATGGCTTCCACCTGAGCGGAAGCACTGGTTTGAATGATTATACCTTTGACCGGACCTACCTGGGAAGGTATGAGGACCCGACGGTTGAAACTTCCAATCAGTTGTTGAGTCAGCAATTCTACCCCCGGCAAGGGGCCTTTGCCCTTTATTCGCCACTGGGAATCACCCGTGACTGGCTAATGACCTTAAACATCAATTCATCCCTGCCCTTGATCCAGGATATACCGATTGAAGCCTATGCCAACGTGGGGGCCTTCGGAGCCATTCAACCCCTCGGGATGGATTTCACCAACAAAGACTGGGCAATGGAAACAGGCATCAAGCTTTCTTTCCTCCAGTTTTTGGATATCTATTTTCCCATTGCTGCCAGCAACAACCTGGAAAGGGCCAGTGACATCATCAATACCCGTTATGGGGAAAAGATCCGTTTTCATTTGAAATTCGACCTGCTTGATCCCTCCCGGATCACCGATCAGTTTGATTTCTGATAACCGGCCACTTAAAAATAAACCCCGCTAGAAATACACCCCGCTTAGCGGGGTGTTAATCGACCCCGCTTAGCGGGGGTAGGAATGCACCCTTGGCAGGATGACCCCGCTTAGCGGGGTGAAAATAACCCATTAGCAAAACGACCCCGCTAAGCGGGGTAGGACCTCTATTGTTTCAGCTCCTTGAGCTCTTCGCGGGTTTCTTCAAGGGTAGGATTCAGTTCCAGGGCTTTCTGATAGGCCCGTTGGCTCCGTATGCGTAAGATATCACCCCGGGTATCCCACAGTTGGCCGTTTCCCGGAAACATATCAGAGGCCACCTCCACCAGCATTTTGGCCTGGTCCAGTCGACCGCTTTCAAAAAGCCGGCGGGCATAGTGGTTCAATATACCGGCACTTGCCACATGGCGATCGACCGAAGCATCCATTGCCTGACGATACCATTGCTTGGCTTTTCCAGGGGCACCGGCCAAAATGTTAAGATTTCCGCGGGTAAGATAAGGAATGGCCGATTCCGGATAAAGTTCAATAAACTCACGGGCCAGGCTCATCAGTTGGGGGGCTTCCTGATTCAGCGCTTTTTCCTTTTCCAGGGCCCGCTCAAAAAGGGCATTGGCAAGGGAAGAGGTATAATCGGGGTAAATCTCCCTTTCACCGGCCAATGCCTGAAGCCGATCCAGGATGCCGGAAAGATCGCTCCAGGAACCGATGTACAAACCCCGGGTATAGTCATTCCAGCTGTTCGACCAATCGCGGTAATACCGATTGATCTGCTCCTGCATGGCCTGGTTCATCGGCCACCGGTTGCCCTCTTCCTGGCTCAGGGCCAGGTAATCCCTGAAAAAGGCGGGAGCCCCCTGTCGGTGATATTGCTCCAGGTGGCTTACTCCGTATTTTTGAGCCAACTGATGGGCCATATAAGAGCCAATGCGCACATATGCCGTGCGTGCTTTGGGATGCCGGCCCAATTCAATTTTCTGGCTCACCTCCTCAAAATTATTCCTTATTTTTTCGGGGTGCAGGGTATTGTTGAGAAAATCAAACATCTTCGACATATCCTGCTGATCGGTATTCCTTGGCTTATCGCGGTAATCATAATAGGCCATGCCATAATTGTAGATGTTCCACATACCTTCCACCAGGGCATCATCATAGCGGTTGCCGGTGTAGGGTTTCACATTCCAGCCCTCGTCCATAATGAGCTGGTACAAATGGCGGGCAATGCTGCGCAAGCTTCCACCCTCCAGGTTATAGGCCAGAGCAATGGCAAAATCCCGGGTAGGAAAACGCATCAGGATGGTCCGGGTTTCGGGTTGCCCGCCGGTATGATAGGCTTGGAAATGCCCGTTAACAGGCTGAATGTGCCAACCCATTCCATAATCGGTGCGCTTTCCATTGGCTGCATTCATGGAAGTTTCCATCATCCGTGTACTTCGGGCCGAGAGTACCTTATGGCGGTTAAGACCCCGGGCATAACGCAGCATGTCAACCACAGTTGAACGCGTCCCCCCTGCAGCAAAACGGCTGCTGATGTTAACATATTCTGACGGCTGACGCTCACCAAAGACCAAACGATAACCCCTGACCCGGTTAGGAATGATGCGATCCGGGGCATCCATCCAGGTATGATGCATATCCAACGGCTTCCAAATATTTTGCTTAAGAAATTGACCATAAGGCTGTTCTGCCGCTCCCTCGATAACCGCCCCCAACAAATTGTAACCATAACTGCTGTAATGATACTCGGTACCCGGTTTGGCCACCAAATCAAACTCATCAAAAATCTCAAGGGCTTCTCGCGTATCCTTCTCTTCCTTGATGTGCCCCTCTTTTTCATAATCCTTATAGTGGCTGATGCCTCCCAAATGCCCCATCAAATGACGAACAGATATATCCCAACGCTTGCGCGGGAAATAAGGTACATACTTTTTAACCGGATCATCGATATCCAATTTCCCCGATTCCTGTAACTGCAAAATGGCCACTGCCGTCATCGACTTGGTTACTGAGGCAAGCCGGTAGGCTGAAAGCGGGGTGGCCTCAACCTCATTCTCCAGATCAGTCATACCGTAACCTTGCGTCCACATCGTATCACCCTTGTAAAATCCAACCGATAACCCGGGTATCCGGTCAGCCTCCATCTGTTTTTGGACAAAATCACTGAAACGGTCAATATCCTGTGAATAAGGACCCCCGTTCTGGGTCATCCCATTGAAAGGGATAACAAGAAAAAATATTATGCTTACTGTGAAAAACCTTACTACAAATCGCCTCATGGTATATAAGTTTGTATCCATTGTTTTGTGCATCCAGCCGGTTTAGCAGATCATAAAAGCAAAAGGCCCTCTGCTTAAAGAAGCCTTCCAAAATATCATTCCTTTAAATTATAATTTTCGAGTTAAAAAACAAATTCCCTCCTACTTCAAATCGACCTAAAAATCCGCCTACCTTAATTAGGCTAAATCAAAAAAGGGTGGTTGAGCCTCGACCACATCAGAGGGATATCATCCATTTTTAAATCACAAATTTCCGGTTCAAGTCATCGGAGGGTTTTCCCGGCCCCGGGAGTATAACCCCACATCAATATAAAAAAACTCCTGAGACACCCATCCCGGCATTTTAACTGATGAAAATCAGCCAAAAAAATGCCCGTGTGAGCAAATGTTTTTATAGTTTTGGGGCTTTTCAGATGAACGCTAACAAGATGAGCCAAATGAACTATTCGGTACTTCTGGTCGACAACCAGGCTGAATCGCTTCAGCAGAGCACCCGTGAACTCAAGGAGCGCGGGCTGAATATCATTGGTTGCCTGAATTATGAAAAGGCCTGTGAGCTTTTAAAGATCGACGGGAGCATTCACGTGGTGCTTTCCGAATGGAGCCTGCCTGTGCGGGAAGGATCAGACCAAAAGATTGAAGGCCTGGAGATCTTCCGTAATTTCATGGCCCTGAGGCATGAGGTCACCCTGTTCCTTTATACCCACATCACCGACAGCCAGATGCTGACCAGTGGGGGGATCATCAACGGATATTTTTTCAAGGGGGAAGATGTTTACGACGACATTGTTCGTAAGATCAAGGCTGAAATGCGCGACAAGCGCAGTGCACCTTTTTATGAACGGTTGGTGGAATACGCCAAAAAGGCAAAAGATTCGTGGCATACCCCGGGGCATGCTTCCGGCAACTCGGTAAAAAATTCCCCGTATGTTCGCAGTTTTTACGATTTTTTCGGAGAAAACCTCTTCACTGCGGATGTCTCGGTTTCGGTGCCCGAGCTGGATTCGCTGCTGCATCCGAATGGGGTAATCAAGGAAGCCCAGGAGCAGGCAGCCCGTGCCTTCAACGCCCGGTATACTTTTTTCTCCACCAATGGCACTTCAACCTCCAATAAGGTATTGATCCAGACCCTTTTAAAACCAGGGGATACCATTTTGCTCGACCGCAACTGCCACAAATCGGTGCATTATGGGATGATCATTTCCGGGGCCGAGCCCATCTATCTGATGCCTTCTGTCAACAACAAATACGGCATTTTCGGGCCGATCCCTAAAAAACGGATCATCGAAGCCATGGACGATGCCCTGGCCCGCAAAAAGAAGCTCAAAGCCATTATCCTGACCAACTGCACCTACGACGGGCTGATCTACGACATCGAGGACATTGTCAAAGAAGCCCACAGCCGCGGCATTAAAGTGATTGTGGACGAAGCCTGGTTTGGCTATGCCAATTTTCACCGTGAATTTTACCCTTCAGCCATGGCAGCCGGTGCCGATTATGCCACCCAATCCACCCACAAAACCATGAGTGCTTTTTCCCAGGCCTCGATGATCCATGTAAACGATTCGGACTTTGAGGACATCCAGGATTTCTTCATGGAGAATTTCAACATGCATGCCTCCACCTCACCGCAGTATCCGATGATTGCCTCCCTGGATATTGCCCGCAAACAAATGGTGATGGAAGGTTACACCCTGTTGCAGCGGGTATTGGAATTATCCGATCTGCTGAGAAAATCGATCAATTCGCTGAAAAAATTCAGGGTACTTGACCTTCCCGACATGATTAGCCCGGAAATCAAACAAGACAACATCCGGCTGGACCACACCAAAATTACCATCGACATCAGCCAATCGGGGTATTCGAGCAAAGAAATCGAACACATCCTGCTGACCAAGCACAACATCCAGATTGAAAAATCAACTTTTAACACCATCACCATCCTCCTAACGATTGGAGCCACATATTCGCGCATCAACCGCCTGTACCTGGCCCTGGAGAACATTGAAAAACGCACGGGTAACCGCAGGGCCAATGGCAGCGAAAAAATCCTGAAAAAATTCAACCTGGAAGTCTCGCCCATCCGTTTCCGACCACGTTTCAGCTTTTATGCCGACACCGAGGAACTGCCCCTTGAAGACACAGAAGAGCGGATTTCGGCCCGCATGGTAACTCCATATCCGCCTGGCATACCATTGCTGGTGCCCGGACAGATCGTCACCCAAAAGATCATCAGCACCCTTCAGATGTACCGCAACTACGGAATTGAAATACATGGGCTGGAAAGCGGATTGATCAAGGTCTTAACAAAGCAGGAGGAAGAACGACTCAACAACCGGGGTTTCAACATTGATGATTAACAGGCAGGCCTTCAAGCACCAACCCGACCATTGACATGGAATATGGCATTCTTTCGCTGATACCCGCTTTGATCACCATCTTGGTGGCCCTGGTCACGCACCGGGTTGCCCTGGCGCTTTTCCTTGGTGTATTGGGCGGTGCCCTGGTGGTATCGGGCTTTCAATTGGTGGGATGGGCCCGTGAAAGTTTTCATTATCTGGCAGAAGCATTCACCGAACCGGAGCGTCTTAAAATTGTTGCCTTTGTATTGTTAATCGGGGGGATGCTCGAAGTGATTTCCCGCAGCGGGGCCTATTCCACATTTGCCCATGCCCTGGGCAAAAAACTCAATTCTCCCCGCAAATCGCGGGTTTCAACCTGGGGGCTAAGCATGTGCCTGTTTTTCGACGATTACGCCAACGTACTGATTTCGGGGGCTTCCATGCGCCAGATCAACATGAAAAACGGGGTGACCCCTGCTATGCTGGCTTATATTGTAGACGTTGTGGCCATCATGGCCAGCATCATGATCGTCTCTACCTGGGCCTCCTTTGAAGGTTCGGTCATGGCCCAGGCCGGCCGAAGCATTGGCCTGGAGCGGAGCATCACAGCTTTTTTTATCGACTCCCTGCCCTACCATTTCTACACGTTTTTGGCCATCCTCATGGCTTTGGTCGTCGCCTACACCGGCCGTTGGTTTGGTTACAGGGCCGACCAGGCAACCTACCACCTCAATGAAAAAAATGAGGCCGCCAACCCCCACTCTAAAACAAGGCATTTACTGGTTCCCGTCGTCTCACTGATCGCTTTTGCCGTTAGCGGGCTGCTGATCAGCGGAACTTACGTGCTTCATCAGCAGGGAGCCCCCATCACCCTGATCAACATCCTGGGCTCGGCCCCTTCGGTTGAAATCCTGATCATCTCCACTTTGCTGGCCCTTCTTTTAACGGTGATCCTGCTGAGAAAAGACCGGGCACTCCGATACACAGACATGGGCCGGGGCTTTATCAAAGGCTTGGGTGAGATGGGCGGGGTTAGCCTGGTCATCCTTCTGGCCGGGGCCCTCTCATCCACCTCCCTTGATTTGGGCACCGGCCACTATATCACCCGGGGCATCTCCTCCTTTCTGACTCCTTCAGTGGTCCCCCTGCTGATCTTTGTGGTCTCCATGCTGATCACCGTGGCCACCGGATTCAGCTGGAGCTCCATGGCCATCGTCATGCCCATCGCCTTCCAGATGACCACCGCTGCCGAGATGAGCCAGATGATACCGGTGGTCTCAGCAGCCGTCATCTCCGGGGCCGTATCCGGCGAACACATCATCCCCTTCAGCGAAAAAGCCGTTATGTCAGCCGCCGCCTGCAAAATACAACCGGTTTACCACATCAAAACCCAAATATTGCAGTCGGCCTCCGTCTTCCTGGCTGCCTGCCTGGGATACCTGTTAATAGGCCTTTACCACTCATGGCTTGCCGCTATCCTTGTCCCCCTTGCACTCCTTTTGCTTACCCACTTCATCTTTGCCAAGCCAAACACCCGGGCCGTGATAAAATAAACCCAATCATCCCCTAAAAACAGTCCTTTCAACCCGTAAATGCCAATGAACCAGTACCCTTAAACCGCCATGGCCATGATGTATAAGGCCCTTATAACCTCAATGCCTGCCTCCTTTGTTTAAAGGCAATCCTTAACTCATCCAACATTTAAAATTTAAGTGGACAAAGTGGAAGGCCGGTTGCACAAAACGAAGGATTATTTAGAATAAACAAATCAATCCCCCGGCTGTTTACAACAAATAAACACCAGCTCTTCTCATACCAAAGTCCCTGAAGCATGAAAACGATATGGATCACCCTGACAACCCTGCTCATTGGAGCCGCGCTGCAGGCTCAGGAAATCAAAGTTTACGAAAGCTTTGACAATTATCAGTTCCACCTGGAGAAGAACAACGACACCACCTATGTGATCAATTACTGGGCCACCTATTGTGCGCCATGTGTGAAGGAGATGCCGGTTTTCAACCGGCTTAGCCGCGCTTATCAGGACAGGCCGGTCAAGATTTTGCTCACCAGCCTGGATTTTGCCAGCAACATGCGGCAACGGGTGCAAAAATTCATTCAAAAACACGAGGTTCGCCCGGAAGTGGTTATACTGGATGATCCCCGAAGCAATGCATGGATCAACCAGGTCAGTCCCGAATGGTCAGGAGCCCTGCCGGCCACACTGATCTATAACCGCAAATCAAGATCATTCTATGAAAAAACCTTCACCTATCCTGAACTCAAAAATATTATTGAATCCAAAATCTCTGAATTATGAAAAAAACAGCGTTGACCTTTCTATTTGGGTTGTTGCTCATCCCCTTTGCCATGGGCCAGGGGTATGACATCGGCGATGAAGCCATGAACTTTAAGTTGAAAAATGTGGATGGCTCATATGTATCTCTGTCCGATTACCAGGATGAAAAGGGGGTAATTGTGATCTTTACCTGCAATCATTGTCCGTATGCACAGGCCTGGGAAGAACGGATCATTCAGATTGACCGTCAGTTCGACGACAAAGGCTATCCGGTGGTAGCCATTCAACCCAATGATCCGGAGCTACAGCCCCAGGACTCCTATAAGAACATGCAAAAACGGGCCCGGGAAAAAAATTATCCATTCCCCTACCTGTTTGATGAAACCCAGGAGGTATACCGCACTTACGGGGCAGAACGTACTCCGCATGTATTCGTCCTGGAAAACCAGTCGGGCGATTTTATCGTTCAGTACATCGGGGCGGTTGACGACAATTACAAAAATCCGGACCAGGTCAAAGAAAAATACCTGGCCAGTGCCGTTAAAGCCCTCCTGGGCGATTCCCGGCCTGACCCGCAGAAAACCAAGGCCATCGGCTGCTCAATCAAGGATAAAAGCAAATAAAGGCTTCTCCAAACCCTTATCAAAAAAAGACCGGAAGTTGTTTACCTTCTTCCGGCTTTTTTACCTACAAGCATTCCGCCAGAATTTTCCTTCCAGTGCTTGTATTCGTATTTTAGTATAATGAACCGCATAAAGCCATAACTGGTTTGCTTTGCTGTTTTTGACGACTATTTCCTGCCCGGGGTACTCATCGTGATCATGTTTGGGATCGGCCTGCAGAACAGTGCATTAGCCATTTACGTAGCCACCTCACTGCTGGAATAGCATCAAATGGCCATGGTGGCCGTCATTTACAGTTCATTCACCTTCTTTTCCACCCTCTCGTTTGGATACCTGGCCAAAAGGTTCGGATAACACCAAGACACCAGGAAAATGACCCCGCTAAGCGGGGGTAAACAGAAAACGACCCCGCTTAGCGGGGGTGAACAGAAAACGACCCCGCTTAGCGGGGGTGAACAGAAAATGACCCCGCTAAGCGGGGGTGAATAGAAAATGACCCCGCTAAGCGGGGGTAAACAGAAAATGACCCCGCTAAGCGGGGTCAATAAAACACACAGCCTGAACCAAAACATGTGCAAGAAACTACTATCCAAATGAAAAAAATCAAGCTATATTAGGGATTTTGATAAAAATACCTTAATTTGGAACCCTACTAGTTTAAACGTATAACCCTTAAAAATCGTGATCGATGAAAACCATGAAACGATATGCTTTCATTGCGACAATGGCTGTTTTGGTTATGGCCATTGGAATATCTTTCACCGGGTGTAAGAAGGCCCAGAAAGATGAAGAATCAGGGAAACAGAAGCAAAAGCAAGAGCAAATCACCAAATCCGATATAAAGGAAGATGTTAGTGAAGTGGTATATCCATTGCCTTCTAACTTTGAGATTGCCCAGACCCTCAATGAAATTGGGGCCAGCTTCATCATCAGCCTGTCCAATGATGTGGAAAACGTAGGCAATTACGTAACCGAAGAAAAGCAGGCATTAAACCTGGGGGTATACAGTGCCGATCTGAGTTATGCCACCACTTACAACATGAAGCAGTATTCGATGGATTACATGGATGCCAGCCGCAAACTGGTGGAGGAACTGGGCATCACCGGCGCCTATTCCCCGGAATTCATCGAAAAGATCAAGGACAATTTTGACAACAAGGACAAACTGGTTGACATGGTCACCAATTCTTTCTACAACACATACAAGTTCATGCGAAAGCAGGGCAAGGAAGAACTGGCCATGATGGTGGTAGCCGGCACCTGGATCGAAGCCATGTACATCACTACCCATGTCTCAGAAAACACTTACCACAATAAGAAGATCGTTGACCTGATCCGGGAACAGGAAAAGACCCTGAAAAAACTGATCAATCTGCTCAAACCTCATCAGGGCAATGCCACCATTCAGAAGGTGATGAAGGACCTGCAGCCCATCTATGAAATCTATCAAAACCGGAAAGAGACCGGATTCACCAAAAAGCAAGTTGAAAAAATTAAAACCCTCAGCGGTGAAGCCCGCAATCAAATTATTTCTTAATTTATTCCCGGTCATTTAAAGATCCCAAAGGTGCCTTTCCGGAAAGGCACCTTTTTTTATGGTTTCATCGAAATAAAAAATTCACTATTTTGGGAGGGCTAATCAAAAAGCAGATAATCGATGAGTGAATCCATCCTTAACGCCCTAATTCATTTGTTTGCCATTGTGGCCAACATCCAGGCCAAAGACCTGACACAGGCGGAGAAAGACATTGTGCGGGATTATCTGGAGCGGTTCATCAACCAGGAATTGTTGGACGAATACCTGCGGGTATTTGACAATTACTTTGAGTTTTACCAGCGGGAACTGCGTGAAGATTCTGACACACCGGTCGAAAGCTATTCGCTGATATCCTTTCAGATCACCAATGTATGCCGGCAGATTAAGGGCGAGCTGCAGCGGGAAGAACGCATTGTGGTATTCATTCAGCTTTTGGAGTTCATATACAGCGATTTGGAGATCACCGACGGGGAGTTGCGTTTCATCAAGACTGTAGCCAACACTTTCAACATCAGCGAATCGGAATACAACAATTGCAAAGCCTTCATCTTTGAAGGCAAGCCCGATAACATAGAAAAAGAGCGGGTGCTGCTCATTGACAATCAACGGCGGGAATGGTCGGAGAGTATGTACTGGATGATGAAAAAGAAGACCCGCGACATCCACCACTCCCCCTACAAGCACATCTATAAGGAGAACCTTTACGGGCAGATCCTGTTTCTGCATCTGCAAAGCATCGACAGTTTTGTGTTCCGTTATTTCGGACAACTGAACCTTTATATAGAGGGGCATAAGATCATTCAGGGGCACTCTTACTTTTTCAAAAGCGGCTCGATCATTAAAGGCCCCAACATCACCCCCATTTACTTCCATGATGTGGTCTCGAAATTTCTGGAAGAACGAAGCCGCAGCAAGATCATCTTCAACACCTACGACATCAAATTCACCTTCCGCAACAGTGAACATGGCATCAAGACTTTCAATGCCTCTGAGGAGTCGGGTCAGCTGATTGGGGTAATGGGAGGCAGTGGCGTGGGGAAGTCAACCCTTTTGAATGTACTTAATGGGAAGATTCCGCAGGACCAGGGGCGCATCACGGTCAATGGCTATGACATTCACAGCGACCGGGAAGAGCTGAAGGGGCTGATTGGGCATGTGCCCCAGGACGACCTTTTGATTGAAGAGCTGTCGGTTTATCAGAACCTGTATTACAACGCCAAATTGTGCTTCCGGGATTTCACCGAGCCGGAAATCCATCAAAAGGTGATGGATACCCTTGGTGTTTTGGATCTTGTAGAAATAAAAGATCTGAAAGTGGGCAATCCCATGAAGAAACTCATCAGCGGGGGGCAGCGCAAAAGGCTAAACATCGGGCTGGAGTTGATGCGTGAGCCCTATGTGATGTTTATTGACGAACCCACCACCGGCCTTTCCTCCATGGATTCAGAGAAGGTGATGTACCTGTTGAAAGAACAGGTCCTAAAAGGTAAATTATTGATTGTCAATATACATCAACCTTCCTCTGAAATATACAAGTTGTTCGACAAAATGTGGATCCTGGACCAGGGGGGATACCCCATTTACCAGGGCAATCCGATCGACGCGGTGGTTTACTTCAAAACCGTCGCCTCGCAGGTGAATGCCGCCGAAAGCGAATGCCCCCACTGTGGCAACGTCAACCCCGAACAGATCCTCAAGATCATAGAGGCCAGAAAGATAGACGATTACGGCAATCCCGCCAAAGAAAGAAAAACTTCGCCCGAAACCTGGTTCGACCGGTACCGGGAAAAGATCGAATCAACTTTCCAGCGGCAGGAAGCCCAGGGTGAGCTTCCCCGGATCAATTTCCACATCCCTTCCCCCTTTCAACAGTTCCGGGTATTCAGCATGCGCAACCTCCTGTCCAAACTGGCCAATCAACAATACATCATCCTCAACCTGTTTGAAGCCCCGATTCTGGCGGTTATTCTCAGTTACTTCTCCAAATTCATGACCACCGAGGGCTACGTTTTCGCCCAAAACAAAAACCTGCCGGTATTCTTGTTCATGGCTGTAGTGGTGGCCCTTTTCATGGGCCTGACCGTAAGCGCGGAAGAAATCATCAAGGACCGAAAAATCCTGGAACGGGAAAGCTTTCTGAATCTGAGCTGGGTGAGCTACCTCAACTCCAAAATTTTCTACCTCTTCGGCCTCTCGGCCCTTCAAACCTTCACCTTTGTGCTGATCAGCACCCAGATACTCGAAATCAGAGATATGCTGCTGCCCTACTGGCTCATCCTTTTCTCTACATCCTGTTTTGGCAACATGATTGGGTTAAACATCTCATCAGGCCTCAACTCGGTGATCACCATCTATATCCTGATCCCGCTTATCCTTGTGCCCCATCTGCTATTGGGCGGAGCCATGATCAACTTTGACGACCTGCACCAAAGCATTACCAATGAAAAACATGTACCCGTTATCGGCGATCTGATGGTTACCCGCTGGTCATATGAAGCCCTCAGTGTCTACCAGTTTAAGAACAACGAATTTGAAAAACGATTCTTCTCCTACGATAAAAAGATCAGTGAGGCCGACTACAAAACTTCCTTCCTTATCCCTGAACTGGAAGCCAAACTACAGGTGGTTCAACGCAACATCAACAACAACGCCAACCTCGGCAAAACCCGCGAAGACCTTAGGATCATCAAAAACGAACTGGTTAAGCTTCAACAGGATGCCGGTAAACCGCCTTTTGAATACCTTTCCAGGCTGAATCTCCAGGAATTTGACCAGGAGGTGGTCACTTCCCTTCAGGATTACCTGACCTACATCCGCCTGTATTATTTGAACGAAGGACGCGAGGCTTCCCGGCAACGCAGCGCCAAATACGACCAGCTGATCAATAAAAACGGAATTGAATGGGTGCGCCGCCTCAAAAAAAATCACCACAATCAGCGGCTGGCCAATATCCTACAAAATACCAATGAGGTAAAGAAAATGCATGAAACCGACCAGGAGATCATCCAAAAAAAAGATCCGATCTTCATGGATCCCCTCTCCGATATGGGGCGCGCTCATTTTTACGCCCCGGTGAAAATCATCAAAGGCTTCTCCATCGATACCTTTGCCTTTAACCTGATCATCATCTGGATCGGGGCAGCCATTTTATATTATACCCTTGTTTTTAGCATCCTCCGTAGGCTGCTCCAGTGGATTGACGGTTTCATCTCCAACCTGACCGCTTTCAATCAACATGGAAGCAAACCTTAACAGTGACTGCTCATATTCATTGGTCTTGGAACGTTGCTTTCAATCAACACGAAAGCACACCTTAAACCCTGGATATGAGCCAGCTTTCAGGTAGCGACAAAATCAACCCCATTGGCAAAACAAAACCAATAATCCGGTTGTTAATATTTTGATCAATGATGTGAAAGATGGATATCACCAAATCAGACTTCAACAGACTCAGCGATGGGGAAAAAGCTGCTACCACCCTCAATGAGGGCAAGCAGATCAGCCGGCGGAGCATCAAAAATTATTACCTCAATCTATACAGCCTGGGGGATTTTATGGTAGAAATCAAGTACAATACCGTGCGCAATCAAATTGAAAAAGTGGAGATCATAGAAGATCCCGCGGTCATTGATCAATACATCGATGCAGAACTCAACCGAAAAAAAACGCCCTGATGTTACCCCAACATGGATTTTCCTTGCAACATCTTATCCTGGCAAATCTTTCCTGACAGAACTTCACCCCCTTACAAAGTGGCCCCCTCAAAAGGAACGCTGTGAAGGTTTCCGCTCATGCCCCCGTCTAATATAGCTCCTTAAAAAGGAATCATCTACAATGGACTCCTTTAAAAAGGAGGGTTGAAAATAGATTTCCTGCCAGGGACCGCTACCGCCCCTGTAAAGGGGAGGGCTGGAAAAAGGTTCCGCCAGCGCCAGTCCCCAGCATAACCACCAGGACGGTTGCACCAAACCGGTCCATTTTTCACAAACTTTATATTCTTTCCATTTATACTTTTCTAATCAGATCTGCTATATTTGTAGGATTTTAAACACCAAAAATATAGGTCGATGAGTGCAAAGTTCAATGAATATGATAACCTGAACTTATCGCAGGTCAACAAAGAGCAATTGAATGAATGGGAAGCGAGCGACACCTTTCATAAAAGTGTGGAAAAGCGCAGAGGCAATGAATCCTTTGTCTTTTATGAAGGGCCGCCTTCGGCCAACGGGGTACCAGGCATTCACCATGTCATGTCGCGGGCCATCAAAGACATCTTTTGCCGGTATAAGACCATGCAGGGGTATCTGGTGCGCAGGAAAGCCGGATGGGACACCCATGGTTTGCCGGTGGAGATTGGAGTAGAGAAGAAGCTGGGCATCACCAAGGAAGACATTGGAGAAAAGATCTCGGTGAAGCAATACAACGAAACCTGCCGGGAGGAAGTGATGAAGTATAAGGATGTGTGGGAGGATCTGACTAAGAGGATGGGCTACTGGATTGATATGGAGGATCCCTACATCACCTATGACAACAAATACATCGAAACCCTTTGGTATCTGCTCAAACAGTTTTATGAAAAGGGATACCTCTACAAGGGCTACACGATACAACCCTATTCCCCGGCGGCAGGGACGGGATTGAGCACCCATGAACTCAACATGCCGGGGTGCTATAAGATGGTCAAAGACACCTCGATGGTGGCCCAGTTCAAAGTAGTCAGGAACGAGCAATCCGAGTTTCTTTTCCGCAACACCGATACCGAGGTTTATTTCCTGGCCTGGACCACCACGCCCTGGACGCTGCCTTCCAACACCGCTTTGGGGGTGGGCGAAAACATTGAATATGTATCGGTGCGCACGTTCAACCAGTATACGGGCCAACCCATCACCGTTGTGCTGGCCAAAGAACTGCTGAACAAATACTTCCCCGAAAAACATGCGGATCTCAAGCTGGAAGATTATCAAACGGGCGACAAGAAAGTGCCCTATCAGGTCATAGACGCATTCAAAGGGGTCAACCTGGCCGGGCTGCGATATGAACAGCTCATGCCGTATCATCAGCCGGAAGACGGCGATGCCTTCAAGGTGGTGACCGGCGATTTTGTCACCACCGAAGAGGGGACCGGCATTGTACACCTGGCACCCAGCTTTGGTGCAGATGACTTTAAGGTTTCCTATGATTATGGCATCGGATCGCTTACCCTGGTTGACCTGCAGGGTAAATTCGTCGACGGGATGGGCGAGTTCAGCGGACGTTATGTCAAAAACGACTATGATCCCAACCTTTCTGAGGATGATCCATCAGTGGATGTCGACATCGCCGTCAAGCTGAAGAAGGAAAACAAAGCCTTCAAAATTGAAAAATACGAACACGCCTATCCCCATTGCTGGCGCACAGACAAACCGGTACTTTACTATCCGCTGGATTCGTGGTTCATCAAAACCACCGCCGAGAAGGACAAACTCCTCGAGTACAACCGCACCATCAACTGGAAACCGGAGGCCACCGGCACCGGGCGTTTTGGCAAATGGCTGGAGAACCTGGTTGACTGGAACCTCTCACGGTCCCGTTATTGGGGAACCCCGCTGCCCATCTGGTCAACCCAGGACCGCAGCGAACGCATCTGCATCGGATCGGTCAAAGAACTCCAACAAGAAATCAACCGGTCTGTGGAAGCGGGTTTCATGGATGAAAACCCCCTGAAAGATTTCACCCCGGATGATTTCTCCAGGGAAAATTATGACTTGTTCGACCTCCACCGGCCTTTTGTGGATGAAATGGTGCTGGTATCGCCTTCCGGACAGAAAATGTACCGTGAGCCGGCCCTGATTGATGTGTGGTTTGACAGCGGGGCCATGCCCTATGCCCAGTATCACTACCCCTTTGAAAACAATCAACAGTTCGCCCACCTCTTCCCGGCCGATTACATTGCCGAGGGAGTTGATCAGACCCGCGGATGGTTCTTTACCCTGCACACCATTGCCGTGATGCTGTTTGACTCGGTGGCTTTCCGCAACATCATCTCCAACGGGCTTGTCCTCGATAAAGACGGCAACAAGATGTCCAAGCGCCTGGGCAACGTGATCGACCCCTTCGAGGCCATCGAAGACCATGGCTCGGATCCTTTGCGTTGGTACATGATTACCAATGCCCAGCCCTGGGACAACCTCAAATTTGATATGGCAGGCCTGGAAGAGGTCAAACGCAAATTCTTCGGAACCCTTTTCAATACTTACTCTTTCTTCGCCCTTTATGCCAACATCGACGGGTTTAATTACCAGGAAGACGACATTCCCCTGGCCGAAAGGCCTGAAATCGATCAATGGATCATCTCGGTGCTGAACTCCCTGATCAAGGAAGTAGAGGAACATTTTGAGCAATATGAGCCCACCAAGGCAGGACGGGCCATTCAAAACTTTGTTACCGAAAACCTCAGCAACTGGTATGTCCGGCTGAACCGAAAACGCTTCTGGGGTGGAGACTACAATCAGGATAAGATATCGGCTTATCAAACCCTCTATAAATGCCTGGAAACAGTTGCCCAACTGATGGCACCCATTGCTCCCTTCTTCTCCGATAAGCTTTTCAAAGACCTGAACAAAGCAACCAAACACCACCAGGACGAATCGGTTCACCTTTCCCTTTTCCCCGGATACAATCAACAACTGATCAATCCCGAACTGGAAAAAAGGATGGACATTGCCCAGCGCATCACATCGATGATCCTGTCGCTGAGAAGAAAAGTCAACATCAAGGTTCGTCAGCCCCTGAACCGCGTATTGATCCCCATACTGAGCCAGGAATTCAAAGAGCAGTTCGAAGGGGTAAAAGAGTTGGTTCTGCGCGAAGTAAACGTCAAACAGGTGGAATACATCAGCGACACCTCCGACATCCTGGTGAAAAACATCAAACCCAACTTCAAAAAACTGGGCCCCAGGTACGGCAAACTGATGAAACAAATTAAGGCCGAGCTGGGAAAAATGGAACAAAAAGACATCGTGGCCTTTGAAAAACAAGGCGAATGCACCCTTAATGTGGAGGATCAGCAGATCAACCTCTCCCTGGACGATGTGGAGATTACCTCCGAAGATATTCCGGGATGGCTGGTTAGCAGCGACGGGGAGTTAACCGTTGCCCTGGATATCACCATCACCGATGAATTGAAGCAGGAAGGCATCGCCCGCGAATTCGTCAACCGCATCCAAAATCTGCGCAAAGACAAAAATTTTGAGGTCACCGACAAAATCCGCATCCGCATCCAAAGCCACGGCCAATTGGACGAAGCGGTTGAGAAACACCAGCAATACATCGGCAATCAAACCCTTGCCCATTCACTGGAGTTGGTTGATCAACTCGATCACAATCATGCAGACGAAATTGAAATAGATCAGGATGTAAAAACGTTAATAAGTATTAATAAGATTGAATAAGATTGACAATTTTTTATTATATTTAGCTTTCATTCCTAAAACCATGTGATATGGCGGACAAGACAAGGTACACCGACCAAGAATTGGCCGAGTTCAAAGACATCATACTCAAGAAGCTTGAAAAAGCCCAGCAGGATTATGAACTATTGAAGTCAGCCATCACCCACAGTGAAAGCAATGACACTGAAGACACTTCCCCCACTTTCAAAGTGCTGGAAGAGGGTGCAACCACACTATCCAGAGAGGAAGCCGGCAAGCTTGCTCAAAGGCAGCTGAAATTCATACAGCATCTGAAAGCGGCGCTGATCCGAATTGAGAACAAAACCTATGGTGTATGCCGGGTTACTGGCAAGCTGATCTCAAAAGAGAGGTTGCGGGCTGTGCCCCATGCTACATTGAGTATAGAAGCAAAACAGCAGCAACAAGGCTAACTTTCCGCGTAAATATTTTTTTGTATGATTGGCCATTTTGTGGCCAATCATTTTTATTTTTGACACACCAATTTATCCATTTATGTCGAAGACCACCAAAGCCCTTTTGATCATTCTGGTGATCCTGGTATTTGATCAGGTGCTGAAGATTTGGGTCAAAACCACCATGATGCTTGGAGAAGAGCACCACCTGCTGGGTGAGTGGTTCATATTGCACTTCACCGAAAACAACGGAATGGCCTTTGGCATGGAATTTTGGGGTGAAAATGGAAAGGTTTTCCTCACCCTGTTCCGGATCGCTGCCGTCATTGGCATAGGATGGTATCTGACCCGACTGATCAAAAGAAACAGCCCGGTGGGGCTGGTTGTGAGTGTTTCGCTAATCATGGCCGGGGCCATTGGCAACATCATCGACAGTGTGTTTTACGGGGTGTTGTTCAACGGCAGCTTTCACCAGGTGGCTGAATTTCTGCCCGAAAAAGGTGGCTATTCTTCGCTGCTTCATGGCAAAGTGGTCGATATGCTTTATTTCCCCATCATAAAAGGTCATTATCCGGACTGGTTTCCTTTCAACCCCAACGAGCAGTTCATCTTCTTCCGCCCGGTCTTTAATATTGCCGACTCCGCAATTACCACCGGCGTTATTGCCATTCTGGTCTTCCAAAAACGTTTCTTCCCATCGCACCATGAGCAACAGGCAGATCATGAAGAATCGGAGGAGGCCGGGGAAAATGGACAAAAGAAAAGCCATGATCATAAAGCAACGGTCTCCGGCACAGATCACCCCAACAACCCCATGGAAAAATAAAAACCCGTAATTTACCGGAGCCTGTTGCACAGAGGACCGGCACGGAATTTAACCCCTGTTTCATCAACCTATAATGGCGCCTCGCCACTGCGATAGGCTTCCAGGGTGAAGGTCTGGTCGGGGCGGATGCCTTTTTCGGTCTTTTTCAGGCTGCAGCATTCATGGTAAACGTCATGCTCAAAGAACAGCACATCACCATTCTGGTAGGCATCATTCAGGAAAGCCACTTTTTCCCTGATCGTATCCAGCTGAAACAAATCATAGGCCATATTGAACAGCAGCGGAACATGTGCTTTGGTGGGAATCAGGTCGGCGGCAAAAATAATCCGGCCGTCTCCCGTATCGATGACGGGGATCAACTGCCCGGGGGTGTGCCCGTTAACCAAATGCACCTGCAATCCCGGAATGATTTCGCGGCTTTCCGTTACCAGTCGTAAACGCCCGGTTTGTTGGATCGGCAGGATGTTTTCCTCCAGCAGGGCATCCTTCTCTCTAATATTGGGATTGATTCCCCAGTTCCACTGTTCCCGGCTCACCCATACGGTGGCGTTGGGAAAGACAGGCAGGTACCTCTGCTGGTCCTCACCCAGGCGTATGGTTCCCCCGCAATGATCGGCATGCAGGTGGGTCAGCAGCACATCGGTTACATCATCCAGGCTGAACCCGGCCTTTTCAATGCCCCCCTTCAGACCATCTCCGCCATGGCGGTATACATGGCGAAAAAACTCTTTCCCTTGCTTATGGCCCCAGCCCGTATCAATCAGCACAAGCCGGTCATTGTGTTCAATCAAAAGAGAACGCAGGGCCAGGGTTACCAGGTTGTTTTCATCGGCCGGATACTTCTTGTTCCATATCGCCTTGGGAACAACCCCAAACATAACCCCCCCATCGACCTTAAAATTGGAAATATGCACAGGATACAGATTCATAGGCTGCTGTTTTAAATGGATTTTTTGTTACTTTGACAAATATAGTTCAACAATCGTCAAATATGAAAGTTCATTTCATCGCACTGGGCGGGAGTGCCATGCACAACCTGGCCATTGCCCTTCATAAAAAGGGTTACCAGGTGAGCGGGTCGGATGATCAGATTTTCGATCCCGCCCGCAGCCGCCTGGCTGAATACGGTTTGCTTCCCGCCAAATTGGGATGGCACCCGCAACGGGTTCATCAACAGCTGGATGGCGTTATCCTTGGCATGCACGCCCGCGAAGACAACCCCGAACTACAAAAAGCCCGCCAATTGAGGCTTAAAATATGGTCTTTCCCGGAATACCTCTATGAACAAACGCACAACAAAAAGCGGGTGGTAATCGGCGGCAGCCACGGCAAAACCACCATTACGGCGATGGTCATGCACGTATTGCGTTACGCGGGCATTGCCTTCGATTACATGGTTGGGGCATACATAGAGGGTTTCGAAACCATGGTTGGCCTGAGCCGTGAGGCTAAAATAGCTGTATTTGAAGGAGATGAATATTTAGCCTCCTCCATCGATCCCCGGCCAAAGTTTCACCTTTACAAACCCCACATCGCAGTAATCAGTGGCATTGCCTGGGACCACATCAACGTCTTCCCCACTTTTGAACAATATCTGCACCAGTTTGAGCTTTTTGCCAAATATATTGAGCCCCGGGGATCGCTCATCTATTATGAGGAGGATCACCACGTTGCGGATTTGGCCGGCAAAGCAAGAAGTGATATCGGTAAAACCCCCTACCGGGAGCATCCCCGCTCGGACAATGGCAACTACCTTAAGACCCCCAGGGGAGAGGAAGTAGCCTTTCAGCTCTTTGGAAGGCACAACGCGGCCAATGCCCGGGCCGCCCTGGAAGTCTCACGAAAACTGGGGCTTTCCGATGAACTGTTCTACCAGGCCATGGCCACTTTCACCGGGGCTTCACAAAGGCTGCAAAAACTCGTGGAAACCCCTAAAGCAGCGGTCTATTTGGATTTTGCCCATGCCCCCTCCAAACTGAAAGCCACCATTGCAGCCGTCAAAGAACATTACCCCCGGCGTACCCTCATTGCCTGCATGGAACTCCATACCTTCAGCAGCCTGAATAAAAATTTCCTGCATCAATACCACCATACCATGCAGCAGGCCGATCAACCCATCGTCTATTTCAACCCCGAGACCATCCGCCACAAAAAGCTGGAGATGATCCATGCCAGAGATATCCAAAACGCCTTCAATGATCGGCGGATTCGAATCTACCAGGATTCAAACCAACTGGTCAATGACCTGCTGCAAACCCCCATGGACAATAAGGTATTGCTGATGATGACTTCCGGCAATTTCAACGGAACAGACCTGCATCGGCTCGCTTCCAGGCTCCTTACCCCCGCTTAGCGGGGGTGAAAAGTTGCTGACCCCGCTTAGCGGGGGTATGTGACCCCGCTTTATGTGACCCCGCTTAGCGGGGGTAGGAAGTTGCTGACCCCGCTAAGCGGGGTAAAACTTGTTTTTGATCTGAATTTGTATTAATTTTTCACTTTCTATTAAGCAATTAAAATTTACGCCCATGAGCAAGTTAACAATTAAAGAAATCAGAAATCCGGAGGATTTTGGAGAATTAACCAAACAGATGTTTGTCGATTTTTTATTTGAACACCTGGACCGTTTTGGCGACCCCAAGCCAGACATCGAAAAATCGATTGATTATGCATTCTCAAAATCAGAGGGCAAAGGTGGGTTTCTGCTGGCGGCCTACTATAATGATCAGCTGGTAGGTGGCCTGGTGATGAACAACACCGGGATGAGCGGATATGTACCTGAAAACATCCTGGTATATGTGGCCGTAAACTCTAAATACAGGGGAAAGGGTTTCGGAGAAGAAATCATTAAAAAATCATTTGAATTGGCCGATGGAGACATCAAGCTGCATGTGGAATATGACAATCCCGCCAAACGTCTCTATGAAAGGGTTGGCATGAAAACCAAATATGCAGAAATGCGGTATGAAAAAAAGTAGCAAATGAAAGGTGAGCCGGCTGCTCCCGCGCGCGGATCGCCGGCTCAAAAAATCAACTCCCATGGCAGAACTGGTTGTTAAAACCGATAACATCATTAAAAATATCCAAAAACTGGATGCCTATTTAAAAAAACGCAACATCCGCTGGAGTTTGGTGAGCAAAGTGCTTTCCGGAGATGAAGCGTTCCTCAGAAAGATCCTGACCGAGGATGTGGTTGAAAGGCTCCATTCAATCGGGGAATCAAGGTTGTCCAGCCTGAAGAACATCAAAAAAGTCAATCCCGAAATCACAACCATCTACATCAAACCCCCAGCTAAACAACTGGCTAAAAGCATCGTGGAATGTGCAGACATTTCGGTGAACACCAGCGCGGAAACCATTGAAACGCTCAACAAAGAAGCCAAAAAACAAAAAAAAGTTCACAAAGTCATCATCTTTATCGAGTTGGGTGAATTGCGAGAAGGGGTGCTGCGGGAAAACATCGTCGAATTTTACAAACGGGTATTCAATCTTTCTCACATTGAAATCATCGGCATAGGTTCCAATTTAGGCTGTATGTACGGCATCGAGCCAACCTATGACAAGCTGGTTCAATTAAGCCTTTTCAAACAACTCTTGGAGGAGACCTTCAACAAAAAAATCGATCTGATATCGGGGGGAAGTTCCATCACCCTTCCCCTGATCAAGAAAAACCTGGTGCCTTCCTCAATCAATCATTTCCGCATTGGAGAGGCTGCATTTTTCGGAACCAGTCCGCTCGATGATAAACGTTTCAACGATCTCAGTACCGACACCTTTAGCCTGCATGCAAACATCATTGAAATGGAAGAAAAATGGAGCGTGCCCGACGGGGTGATTGGCGATGGCAACATAGGCCATACAGCTGATTCCAAACCGGAGGATGAATACTCCAAAACCTACCGGGCCATACTGGATTTCGGCTTACTCGATGTGGATGTCAATGATTTAAAAGTTAAGGACAAGAACATCAGCTTCATCGGCACCACTTCGGATATGACCGTCTATGACCTGGGCCAGAACCTGAATTCCAAACTGAAACAAAAATACCAGGTGGGCAACAAAATGTTCTTCAAACCCAATTATATGGCTGTTGCCCGTTGTATGAACTCCAAGTTTGTGGACCTTAAAATCAAATAGCATCTCCATTTCATATCCGGCAAACGCAAAGTGAACGGGCCTTAAAAAAATGATAATTTTTTAGGGCATTTATTTGCAAAAAAGATAAAAAGCCTTAGTTTTGCATCACCAATTTTGAGAATGTCATTGGTAAACGGTCCGTTCGTCTAGGGGTTAGGACGCCAGGTTTTCATCCTGGTAACAGGGGTTCGATTCCCCTACGGACTGCTATTTTGTAAAAAATTAAATCAGGGAAAGAGCGATGCCGAATCACAAGTCAGCAGTAAAACGTGTAAAACAAAATCGGAAAAGGAAGATTCACAACAAGTATTACGCCAAGACGATGCGTAATGCGGTTAAGAAGCTGAGGAACACCACCGATAAGCAGGAAGCGGAAAAGAAGCTGCCTGAAGTGACGGCAATGGTGGACAAGATGGCCAAAAAGAACATCATCCACAAAAACAAAGCCGCCAATCTCAAGAGCAGCCTCACCCTGCATGTTAATGAGCTGGGGAAAGAACAAGGCTAACCAGCAAGCACCAGTATTCAATCAAGGTTTCAGATAAGAGGACATCCCAACGGATGTCCTTTTTTTGTTGTATTTGGTGAATCGCTACCGGCAGCCCCAACAAGGTAAGGAATAGCCCCTGCTTGCATATACTCCGCTAAGCGGGGTGGTTTCATATACTCCGCTAAGCGGGGTGTTTTTAAAGCGGGGTGTTTTATACTGTTGGCTCTCTCCGATTAGGGGAGTTTGTTTCGTTTTTTAGACCCCGCTAAGCGGGGTCTCTTTTCAGGTCACCGCAGCACTTTTAGGCGGCTTACATCGAGTCGGATAAAGATGAAAAGCATGATGGTGAAGGCCCAAAGGGAGGATCCACCGTAACTTATAAAAGGCAAAGGGATGCCAATAACCGGTACCAGCCCGATGGTCATGCCAATGTTGATGACAAAGTGGAAAAACAACACCGACAGCACTCCATAGCCATAGATGCGGCTAAAAGTTGAACGCTGGCGTTCGGCAAGGAAAAGCAAACGCAACATCAAGGCAATAAAAAGCCCAATCAGCACAAAAGAACCAATGAATCCCCATTCTTCACCAATGGTACAAAAAATAAAATCGGTGCTCTGCTCGGGCACAAAATTATACTTGGTTTGGGTTCCATTCAAAAAGCCTTTCCCGGTCAACTGCCCCGAGCCAATGGCAATCTTCGACTGGTTTACATTATATCCGGCCCCCAGGGGATCGGAGCTTAGCCCCAAGAGTTGATTGATCCGCTTTTGCTGGTGGGATCCCAGGAAATTGTTAAACACATGATCCACCGAATAGGTCAGCCCGATGGAACCAAAAAGCAGCAGCAACAACAGGGCTACTTTGGGTATTTTATACCAGTAGGCCATGATCAGGTAAAAAATACTGGAAAAAACCAGCGCGCCAAGGATGATGAAATACATTGGAACATTGAGGTGGAAAAAATGATCAATTCCGTAGAACAACCCCCCGGATCCGGCCAGGATAAGGGCCGAAACCATGACATATTTAAACCTTTTATTGAGAATCCAAAGTACGATCAGAGCCAGGCCAATGGTTCCGAATATGACAAATAATTTTTCCAAAACGAGGGCCAGGACAAAAAGGGCTATCACATAGAACCCAAAAAGGAGGACCCCAAAGGACAATCCCTGGCGATAAAGCACCAGGACAAAGGCAAAAAACACCAGGGCCGAGCCGGCATCATTTTGAAGCAATATAATGGTGGCCGGAAGCAAAACGATCGTGGCCACCCAGAGGTAAGTGCGAAAACTCTTCAGGCTGACATTCTGGGAGCTCAGATATCGGGCAAGGGCCAGGGCAGTGGTTATTTTGGCAAACTCGGCCGGCTGAAACCGCACATTTCCAAATTCGAGCCATGCCCGGGATCCGTGAATTTCAGTACCGAAAAGGGTGACGAAAATCAACAGGAACAAAATGACAAAATGCAGGAAGTAAGCGAAAAAAGAGTAAAAATTGCTGTCGATGATCATGATGAAGATGGCAATGACAAAGGCTGCCACAATCCAGATCATTTGTTTGCCGTAACGCTGAGTAAAATCAAAAATGCTTTGATGCTCTTCATTATAGACGGCCGAATAGATATTGATCCATCCCAGGAACACCAGGATCAAATAGAGTACCACAGTGAGCCAGTCGATATTGGTCCAGACATTAATCCTGCGTTTCATCTTCCTCCTTTCTGTGTTTAATCAGGTTGGCCTCGACCACATAATCCTCCCACCACTGGACGGATATGGAGCCGGTCAGGTATTTTTCAATCATCAGTTTGGCGGCGGGTGCGGCCCAGGTTGCACCAAAGCCTCCGTTTTCAAAATAGACCGCCAGGGCGATCTGGGGGTCTTCTTTGGGAGCGAAGGCGATAAATATGGAATGGTCTTTACCGTGGGGATTTTGGGCGGTACCGGTTTTGCCACACACGGTAATGCTATCGAGCCTGGCGGTGCGGGCTGTACTGCCACTTCCAGGCGGGCCATTAACAGCCAGCTCCATGCCACGGATCACCTCTTCAAAATAGGTCGAATCGATCATGATCTGGTTCTTCTCACGAAAACGTGCATCAATACGTTGTTCTCCTTTCACCTCCCTGACCACATGGGGGGTATAATAATAGCCCCGGTTGGCCACTGCCGAAGTCATATTGGCCATTTGCAGGGGGGTAATGCCCAATTCTCCCTGGCCGATTGCCAGGCTGATCACATTGAGGTAGCCCCAGCGATCCTTTCCGTAATACCGGTTGTAATAATCCACACCGGGCAAAAAACCTGAAACCTCATTGGGTAGATCCACATTCAGCTTATGCCCGAAACCAAAAGACTCGAGATACCCCTTCCAGTTGGTAAAGGCCTGGGAAATGCTTGCGAATTGATCATCCTGCATGATCCGCTTAAACACATTGGCATAATAAGTATTACAGGAAACCTGGATCGATTCGATGAAATCCACCGGAGAAGGGTGGTTGTGACAGCCCATATGAAAATTTCCCGAATAGAAGCCCCCATGACAAGAGTAGGTGGTGGACGGGAAAACAACCTCTTCCTGCCGGCCAATCAAAGCATTGATCACCTTGAAGGTGGAGCCCGGCGGATAGCGGGCCATTAAACCCCGGTTAAACAAAGGTTTGAGTGTATCGTTCTTGAGTTTCTGGTAATTTTTGCTGCGGGGTCGCCCTACCAATAAAGCCGGATCATAACCCGGGGAAGATACCATCGCCAGTATTTCCCCACTCGAAGGCTCAATGGCAACAATGCTGCCGATTTTGTTTTTCATCAATTTTTCCCCATACCGTTGCAAATCCATATCAATGGACGAGACAATGTTGGTACCCACCTGGGCTTCTTTGTCATACTGGCCATCCTGATAGGATCCCTTGATGCGGTTGTGCACATCCACCAGATAGATCTTTACGCCCTTTTCCCCCCTCAGTACCGGTTCATAGGACTTCTCCATGCCACTGACCCCGACATAATCGCCCGATTTGTAGTAGGAACTGGTATCCACCAGTTTGTCACTGACCTCTCCTACATAGCCCAACAGATGGGCGGCACTGGAATATTTGTACTTACGTACGGTTCGGGGCTGAACAAAAAAACCGGGAAACTGATACATTTGTTCCTGCAGCCGGGCATAAGTCTCGGCCGAAACCAGCTTAAGCACCACCGAAGGTTTATACCTGGAATAGGCTTTTGCCGCCTGCAGCTTTTGGCTAAGGTATTGCTTTTCAATATTGAGCAGGTTACAGAGTTCGGTGGTATCAAAAGCCTGGAGATGACGGGGATTAACCATGATATCGTAGGCGGCCTGGTTATAAACCAGCAATTCTCCATCCCGGTCATAGATCAATCCGCGGGCCGGATACTGGGTGATGCGCCGTACCACATTGTTGGTGGCGGCCGGGGTATAATCAGAGCTGACCACCTGGATCAGAAAAAGCTTCACCAGGAAAATCAGGGCCACCAAAACAATCAGGAAGGCAATGATATTTCTTCGGACAGCATAGGTATCTAAAGCCAAAACGCGCTATTTTTTAATAAACACCTTGATCAGCAGGATCAGGATCAGTGAAAACAGGCCACTCAGCAAGGCACGGGCCAGGGTCTGAAAGAAAAGATCCATTTTGAAGACCTCCACATAAAATAAAAACAAATGATGAAGCAAAATTAGTATACCTGCATATCGAAAATACCACCTAAAACCATAATCCCTGACAGACGGGTAGGTTTCGAGCTGGTACCCGTCGCGCGGTTCCACCGATCGCAGGACAAACGGGCGCATAAAAGCCATAAAGACACAGGCAGAGGCGTGCATGCCCACAGTATGGGTGAACAGATCCACACTGATCCCCAACACAAATCCCAAAGCCAGCAGTCCCCATTTGGGGGTCTCAAAAGGCAGGCTGAGCAAGAAAAGAATGTAGATGTAAGGATTTAAATATCCGCTAAACTGAACGTTATTCAACAGCAACACCTGAATCAGCACCAGGATCACAAAGCTCAGTATGTAGCGGGGCAAATAATTGATCATTGCTTCACTTCCTTTTCCAGCTGGTTTTGTTCTTCTTTGAGCAAATTCTTCACCACATAAACGGTGTTCAATTTCTTAAAATCGGTGGAAAGCCGCACCTGCACCTCATAAAAACGCCCGCCTTTTTCCTCAAAATCTTCCACATAGCCAATCGGAACCCCCTCGGGAAATATGGCCGAATAGCCGCTGGTAGTGACCGTATCCCCCTGGCTGAGCCGGGCATGAAGGGGTATATCCATCAGCCTTGCATACCGATAATCGCCGCCAGTCCAGTTCAACGGTCCATAATAACCACTGGCGGAAAGTTCGGCACTCACCCGCAATTCACTGTTAAGCAAAGAAATAACGGTTGAAAAGTTTTCTGAAACACCCTGAACCACCCCGACAATTCCATCGCTGGATATCACCCCCATCTCAGGTTCAACTCCCTGGGCAGATCCCTGATCCAGGGTAATGTAGTTGTGTTGTTTATTGACCGAATTGTTAATCACCCGGGCCGTCAAATAATAATATTGCTGGTTATGGGTGGTATCAACTTTCTTTCTAAACGTATCGGGCTGTTGCTGCAGATTGGAAGCAATAAAATTTCTCAAATATTCATTTTCCTCCCGGAGTTTTTCATTTTTCTCTTGCAGGCGAAGGTATTGCTCGATTTCCATGCCCTGCTCATAAAATTTGCCTTTCAGGGTTCGGGTGAACTGAACGAAACGGGTGTTCTGGTAGTTGTTGTTCTGCAACAGCAGGGTCAGGGCCAGAGCCTCAAAGAGGATAAACAGCAAAACAAAATGGTACTTCAGTAAGAACCTCAATAAGTTATGCATAGGCTAACTCCTGAAATCCTATCTCATCAGGAATGAAAAATTCTCGACATTTTTCAGGGCAATGCCTGTTCCACGGGCCACGGCATGAAGGGGGTCATCGGCTACGTGAAATTTAATGCCGATTTTATCGGTCAGGCGTTTGTCGAGTCCGCGCATCAGGGCCCCTCCTCCGGTTAGGAAGATGCCTTCATTGACGATATCGCCGTAGAGTTCAGGGGGTGTTTGTTCGAGCACACTCAAGACCGCCGTTTCCACTTTGTTGATGGATTTATCCAGGCAATGGGCGATTTCCTGGTAGGAAATGGGAATTTCCACCGGCATGGCGGTCATCAGGTTCGGGCCGCGCACCACATAATCTTCGGGGGGATTTTCCAGGTCGGTCAGGGCCGAGCCCACATGTATTTTAATCTCTTCGGCTGTGCGTTCTCCAATCTTGATGTTGTGCTGATGCCTCATATAAGATTGAATATCAGCGGTGAAGCTGTCTCCGGCAATGCGAATGGATTTGTTACAAACAATGCCGCCCAGGGCAATCACTGCCACTTCAGTGGTACCCCCTCCGATATCAACCACCATGCTGCCGGAAGGCTCTTCCACGTCGATGCCCATGCCAATGGCAGCGGCCATGGGTTCATAAATCAGGTAGACATCCCTGCCACCAGCATGTTCAGAACTGTCCCTAACGGCACGAATCTCCACTTCGGTACTTCCCGAGGGAATACATACCACCATCCTCAGGGTCGGGGCAAAAAACTGGGTACGGCGATTCACCATCTTGATCATCCCGCGAATCATCTGCTCGGCAGCATTAAAATCAGCGATGACGCCATCCTTTAGGGGTCGAACGGTCTTAATGTTCATGTGGGTTTTTCCATGCATCTGCCGCGCCTTTTCACCAATGGCAACCAGCTTGCCGCTGCTCTGCTCAATGGCTACAATCGAAGGTTCGTCGACGACCACTTTGTCATTATGGATGATGATGGTGTTGGCGGTGCCCAGGTCAATAGCATACTCCTGAGTGAATAGTGAAAATAGTCCCATTGTGGTTATTCTGAGTTTTTATCATTACTTAATTGGATCAATGTCTGAAATGTCTGACTCCGGTAAATACCATTGTCATCTCGTGCTGGTCGCAAAAATCAATGGATTCCTGATCCCGTTTAGACCCTCCCGGTTGAATTACATGCCGGATGCCATACTGATGGGCCAGCTCCACTGAATCTTTAAAGGGGAAGAAAGCATCGGAGGCCATAACCGCCCCATCCAGGTCAAAGCCGAAACCACGGGCTTTTTCAATCGCCTGTTTCAGGGCATCCACACGGGAGGTTTGCCCCATCCCGCTTGCCAAAAGCTGCTGACCCCGGGCCAACACGATGGAATTGGATTTGGTATGCTTAACGGCTTTGTTGGCAAACAAAAGATCGTCAATGACCTGCTCATCCGGTTGTTTATGGGTTACCGTCTTCAGATCGGTGCGGTACTCGGTGCGTACATCTTTGTCCTGAACAATCGCACCATTCAACAGGGAACGATATTGCTTTCCTGGTAAAAACGCACTCTTTTGAACCAGGATAATCCGGTTCTTCTTGCCCTTCAGTATCTCCAGTGCCTTCTCATTGTAGGAGGGGGCAATAATCACTTCAAAAAACAACTTATTGATTTCCCGGGCGGTTGCTTCATCAATCAGGCTGTTCGATATCAATATGCCGCCAAAAGCCGAAACGGGGTCTCCGGCCAGGGCATCTTTCCAGGCCTCTACCAGGTCACTGCGGGTGGCAATGCCGCAGGGATTGTTGTGCTTGAGGATGGCAAATGTCTTGGGCTCAAAATCATTGATTAAATGAACCGCCGAATCAATATCGATCAGGTTGTTATAGGATATCTGCTTACCATGGAGCTGATCAAACAGCTTGTCAAACTGCCCGAAGAAAATGGCCCGTTGATGGGGATTTTCTCCATATCGCAGCGGGGTGGGATGAATGAAGCTTTGTTTGAAGGTCTTCTTATTGAAATCCTGATTGAAATGATTGAAAATCACCGTATCATAATGAGAAGAAACATTAAAGGCTTCCAGGGCATAATGCTTGCGCTCATCAAGTTCCGTGGTGCCTTGTTTCTCCTCCAGTATATGAATCAAATCGTCGTAATAATCTTTGGAAGGAATCACCAGTACATCCTGATAATTTTTGGCCGCCGCCCTGATCAGGGCAATACCCCCTATATCAATCTGCTCAACAGCCTCGGCTTCCGTGGGATTCTGAGCCAGGGTGTCCTCAAACGGATAAAGATCAACCACCACCAGATCAATCTCGGGGATGTGATAATCGGAAGCCTCTTTCTGATCCTCGGTCGAATCGCGGCGAGCCAAAATACCTCCAAAAACCTTGGGGTGGAGGGTCTTTACCCTTCCTGAAAAAATCGAAGGATATTCAGTGACCTCCTCAACCGCTGTAGCTGTTACCCCCATCTTTTCAATGTACTTGCGTGTCCCGCCGGTCGAATAAATCTTGATGCCCAGATCACTCAATTTCTGTATGACCGGAGCCAGCTTTTCTTTATTATAAACGGATACCAGTGCCGATTTGATCGTTTTTTTTTCTGACATGGGCTAAATTCTGTTTTGAGCCACAAATTTACCAAAATAAATGCAATTTCCCGGACCCAAAAATATGATTTACAGATGTGATTACTAAAAATTTTGGGGACTTTTTAAAGAATATTTTTGGTTTTTTATGCCTATCTTTGGTATTATATACGGGCCATTCGATGAAATTGTTTGCCAATATCCGGGAGAGTTTTATTTCGGCGGTACTCACGCTGCGCACCAACAAGTTCAGAACGTTTCTGACCTTGTTTGGCATCACCATTGGGATATTTGCCATCATCAGTGTCTTCACCCTGATTGATTCCCTGGAGCGGACCATCCGCAATAGCTTGTCGAGTCTGGGAGAAGACATCATTTACATTCAGAAGTGGCCATGGACACCGCCCCCGGGTGAGGAATATGCATGGTGGGAATACCTCAAGCGGCCTTTACCCAGCCAGGAGGAGTTTCATTATCTGCAAAACAATGAGCAGCGGGCCAGGGCAGTGGCTTTTCAGGTGAACACATCTTTGACCGTTGCCTACCGGGATCAAGTCCTGAAGGACGTTTCAGTCATTGGGGTGTCGCGTGAATATGAGCAAATCAGAAACTTAAACTATGCGGAAGGCCGTTTTTTTGCACCGGTGGAGGCGCATCAGGGCAGCAATGTGGCCATCGCCGGCCACCAGGTGGCCGAAGAGCTTTTTCCCGGCCAGTCTGTATTGGGCAAAAGGATCGACCTGGGGGGTTACAAAACCAACCTGATTGGAAGGGTTCAAAAGGAAGGTTCGGGCATCATGGCCGGGGGCAGCATGGACCGGGTGATTTTGGTTCCCTTGAATTACGCCCGTCGATTCATCGACATCGACCAGGAGCGGGCCAGCCCCACCATTATTCTCAGGGCCGCAGAGAATGTACCCATACCGGAACTCACTTCCGACACCGAAAGGCTGATGCGTTCGGTACGCAAACTACAGCCCGCAGAAAAGAATGATTTCAGCATCAACCGCGCCAGCTTGATCTCGCGCAACATCGATCAACTGTTCAGGGTGATCAATGTGGCGGGTTGGCTGATCGGAGGCTTTTCCATTATTGTCGGCGGCTTTGGCATCGCCAACATCATGTTTGTCTCGGTCAAGGAAAGGACCCACCTGATCGGCATTCAAAAAGCCCTCGGCGCCAAAAACCATTTTATCCTGTCAGAATTCCTGTTTGAAGCAGTTATCCTGGCCCTGATAGGTGGCGCCCTGGGATTGCTGCTGATATTCATCGGCAGCTTGCTGGCCAACATGGCCTCAGAGCTCGAAATCGTTCTGACCGCCCCCAACATCATACTGGGCCTCGGCATTTCAGCCCTGATCGGACTCATCGCAGGTTACGCCCCGGCCCGTAATGCCGCCCGCCTCAATCCAGTGGATGCCATCAACACCACTTTCTAAATTTTTTGCCATCTTTGAGCCATACCCAAAATTCAATACATCACATTACTTTAAAAATTCGCCCTATGATCAAACGCATGCTCACCATCCTTTTGCTGACCGCCCTTATGGCCGGTTGCAGCAATCCAAAACAAAACAACAACCAGGACCAAAAGGCCGATTCAAACCCATCCTCTCAAACCATTTTGAAGGTGAACCAGGTCATGAACCAGCCGGCCCATTACACCGGAAAGAAAATTACAGTAGAAGGAGTTGTCACCCATGTCTGTGAGCATGGCGGAAAACGCCTGCACCTGTCACCCTCAGGTTCCGATGTTAAACTTCGCGTACGCACCGGTAAAGGCCTTCAACCATTTAAAAGAGAAATCGTAGGCAGTACCGTACAAATAACCGGTTTATTTGAAGAGGAGCGCCTCGACCAGCAATACCTGAACCAACTGAAAAAGGGCCAGGAAAAATCCCACGATCATGACGCCCACCAGGAAGATGCCTCATCAGAAGGCGAACAGGGCGAAAAAGCAGCCGCCGAACAGGGACAGGTCTCACAGGCTTACATCGAGGAGATGGAACAAAAAATCAAAAACTCTGAAAAAGGCTACATCTCAGAATACTGGCTCACGGCGGAAAACATCTCCCCACAATAAACCCGGAAAATTCCAGTCCCAATGCTTAAACTTGTCGGGATTCCGACAAGTTTAAATTTTTTTTTTCAGTAAATCTGCCAATTATGAAATGGAGGAAACTCAACCGAATACTGCACCGCGACCTGGGCTACTTCTTTTTTGGAATGACCGTCATCTATGCCCTTTCAGGTATCGCCCTGAATCATATTGACGACTGGAATCCAAGTTACAGCATTGAAACCCAAAAGGTGCAACTCCACAATATTCCCGACAATAAATCGCAGGTCAACCGGGATTATGCCCGAGAGGTAGCCGCTGAATTTGGAGAAGCCGATCATTTTAAAAATTATTATTTCCCGGAGGCCAACACCATGAAAGTTTTTCTCGACGACGGCAGCATCACCCTCAACCTGAAAGACGGCAGTGGCAAGCTGGAAAAGTCTTCGCGCCGGCCCGTCTTTTATGAGGTGAACTGGCTGCATTACAACCCGAATAATTGGTGGACCTGGTTCTCTGACATATACGCTGGGGGGCTGATCATCATTGCAGTAACCGGGTTGTTTATTCTTCGTGGCAAACAAGGCATAAAGGGCAGAGGAGCGTGGCTCACGGCAGCCGGTGTACTCCTACCCATCCTGTTTTTACTGATCTTTCAGTAGGATTGGCTGGGAAGAGCTCCCAAAGGCCGAATGGCAATTCATTCAAAAAAAGGGGTAAGAAGGCCACTCATCAAAAGATCCCGTAGAAGGCCTGGCCGATGGCCAAATAGATAAAAAGCCCCATGATGTCGTTCACGGTCGTAATAAAAGGGCCGGTGGCCAGGGCCGGATCGATCTTAAATTTATCCAGCAACAGGGGCACAAAAGTGCCAAAGATGGAGGCAAAGATGATCACCCCAAAAAGGGCGGCGCTCACTGTCAAGGTCAGGGCAAAAGAGTCGTTGGTGAAGAAGTTATAGGTAAATATGATGGCTGAGAGGACCAGGCCATTGATAGAGGCCACGGCCAGTTCCTTGAGCAATTTACGGCCGATCCCTTCAACTCCCAGCGAATCATAAGCCAGGGACTGAACGATGATCGAGGAAGACTGGACCCCGACATTTCCGCCCATAGCAGCAATCAGAGGGATAAAAAAGGCCATTTCCGGGTATATTCCGAGTTGCTCTTCATAAAGGCCAATCACCACCGCGCCCAGTATACCGCCGAGCAGGCCGATCAGCAGCCAGGGGATGCGGGCGCGGGTAAGCTGAAAGGCATTGTCGGAAGCTTCCACCGGTTCGGTCAATCCCGATACCAATTGGTAATCCTTGCCGGCTTCTTCGCGAATCACATCCACCACGTCATCGATGGTAATGCGCCCGACCAGCCGGCCCAGGGGATCAATTACCGGCAGGGCCACCAAATCATACTTGTCCATGATGTTGGCCACCTCTTCGGAGGGGGTCTCGGTTTTCACCGAGATCACGTCCACGTTCATGATGTCCTTAACCTTTGCGGTACTGGGGGTTAGCAACAGTTTCTTGAGCGAAAGGGTTCCTTTCAGTTTCTGGCCATCATCGACCACATAAACGTAGTATACTTCGTTGATGTCAGCAGCCTGTCGCCGCATCTCCTTCAGACAGGTGGTAATGTTCCAGTTTTCATTGACCGAGATCAGTTCCTTGGCCATCAAACCGCCGGCAGAATTCTCATCGTAACCCAAAAGGTCAACAATGTCGCCGGCCTGCTCAAGATTCTCGACATAGGTGAGCACTTCCTCGCGTTTCTCCTCGGAAAGCTCACCCAACACATCGGCAGCATCGTCACTGTCAAGCTTGTCTATGAACTGTTTGGCGATCACGTCACCCGGAAGCACCTCCAAAAAACGCTCCCGGTCATCCTGCTCCAGCTCAATGAGCACATCGGCAGCCTTTTCACCGCTTAGCATGATGTGCAGAAAACGCGCCTCCTCAATATTCAACTCGTCGTAGATCTCCGCAATATCAGCCGGGTGCAGGTCCTCAATCATCTTATAGGCCCCCTGGTCATCATCCTGGGCAATGCGCTCCCTCAGCTCATCCAGAAACTCCTTGGTCAGTTCAAACTTCATGCTTAACCCGCTTTATAAAGGTTTAACTTTTTGCCGCGGTAATTTTACCGGTTATTTCAACGAAATCTTTTACGCCCAATTGTTCGGGCCGCTTATTGAATCGCTCATCCTCCAGGTCCAAATTTAACAAAAAGCTCTTTAAAGAATTGCGCAAAATTTTCCTGCGTTGATTGAAGCTGTGCTTGACCACCCTGAAAAACCAATCTTCATCGCATTCAAGCTTTTCCACGCTGTTTCTTTTGAGCCGGATGACCGAAGAGGTTACCCGCGGCGGAGGGCGAAAAGCACCAGGTGCCACATGAAACAACACCTTTACATCATACCAGGCCTGCAAAAGCACACTCAACTTACCGTAGGTCTTGGACCCAGGGCCTGCTGCCAGGCGCGCCGCTACCTCCTTCTGAACCATCCCCACTACCAAAGGAATCTGGTGGCGATGCTCCAACACCCGAAAAAAGATCTGACTGGAGATATTGTATGGAAAATTACCGATCAATGAGAAAGGGCCTTCAAAATACCTGGAAAAATCCATGGACAAAAAATCCTCCAGGATCAAATATTTTTTCATCCGGGGAAATTGCTCCAGAAGATATCGCCCTGATTCCCGGTCTATCTCGACGGCATACAAACCCGGGTCAAAATACTCCAGCAAATAGCCGGTCAATATTCCCTGGCCCGGGCCCACTTCCAGGACCCGTGAAGTAGAAGCCTCGCGAAAAGCCTCTACAATTTTGCGGGCAATCTGCTGATCGTGCAAAAAATGCTGCCCGAGGTGTTTTTTTGGTCTGACCGACATAGGGTTGATCTTACAGTTTCAAAGATCGGAAAAAAATCACGGAAATAAGGCTGGTACCAGGTGGAACCTAAACGAAAACAGTTAAAAACAAGGGATGCTTCCAGGTCCCGGCGCGCTGGTACAAAACCTATAAAAGGGATGCTTGTTGGTCCCGGCGTGCTGGTACAAAACCTATAAAAGGGATACTTCCTGGTCTGGCGTATTGAAACAAAACCTAAAGGGATGCTTGTTGGTCCCGGCGTGCTGAAATAAGACCTATAAATTTATACCTTTGGAGGCACAACGAGGGGGTGGTTTCATGAAACAGCACAAACACCTTCATTTGGCAATCAGGCTTGTTATCGTGGCGGCCGCTTACGGGTTCATATGGTGGAAGCTTTCACAGGTAGGCGATCAATGGCGGGAGGCGGATATCGATGCCATCGTGCCGGGCATAAGATTGCTTCCGGTGGTATTGGCTTTGATGCCCTTAAACTGGATTTTGGAGGCCTTCAGGTGGAGGGAGCTCACCGGATCCATTCAAACGATGGGATTTTCCCGTGCATTGCGGTCAGTGATGGCAGGCATTACCGTTGGAATATTCACTCCGCGGCGCATCGGGGATGTCGGGGGGCGGTGCCTTTTCATGGACCCCGGGGGGCGCCGAAAGGGAGCAATGGCGTTTGCCCTGTCAAGCGTGCTGCAAACCGGAGTGACCACCTTCTTTGGATTAGCCGCCATCGGCATGCTGTTTATCACCCCAACACAACTTCCACACCAAAAGGTCGTCCTGCTTCTTATCCTGGCCCTGGCTTTCATGGCCGTGCTTCTGTTAGGCCTATTTCACCTGGTTGCCCTGAAAAACCTGTTGCTAGGCATTCCCTTTCTGAAAAGACATTCACACGTGCTGGCCTATTTCGACACCATACCTCCCCATAAGCGCATAAAAACGTTTCTCCTGGGAATGGCCCGTTATGTGATCTTTTCCACCCAGTTTTATCTCCTCATCCGAATATTGGGTGTCCCTGTTTCCCCGCTCCATGGATATACCGGCATTGCCCTTCTCTACCTGCTGATGAGCTTTGTTCCCCTTTCATCCCTGGCCGGCCTGGGGATCCGCGGAAGCACATCGGTCTTCATATTCAGCCTGTTTACCCCACATACGGCCGGAGTAGCCCTAGCCACCCTGGTTTTGTGGACCATCAACCTGGCACTGCCTGCCCTGGCCGGGGCCTGGATCATAAGCGCCGCTCCCCTGAACCTTACCAACCCCCTGGCCCTGCTGCGGTCAAAATCTTACAAATCCTTCCTTAAATTTTGAAAATCTTTTCATGCCTGTTTGGTGTTATTAACATCAGCGTCATCCAACCTATCAGATGACGCACCCTGATATGTTAAACACACTGAGACAGCAGGGTTCTGCCTACTGCTGCCTCCGGGAAAATACAAACTATGCTGAACAAAATCATTCGCTATTTCCTTGAAAACAGGCTCATCACCATCATCCTGCTGCTGCTCCTGTTGGGCTGGGGCCTCATTGTATCTCCATTCAACTGGAAAACGGATTTTTTACCCGATGATCCCGTTCCGGTCGATGCCATTCCCAATCTGGGCGAAAATCAGCAGATTGTCTTCACCAAATGGCCGGGCCGTTCACCCCAGGACATTGAGGACCAGATCACTTACCCGTTAACCACCAGCTTAATGGGCATTCCCGGAGTAAAAACCATCAGGAGCTCTTCCATGTTTGGTTTTTCCAGCATATACGTCATTTTTGAAGAAGATGTAGACTTTTACTGGAGCCGCACGCGCATCCTGGAAAAGTTAAACTCCCTGCCGCAAGACTTATTGCCCGATGGGGTACAGCCTTCGCTGGGGCCCGATGCCACTGCACTGGGTCAGATATACTGGTATACCCTGGAGGGCCGCGATAAAAAAGGCCATCCCACCGGTGGATGGGACCTCCATGAATTGCGTTCGATCCAGGATTACTACGTTAAATACGCCCTTTCCTCCGCCAAAGGGGTTTCCGAAGTGGCCTCGGTGGGTGGATATGTCAAGGAATACCAGATTAATGTGCGGCCTTCTGCCATGAAAGCTTACGATGTATCCCTGAAAGAGGTGATGCAGGCGGTAAAAAATTCCAATCTGGATGTAGGTGCCCGCACCCTGGAAATCAACAACGCCGAATACCTGGTCAGGGGGCTGGGCTACATTGAAAACCTGGACGATCTGGAGCAAACTGTAGTCAAAACCTACGATCACACCCCTGTTCGAATCAAGGATGTAGCCCGGGTTCAGTATGGTCCGGCCTCACGCCGCGGGGTGCTTGATAAGTCAGGGGCCGAAGCCGTAGGTGGGGTGGTGGTTTCGCGTTACGGGGCCAATCCCATGGAAGTGATTCAAAATGTGAAGGATAAAATCGAGGAAGTGGAACAGGGGCTGCCTTCCAAAATCCTGGACGACGGCACGCACTCGCAGGTGAACATTGTCCCCTTCTACGACCGTTCCCAACTGATCCAGGAAACGATAGGCACCCTCGAAGAAGCCTTAAGCCTGGAGATCCTGATCACCATCATTGTCGTGATCATCATGGTGATGAATCTGAGGGCATCCATTCTTATTTCCGGGGTTCTGCCCATAGCGGTACTCATATCGTTCATTGCCATGAAATATATGGATGTCACGGCCAATATTGTGGCCTTATCGGGTATTGCCATTGCCATTGGCACCATGGTCGATATGGCCATCGTTTTGGTCGAAAACATCGTCCGGCACCTGGAGAGGTCTGATCCCGGGGAGTCGAAGATTGAGGTGGTTTACCGGGGCACCACAGAGGTTGCTTCAGCGGTGGTGACGGCTGTATTGACGACCATCATCAGCTTCGTGCCGGTCTTCACCATGGAAGGGGCTGAAGGCAAACTCTTCATCCCCCTTGCTTTTACCAAAACCTTTGCCCTGGCCGCGGCGATCATCGTCTCGATCATCATCATCCCGACCCTGGCCTATCTTTTCTTCTCGATCAAAATCCGGGCAAAAAACATTAGAAGGTTCATCAACGGCCTGATTGCAGCAGGGGGCTTATACATTGCCATAGCGCATGTACCCTGGGCAGGTATGGTCATCCTGCTTTTCGGAGCCATTAGCCTGGCTGGCAGCTTCCTCAGGGAAAACCAGCGCAAATACAGCACCTGGGCCACCAATGGACTGGCCATTATAACGGTAGCATTTATCCTGGCGCGCGAATGGCTCCCATTAAGCCCTGAAAAGACCCTCTTTACCAATCTTTTCTTTGTTTTGTTGATCATCGGTTTGCTTTTGGGCTTGTTTGCCCTGATCATCCGCCACTATTCCAAAATCCTGAACTGGGCCCTGCGCCACAAACGGCGTTTTTTGGCCATACCAACCATCATCCTGGTCCTTGGAATGGTCATATGGCTGGGGTTCAATACCATTTTCGGATTCATCGCCAGCGGGCTGGATCAGGCCCGGGTCAACATCCGCACCACCCAGACATGGAGCACATTAACCCATGCTTTTCCAGGGATCGGAGAAGAATTTATGCCCTCGCTCGATGAAGGATCCTTCCTGCTGATGCCCACCTCTATGCCCCACAGCGGCATCCGCGAGAACAAAAAAATCCTTCAGCACCTGGACAAAGCCGTCGCGGCCATTCCTGAGGTGAAAAATGTGGTGGGCAAAGCCGGAAGGGTGGAATCGGCCCTGGACCCGGCCCCCTTGTCGATGTTTGAGAACATCATCACCTACAAATCCGAATACATCACCAATGAACAGGGCCACCGGGTGCGTTTCCGCGTCAATGACCAGGGAAAATTTGTCCGGGATTCGGCCGGCAACCTGGTTCGCGATGACAATGGCAAATACTTCCGGCAATGGCGCGACCACATCCAGTCGCCGGATGACATCTGGGATGAAATCGTGGAGGCGGCCAGCTATCCGGGCGTCACCTCTGCACCCAAACTCCAGCCCATAGAAGCGCGAAGGGTCATGCTGCAAAGCGGGATGACTGCACCGATGGGGATTAAAATCTCCGGGCCCGACCTGCAGACCATCCAGGATTTTGGCCTGAAACTGGAAGACCACCTGAAAAGGGTTCCCGGCATCAAATCCAAATCGGTTTTTGCCGACCGGGTCGTAGGCAAGCCCTACCTGCAGATTGAGCTGGACCGCCAAAAAATGGCACGTTACGGGCTTTCTGTCAACAAGTTACAAAGCTACCTGGAAGTGGCCGTCGGGGGAATGAAACTGACCACTACCGTGGAAGGCCGTGAAAGGTACCCCGTACGGGTGCGATATCCCCGTGAACTGCGCGACAATCCCGAAAAAATCAAGGAAATCCTGATACCCACCCCGACCGGGGCTCAGATTCCACTGGGCGAGGTGACCAACATCAAATACAAAAAAGGCCCGCAGGCCATTAAGAGCGAAAATACCTTTCTGATCAGTTACGTCATTTTTGATAAAAAAGAAGGCCGGGCCGAAGTGGATGTGGTCAACCAGGCCCGGCACTACCTGCAACGAAAAATCGATCAGGGCGAGCTAGAGGTGCCCAAAGGGGTGAGCTATACCTTTACCGGCAGCTATGAAAACCAGGTAAGGGCTGAAAAACGCTTGTCTTTCGTGGTGCCCCTGGTGATGATCATCATTTTTCTGATCCTTTACATGCAGTTCCGTTCGGTACCGACCACCCTGATGGTCTTCTCCGGAGTGGCCATCGCCTTTGCCGGAGGATTCCTGATGATCTGGCTTTACGGACAGGGATGGTTTATGAATTTTGAAGTCCTGGGCACCAACCTGCGGGAGCTCTTTCAGATGAAAACCGTGAACCTGAGCATCGCCGTATGGGTCGGATTCATAGCCCTGTTTGGGATTGCTACCGACAACGGGGTGGTGCTGGCTTCCTATCTCAAGCAAATCTTCGAACGCAACAAGCCAGCCGATGTAGAGAGCATCCGAAAAGGTGTCCTTGAAGCCGGACAAAAAAGGATCCGCCCTACCCTGATGACCACCGCCACCACCCTGCTTGCCTTGCTCCCTATCCTTTCATCTTCCGGACGCGGTGCCGACGTCATGATTCCAATGGCCATCCCCACATTCGGGGGTATGACCATCCAAATCATTACCCTCTTTGTCGTACCGGTGCTTTTTGCCCAATGGAAAGAAGCCCGGCTCAAAAATTCAGGACCATAAAACAAACACCCCCACTGCAAAAATAAATGCCCCGATGCATGAGCTTCCCCGAAAAAACAATAAATAAACCCGGGGATGCCCCAAAAAAGCAAATCAGCAACCAGACTAACGGTTAAATCAATAAAAATGAAAACCAAAATCCTCCTGACAACGCTCCATCTCCTGATCCTCCTGCTAACCTTTCAGCAGGGAAAAACCCAGGAGCTCTATGAATACCTCAAGGAAGCCGGAGAAAACCACCCGGGCATCCGGGCGGCCTATCAGGAATATTATGCCGCCCTTGAACAGGTTGATCAGTCCGGAACCCTGCCCGACCCCAAACTGTCCCTGGGATATTTCCTCTCCCCGGTGGAAACCCGGCTGGGACCCCAAAGGCTTAAAATCTCCATCTCCCAGATGTTTCCATGGTTCGGGACATTAAAACAAAAAGAAAAGGCGGCAGCCGAACGGGCACAGGTGAAATATCAGGAGTTTTTGGAAAAACGCAACACCGTCTATAAAAAGGTCCGGATAGAATGGTACAACCTTTACAAAACCAGCAAAGCCATCAAGATCACCCGGGAAAACATCGAAGTGCTTCAATCGCTTAAAACCCTGACAAGGCGGAATTATGAAAACAACAAAGGGCGCATGGCGGAACTTCTGAAAATAGATGTCAACATCCGCGAACAAAAAAATACCTTGAAGGAACTCCGGGAAAGGCTTTCCGCCCAAAAAACCGATTTCAACCTGTTATTAAACCGTTCGCCCGGCGACAGCCTTAAAGCCCCCCGACAAATCCGGGATAATACCTTCGATATTGCAGCCTTCCGGGATTCCACCCGTAATCATCCGGAGATCATCGCCCTGGAAAACAAGGAAAAGGCGATCAAACATCAATTGGAAGTGAACAGGAAAAAAGGCTACCCTGACATATCCCTGGGGCTGGACTATGCAGTGATCGACGAACGGCAGGACATGCAGGTCAACAACAGCGGGCGGGATGTAATCATGCCCATGGTCGGCATTTCCATTCCCCTTTACCGAAAAAAATACAGGGCCATGGAAAAACAGACCCAATTCAGGCTGGAGGCGGTGCGGTCCAGACAGCAGGAGAAAAACAACCAACTCAGCTCCAGCTACCGGCAGGCTGAAAAAGCTTACCTGGATGCCCGCCGCAATGTGGATCTTTATAATGAACAGGTGGAACAAACACAAAAGATCTTCCGCCTGTTAAAAACCAGTTATGCCTCAGACGGAGAAAGCTTTTTTGAGCTGTTGCGCACCCGCCTGATGCTGCTCGAATATGAACTTAAACTTGAAAAGGCACGGGCAGGCAAAAACATAGCGGTAGCGCGGCTGGAATATTTAACCAATCGGCCGGCTCCCTATAAAACAGAACAAATACAATCAAAAAGGTGATAACAAGTCTATATCCATGAGAGGTCCATGATCAAATATTCATTCATTGCAACAATTGACCGACAAACGAATGTTTGATCACAGTAAGTTTTATACAATCAATATATACCATAAAAACACTACTGAAAGCAAAAAGCCATACCATGAAACGCATCAACATCAGAAAGAAAGAATGGATCAGGGGAGGTCTTCTGTTAGCAGGAGGCGTCCTTTTCGGAGCCCTGGTATTCAACGGTACAGGTAACAGTGAATCCGCCCGGCAGGATACGTCCCGGCAGAGGGCAGCCCATCAGCACAGCCACGACTCCGCGGCAGGAACCGGGCAAAAAGCGATGTCATCAGAACAGGAAACATCCACCACCTATACCTGCTCAATGCATCCGCAGGTAAGGCAGGATGAACCTGGCAAATGCCCCATATGCGGCATGGATTTGATCCCTGCTGAAGAGTCGGGCCAAAGCAAGGATCCCGATCCACTTGAAATGACAAAGGAAGCTGTCAAACTTGCCGAAATACAAACATCACGGGTGTCCCAAAGCCAGGCAAATAAAACCCTGAGTCTGAACGGTAAAGTGGAAGTAGATCAGCGTAAGATATACGTGCAACCCGGCCACTTCCCCGGAAGGATCGAAGAACTAGCGGTAAGCTTTGAGGGCGAATATGTTGAGAAGGGCCAGGTCATTGCCACGATCTATTCTCCCGAGTTGATTTCCGCCCAGCAGGAACTGCTCGAAGCACTGGAAGTCAAAAACACCAACCCCCAAATGCTGGAAGCAGCACGGAATAAACTCAGGCAATGGAAACTCACTGATCAGCAAATTCAAGCCATAGAAGAAAAAGGAACGGTAAGGGAAACCATGAAAATCAGGGCCGATGTCAGTGGCATCGTCCATAAACAAATGGTGCGCGAAGGCGATTATATCCAAAAAGGCACCCGACTGTTCCATATCGCCCGGATTGACAAGGTTTGGATCCATTTTGATGCTTACCAGGACGAAATACCTTTTATCGACAAGGGCGACCCCATCAAATTTACGGTCTCGTCCATGCCCGGAAAAACCTTTTCCTCGCGGGTGACCTTTGTCGATCCACTGATGAATGAAAAAAGCCGGGTGGCCAAAGTTCGTGCGGAAGCTTCCAATACCAGCGGTCATCTCAAACCGGGGATGTTTGCCAAGGGGATATTGAAAGGGGATGGAGGTCCCAACGCCCGGGAATTGACCGTACCCAAAAGTGCCGTGATGTGGACCGGCACCCGTTCAGTGGTCTGGGTAAAACAACCCGACAAAGACCAGCCGGTGTTCAGCCTGCGCCAGGTAACCCTTGGCCCGTCACTGGGCAATGCCTATGTCATCAAAAGCGGGCTGGAGAAAGGAGAACAGGTGGTGACCCACGGAACATTTGCGGTCGATGCCGCCGCCCAACTGGCCGATAAACCCAGCATGATGAATCAACCCGAAGAAAGCGAACCCGCCGGACAACACCAACATGGCAACCCTGATCACAAAATGTCCGATAGCTCTGCCCATCCCTAACTTCAAGATAGAAGGAAGTAAATTAGTAAGGAGTAGGGAGTAAGGGAGTAGGGAGTAAGGAAGAAGTAGGGAAGAAGTAGGGAAGAAGTAGGGAGTAAGGGAGTAAGGAGTAGGGAGTAAGTAAGAAGTAAGGGAGAAGTAAGGAGTAAGGGAGTAAGGAGTAGGGAGTAAGGAAGAAGTAAGGAAGTAAAGAGTAAGGGAGTAGGGAGTAAGGAAGAAGTAGGGAGTAAGGGAGTAGGGAGGTTTTGAGGTTGGCCGAGGCTTTATGAATATTGATAAATATCATAAGCGCTTTTCCGGCTGACAGGCAGTATTTTACTCAAAACAATTTAAGCATTCCATTACTTAAATAGCAAAATCGTTGGCCGCATCGGTAAAAATGTGTTTATTTGTACTAGTAATGTGATAGGATTAATGGCATAGCCATCCTCCTAACAACATTAAAAATAAACCAGGAACAACCGGGAGATATAAGATAAACCCCTAAAATCAAGCAAATGGGAACCCGGAACAACAGGGGAATATAAGATAAACCCCTAAAATCAAGCAAATGGAAACCCGAAACAACCGAGAGATATAAGATAAACCCCTAAAATCAAGCAAATGGAAACCCGAAACAACCGGGAGATATAAGATAAACCCCTAAAATCAAGCAAATGGCAAACCGGCAGAGATCAACTGTTCCACACCAAAAAGCGCATAAACTCCACGCTTTCAAATATCAACCCATAAAAACGCAGTACCATGAAAACCCATATCATTATGAAATCTCGCGCAATTGCATTAACCGCAATAATGATTCTGGGCTCGATCAGTTTCACTCAGGCCCAGGAAATGGCAGCCCAAACGGCCGACATCAAAGGAGAAGGCCAGAGTGCCGCGGAATACCGATTAAAAGACAACGCCTACTCCATACAAATCAAAGGCACCTCCAATGTCCATGACTGGACAATGAAGGCAGAAAAAATGGAAGGGGTTGCCACCGTCGACTGGGGCCAACAAGGCCCGGCGGACTTCAACAAGGTGCACATTACGGTTCAGGCCAAAACCCTTGAAAGCGGCAAAAGAATCATGAACAATAAAAGCCATGATGCCCTGAAGGTCGAGCAATACCCGGCCATCACGTTTGAGCTCATCTCAGTGAGCGAGCTGCAGAGCAATGGGAAAAAATTTTCGGGCAAAGCCACCGGAACCATGAAAATTGCCGGTGAATCAAGCATCATGACTGTTCCTTTCCAGGGGAAAATCCTTGATAAAGATACATTCAGGGTCGAAGGAAACTTTTCCCTGAAGATGAAAGAATTCGGCATCAAGCCCCCAAAAGCCATGTTGGGAACCCTTAAAACGGGCAACGAGGTGACCCTATCTTACCAGATGACATTCAATCAATGAACAGGGTACACTTAACGATTAACCGATAAGGGATGATCGCTTCTTTCAATGAACATTGTACAGGTTGCAATTAACCGATAAAGGATGGTTGCCCTTTTGAATGAACAAGGTACACTTAACAATTAACCGATAAGGGATGATCGCTTCTTTCAATGAACATTGTACAGGTTGCAATTAACCGATAAAGGATGATCGCTTCTTTCAATGAACATTGTACAGGTTGCAATTAACCGATAAGGGATGATCGCTTCTTTCAATGAACATTGTACAGGTTGCAATTAATCGATAAGGGATGATCGCTTCTTTCAATAAACATTATGCAGGTTGCAATTAACCGATAAAGGATGATCGCCCTTTTGAATGAACAAGGTACAATTAGCAATTAACCGATAACACGCTGTTTATCAATACATTTAAATTTTACCAAAAAATACAGATCCTTATGAAAAAATTAACGATTGTTCTCGCATTCATCATAGCAGGAACGGCGGCATGGGGCCAGCAAGAGGAGGCTCCATCCAATCAGGAGAAAACCGGCAATAACCGGGAGCTTCAATACTTTCGTCAGCCCGGATACGAGGGGCTGAATGTTTTTGAGACGCCTAAAGCGGAGGAAGAGACATATAAAGGCTTCCAGGTAAGAGTGGGCGGCGATTTTGCCCTGCAATTCCAGGGGCTTAGTCATTCCAATGCCGATGGTGCTCCTCAATTGGTGACACTGGGAAAAAATTTCAACCTACCTACGGCCAATCTGAACCTCGACGTTCAATTTGCCCGGGGGGTACGCATGCATCTGCGAACTTACCTGAGTTCAAGGCACCACAATGAAACCTGGGTAAAAGGCGGATACCTGCAGGTAGACCGGCTGGATTTTATCAGGAAAGGATTTGCCTCTGGAATCATGGACGTTGCCACCGTCCGCACCGGGGTGAATGATCTGAACTACGGGGATGCCCATTTCCGCAGAAGCGACAACGCCAGTGCGTTGCACAATCCCTTCGTAGGCAATTACATCATGGATGCTTTCACCACCCAACCCTTTTTGGAGGTGAACCTTCAGCCAAAGGACTTCATTGTGGTGGCAGGCATTTCAAATGGACTGCTCAATCCCACCGTCAGCAAAGCCCTCACGGCCTGGGGTACTGGCGAGTATACGGGAACGGCCGATTGGAAGCCTACCTATTATGGCAAACTGGGCATCGACAAACAGATCAACAACAACTTGCGCTTTCGCCTGACCGGCTCCTTCCTGACCGCCCAGGGCGCAGACAACGGCAATAACCTATATGGGGGTGACCGAGCCGGAAGCCGCTATTACAACGTCTTCGACTACATCGCTGCCGATTCCTCATCGGTCTCTTCCAACGACTTCAGCGGCCGGTTTGATCCCGGGTTCAATAAAACCTCCGCCTTCCAGGTCAACCCATTCATCAAATACGGTGGACTGGAACTCTTTGGCATATTTGAGCAAACCTGGGGCAACAATGGAGCCGAAAACCGTGAAAACGGCCAGTACACCCAGATTGGAGCCGAACTCCTATACCGGTTTGGCTCATGGGACCAGTTCTACATCGGAGGCCGTTACAATACCGTTTCCGGCCACGGCGATTATGCGGAAGGGGCCAGCGCCCCGGACAACAAAAAGATTAGCCGCATCAACCTTGGCGGTGGCTGGTTTATGACCAAACACATCCTGGTGAAACTGGAGTACGTCAATCAACAATATGGCGATAATTTCCGGGGAACCTGGGGCAATCCCGATGCACCCAATGAACTGACCGAAGGCCAATTCAACGGCCTGATGCTGGAAGCAGTGATCTCTTATTAACAAATATACCTGACCAGCCCCGCTTCCTCATGACTCTGCGGGGCTGGTACTTTGGCCATTTTGTAACCATGACTCCGGGGACAAAAAAGGGTTAACCCATGAAGCGCCTAACCGCAACAATATGCATGATACTTCTTGCCTTTCCGGGCATCCACGCCTCGGAACCTGTTTCCTTTTACCTGCAGTCAATCAGCATTCACGGGCAAACCAACATCAATCGCTTCACCTTCACCCTTGACAGCTCAATCACCCAGGAAGTGGATCTACCTCGACAACTCCCCAGCCAAAGCCGGCCTTCCCATAAGGTGTGGTTTAAAATCCCGGTGAAGGCTTTTCAGGCCAGAAAACCCCAAATGCGCCGCGATTTCCAAAAAATGCTCCAGGCTTCCCGATATCCCAACATCCGGGTCGCCATTGACAAGGAGGAACTCATAGAAATTCTTAAAGGATTATACCCGAGTGATCTTCAGATGAAGCTTAGCCTGGCCGGACATTCTGATTCAGTCCGAAGCCAGTACAACATCAAACAAACCTCGCCCAACCAACTGCTCTTAAAAGGACTCAGCAGCATCAATCTTTACAACTTTCAGCTTACCCCGCCACAAAAAATGCTGGGTCTGGTGGAAGTAAAGCAGACAATTTTAATTAAATTTGATATGGTTTTATCCTATGACCAGGCGGCATTTAGAAATAAGACGGATTAACACAATAAGGCGGATGATTTGACAAAACAAACAAATAGCCTCCATGGATAACAGACCCAACAGCCTCGGGCCTGACAGGAAAAAAGAAAAGCGAATTTGCCCGCGAAAAAAAGGTGAGACAAAGTAAAACAACGGAAAATGGCCAAATACGGGGCACAACATGGAAAAGACACTCGCCTGGTCAGGTTTGATAAAAGTTGCCTTATCATAAAGAACAGAGCCATCTCCAACCGCTGTCAGCGGTGGAGCACGATGCTGCCATCCTAGCAGAGTTTGGAACAGATCCCCTTACAGGAACAACAGTCTGATAAAAAGGAACGATCAACATTGAAATTCAACACCAAAATAAGATACGGCATCCGCACGATGATGGAAATCGCCATGCACGATTCAGGCCATGGGGTGTATCAAAAGGATATTTCCAAAAATCAAAAGATCTCCTTCAAATATCTGGACCAGATCATTGCTGCCCTGAAGGCGGCCCAGCTGATCACCAACATCAAAGGGAAAAAAAGCGGTTACGCTTTAACGCGGCCTGCAGCGCAAATCTCCATCTACGAGATCCACAAAGCCTTCGAGCCGGAAATCAGCATCGTTGATTGTCTCTCAGAGATGATCGAATGTGAATATCAAAACTACTGCGCACCCCGTGAGTTATGGGAAGGCTTGAACGAGCAGATCATAGATTACCTTGAACGCCACAACCTGGATGAACTGGCCCGCAAGCAACTTGAGTACAACCGGCAGATGAACCAACAGCCTTCTTCCGGGGAAGAAAACATATAAATCCTCCCTGGAAATTCTTTAAAAGTTTCTTGCATTTCCGCTCAATAATGCTTTTTGATTTCATATATTGTCATTCAGATTCGTGTTGTTATTTAGAAAGGACCCTTGGAGCGGGTTCTATACTTTTGTCACATACAAGCCTAAAAACTTTCCAATTATGAAACGACTTATTCTAACGGCTATGGTTTTAACAGCCTTCATCACGATGAGTGCAGCCCAGGGAGCTGAGCGCATCCAGCGGGTAGAGCCTTTGTTCTGGTGGGTCGGCATGGAAAACCCTGAACTTCAGGTGATGGTATATGGTCAAGACCTTGCAGAATTGGAGCCAGAGATTGACTATGAAGGGGTCACCCTGAAGCGGGTCATCCGGACAGAAAACCCGAATTATCTGTTCATCGACCTGCATATTGCGCCCCGGACAGAACCAGGGGGCTTTGACATCCGCTTCATGAAAGAAGGCCGGGAGCGCCTTCGCCACAGCTATGAGTTGAAGGCCCGCGATCAGAAGCCTGCCGGGCATAAGGGATTCAATTCCAGTGATGTGATCTACCTGGTAACGCCCGACCGTTTTGCCAATGGAAACCGTCAGAACGATGAGGTAGAGGGGATGCTGGAAGGCCGCAACCGCAAGGCGCGGGGTGGAAGACACGGTGGAGACCTCCAGGGCATCATCAACCACCTCGATTACATTGACCAAATGGGGTTCACAGCCCTATGGCTCAATCCGGTTCTGGAAAATGACATGCCGAGCCACTCCTATCACGGGTATGCCACCACCGATTACTACAGGGTGGATCCGCGGATGGGTTCGAACGAGCTTTACAAAGAACTCAGCAGAAAGGCCGACCAAAGGGGCATCAAGCTGATTATGGATATGATCCCGAACCATTGTGGTTCAAAGCATTGGTGGATGCAGGATCCCCCCTCGGACAACTGGGTGCATTACCAGGACAGCTTCCGGGTAACCAATCACCGGCGCACCACGGTAAGAGATCCCCATGCCTCGGAGTATGACCACAAGCGATTCACCAACGGGTGGTTTGTCGAGGCCATGCCCGATTTGAACCAGGACAATCCCTTAATGGCCACCTACCTGATACAAAATGCCATCTGGTGGGTAGAATATGCCAATCTATCGGGCATCCGGGTGGACACCTACCCATACTCCGGTAAGGAATTTATGGCCCAGTGGACCTGCCGGTTGAAGCAGGAATACCCCAACCTCAACATGGTCGGGGAGGAATGGAGCCTTAATCCGGCCGTTGTAGCCTACTGGCAACAGGGCAAGGAAAATCCCGACGGCTATACCTCATGCCTGCCAAGTTTGATGGATTTTCCCCTGCACAACAGCCTGATTGAAGCCCTCAATGAAGAAGAAGGATGGAACAGCGGATGGATTAAAGCTTACGAAGCCCTCTCCAACGACTTCCTTTATCCCAACCCCGATAACCTGGTCATCTTCCCCGATAACCACGATATGAGCCGATTCTATACCCAGATCGACGAAGATTTCGACCTCTACAAGCTGGGTATCTCCTACATCTTAACCATGCGTGGCATTCCCCAGATATTCTATGGGACAGAAATACTCATGGCCAACCCCGGAACCGACGCACACGGAGTTATCCGCAGTGACTTTCCGGGGGGCTGGCCCGGCGACCAGGTCAACGCCTTTACCGGAAAACGGCTTTCAGACAAAAAACAACAGGCCCAGCATTTCATGAAAAAACTGTTGAATTGGCGCCAAAACACCCCGGTCATCCACAACGGCAAACTGAAACATTTCGCCCCTCACAAAGGCGTTTATGTCTATTTCCGCTACAATGACAACAGCAAGGTCATGGTCGTGCTCAACAAAAGCACCAAAAGCAGACGGCTGAACCTGGAACGGTATGCAGAAATAATGGAACCGGGTACCGAAGCACGGGAAGTAATCAGTGGCAAAACCAAACAGCTTGGCCGACGACTGACTGTCCCGGCTAAAACCCCTATGATCCTGGAAATACAATAAACCATATCGATTGGGAAAAGCATTAAGCCACATCCACCTGAAAATGAATAATCCTCATCGAACAGGAAATGCAATAAGCAACATCCAACTGGATATCAACAAAACCCATCGAGCTGGAAATGCAACCAGCCACATTTATCGGGAAATGCAATAAACCTCATCGATCGCATCGCGTTGCCACACCGCAGCAAAACCGTCAATACACCAGAAAAAAAACCCGGCAATTAGCTTTTGCCGGGTTTTCTCTGTATAATTATGTAGAACCAATCAGGGTGATTCAGATTACACCCGGAGTTTGTCTATAGATCGCGTGGATGCTTGCCTGCCAGGAAGTGTTCCTCGATCTTCTCCAGCGAGTGGCCTTTGGTCTCAGGTATATAAGAATAGACAAAGATCAATGCCAGGATACCGATGGCCGCATAAATGAAAAACGCCCCACCGGGGTTCACCAGCATGCCTTCACCGGCAGGGTTGGGCATTTGTCCGGTCGTGGCCTTACCCAGGGAAAGGAAGGTGTTGGCGACGGCAAAATTGGCTCCCCAGTTTACCATGGTGGCGATGCTCATGCCCAGGCCCCGGATCTTGGTGGGATAAACCTCCGATATCAGCAGCCAGGCAATCGGTCCAAGGCTAATGGCAAAGAAGGGGATATAAATGATCATGCTGACAAATGAGATCCATTTCAGGGCATCACCACCCAGTGTACCATGGAAGGTAAAACCAATGGCCAGGGCCACCAGGGCAATGACCATACCGATCAGACCCAGGTAGAGCAAGGGTTTGCGACCCCAGCGATCAACCAGATAAATCGATACCACGGTGAATATCACATTGACAGCCCCGATGGGCAGCGAAGGCAGGATGGCATCGTAGACGGCATTGGCACTTTCAGCGCCAAACCCGGCCATCTCAAAGATGGTGGGCGAATAATAGATGATGGTGTTGATGCCCACAAATTGCTGGAAAATCATAATGCCCACGCCAATGATCAGGGCAGGGCGAACCCATTTGGAGGTGAAGATATTCAAGGAACCCTGTTGCTGACCTTCCTTCTGGATATTGGTCTTAATCTGTTGCAAGACTTCTTCCTTGTTCGTCTCGCCCACCTTGTCCAATACTCTGCGGGCCCGGTCTTCGCCTTTATGGCTCATCAGCCAGCGTGGGGTATCGGGCAGGAAAAACATCCCGATGCCCAGGATCAATGAAGGAACCAGCCCTACCAAAAACATCCAGCGCCAGCCTTCCTCAAAATTGGCAAAACCCAAATCAACCAGGTAGGAGGTAAATATACCCACGGTAATGGCCAGCTGGTTGATCGATACCAGCGCCCCCCTGGCATGGGTTGGAGAAACCTCCGAGATGTAAAGGGGCACGGTATAAGAAGCCACACCAATGGCGATACCGATGATCAACCTCCATACAATCAACTCGGTCACAGAACCGGCAATGGCCAGTCCAATGGAACCGACTGCAAAAATGAAAGCGGTAATGATCAACACCTTTTTGCGGCCCAGGATATCGGTAATCCTGCCGCTACCCAGGGCGCCCACTGCAGCGCCCAATACGGTAATGCTGACAATCCACTCCTGGGTACGCTCGGGCAATTGCTCCATACCGTTTATCATCAGGGCCGGATCATCCTTGATCAAAAGCAAGGCCCCGGAAATCACACCCGTGTCAAATCCGAAAAGTAGCCCTCCGAAAGCTGCAATGGCAGCAATGAGAATGACGTAACCTCTGTTGTACGATTTTTTATTGGCCATAATATCAAATTTAATTTTACTTGTTCATTTCCTGTCTCAAATATAATGATTAATCAAGAGAAATTTTTCACTCAACTGACCCAGCAATTCAATTTTCTTGCCCCTTCATCATAAAACCCACCCAATTGATCCATACTGCTTAAACGATAAACTGTGCCGTACCATAATAACGGTTCGTCCGGATCCGGACGAAATATATGCCCTTTTGAAGGGAGACAACAGAAAGCTTTATGTATTCTTCATTCCTGTATATTTTGGGCCGGTGAATCCGCCCCTTCAAATCAACCACATCGGCCTGGACTGGTCTTTTGCAGGCCTCGGGCACCGCTACACGAATATAATTTTGAGCGTAAAACAATTTCAATTCATCGGCCTTCTCTGGGGAATGAACCCGGGTGGCAGGTTGGGCCCGGAAAAAATTCAGGTTAAAGCCCCCTGTTTCCATTTCAATGCGGAAAGTGTGTTTTCCGGAAGTCAGCTGTACAGGAGCCATCTCCAGGGTTTCCCATTTCTGATAACCACCGGTCGCTGGAACCGTTATTTTATCGCCAAGTCTGTTGCCATCCATCTTCAGGTAAAAACTCCCGCCGTTGTTTTCTGCGGCCACCCGGAATGAAAAGGCATAAGAGCCGGTCTGTTTCACATCAATGGTATATTGAAGCCATTCTCCGTTTTCGGTCCAGCCCACGTTGTATCCGTTGGTGGTTTGATCGCTGCAGGCTTCAATATCCACGCCGTCGTTGCGATACTCCCCGCCCCGGTTGGTGGGTGCACGAAACTCTGTATTGGAATAATCCCGGTCATAGTAGGCCTGATGGAGGCGCCCCAGGTCGTAATCCACCGCGTAAACTTTACCCGGAAAGACATGCTTTTTGTAGGGTTTTGTCGCTGTCGTGCGGGTTTGTCGGAACATGGCATCAATCACATCCCTGTTGTAGATGCAGTTTTCGAGTTTCAAATTTTCCACCAGTTGCATCAGGGCATCGCGTGCTTCGCCGATGGAAGGCTTAGAACCATTGCCCCGCCAGTATTCCAGCAATTCCTGATAGCCGGCATGCGTCTTTACGGTCAGTGGATTGTTGTGGTCGCCCAGTTGTTTTTCGGGCCACCACGCCCACCCAATGTTATGCTTCTCCAGGAGCCGGATGCAATTGGTGTACCAGGTGTTGGAATTTTCACCTGTTTCCCCCAGCCACAGAGGCACATTATATTGTTTGCGCATATCCAGGAATTGTTGTAGGGCTTCGGTGGTATTGGGATTCCAGTATTTATGGAAACTGTATACCATGTTGTCATCCCAGGGTGGGGTAAGGCCGCTGAAGTTATTGGCCCAGCAGTTGCCTTCAATGAAGATGATGTGACGGGTGTCGACCGTGCGAATGGAATCGGTGATGCGCACCAGCAAATCATGCAACGGTTCATTTTGCGTATCCTGGCAACCATTGCGGGCATTGTCTCCTTCCCTGCGGCCCTGAAAAGTCCAGTTTGTTTCATTGATCAGGTCATATCCGCCTATCCAGGGATTATCGCCATAGCGTTGGGCCAGTTTTTTCCACAGCTCGGCCGTTTTCTTCCGGTTAAATGCACTTTCCCAAAGGGAAGGTTTAGCCGGGTTGTAATCGCTGATCGAAGCATTGTATCCCTGCCCTCCCGGGGCGGCATGCAGGTCCAGGATCAGGTACATTTGATTCTGCCGGCACCATTTAAGCAGGGTATCCAGCATGGTGAAACCTTTTTTACGCCAGGTTACCTCGCCCTGTACCGGTTCTTGCTGAATGGGCGGGGTAAACCACTGATAGTGCATGGCCACCCGTACACTGTTAAAGCCCCAACTCTTCAACGAATCCAGATCAACCCGCCGGAAGTGATTGTCCAGCCACTTTTCATAAAATTGATCTTTAAACGCCTCACTGGTCACCTCAGCAATGTGCTGTTCTATTTCGTGCTGTGTATCCGCAAAACCAGATGTTCTGAGCATATAGCCTTCCTGTAACATCCATCCCCCCAGGCCCATCCCTTTAAGGATGCATTCCTCGCCCTGGCCGTTCACAATCTGTTTACCCCGGGTTTTCAAAAATCCTTGCGCAGAAAGATGGCCCGCAAACAACAGCATAACAAGGAGGGTTGTCACAAAAGTCAGTATATTTTTTTCTCCATTCACAAGGAGCATACCCCTACTTTTTTATGATCTTTTGAGTGATGGATCCCTGGTTCGCCAGATCGATGCGTATTAAATACATGCCGGGTGGCAGGGTCTTCAGGCTCAATTGGTGATTCCGGTTTGTGCCGGTTAAATTTTCCGAATGAATCAATCTACCGGTTAACTCGTATATCTCCAGACGCTTTATATCATGCTCAGAAGCCACATGCAAATTCTCACGGGCAGGATTGGGGTACAGGTTTATGGAAGGATCATTCGGGGATTGATCCAAAGCCGTTTCCACTTGCTTAAAAATCACCCTTCCCAGGTTAAAGTTATAGTTGTCAAATTCCAGTCGCAACAGGGTATCCTGGGGTGAAAGGGTGAAGGTGTTCGACTCAAATTCTTCAAACAGGTTCCATTCTCCAGTATTATGGGCTTGTATATCTGAAGCCACAGTTTCTCCGTTGACAAGCACATCTACTGTACCATTTGTCCTCACGGCTGAAGCCATCCGCAATACAACCTTTGCCGAAAACTCTTCTTCCACCTTAATGGCGTATTCCACCCATTCACCAGGTTTGATATAACCGATGCTACCGTGTCCCTGGTCCATTGATTCGGTGTCCACGCCTTCATCCTGACGAATGCCATCGCCTTCATTGGCAGAAGAATTGTCATGATAAGCTACTCCTTCTCCGCCATAGTCATAATGAGTCGGATCAATGGTGTCGGGCAACAGGTGTGGTTGTTCCGGGTCAGGAAAAGGGTATTGCGTTCCGGGAGTCCAGAGGAAATGGCTTATTGTAAGTTCTCCACATTCATTGGTTATATGCAATCGAATGCTGTCGGCACGCTCAGGCCAGTCCACCTCTACAAGATGGGTTCCTTCTCCTGAGAGAAAGGATCCTCCTTCAGGCAACTCCCACTGATAAGTGGTTTCAGTCATCTCAGGAACGGAAAACGTGATGGGGTCGTCGTTCTCATTATAAAACCGGGGGCCTTGCATCTGAGGCTCTGTGAGAGAAACCTGGCGAGTCGCTTCATATAACGAATCGGAGGTGGCGATGGTACAGGCCACTTCGCCCCCCTGGCAACCCCAGTCAACGGTAACCTGTCTTTCATCAGTGGCACTTGTGATCTCGGCACCTTCGGGAGCACTCCACTGGTAGGATTGGGCATCCTTGATGGGTGTAGAGAAAGATACACCCTCCTGCCGGCCCACTAATTCATCGGGGCCTTTGATGAGCTCACCAATCTGGTCGGCCGTTTGATAGACCCGCACATAATCCACCTGCATCTGGACGGGGAAGATGCTGTCGTCGACACCTTCAATGCCTCCCCAGTTTCCGCCGATGGCAATATTCATCAGCAGGTGGAAGGGATGATCGAACGGCCATTCGCGCCAACCGGTACCTTCATTTTCAAAGGTGAAATACAGCTGATCATCAACATACCAGCGGATCTCAGATTGAGTCCATTCAATGGCATACTCGTGAAAAGCCTCGGTGGCATCGGGCACTTCAGTTGTTTCCCCTTTATCAGTTCCATCCATATGGTTGTAGGCATGGGTATGGATGGTACCATGAATAATGCCCTCATCATAACCCACATGCTCCATGATGTCGATTTCTCCGTTATCGGGCCAGCCCCCGTCGCCATAAATCCATTCGGTGGGGAGCATCCAGATAGCAGGCCAGGTGCCAGTGCCCGAAGGCAGCTTGGCCCTGGCCTCTATCCGCCCATGAACCCAATCTCCATTATTTTTGGTGGTTAGCCGGGCTGAAGTATAATCATTGCCCTGATAGTATTCTTTATGGGCTTCAATGATCAGCCGGCCATCCTCCAGGCGGGCATTTTTCAGGCGCCTTTCCGTATAGTATTGCAACTCATTGTTGCCCCAACCACCTCCTCCCGTCTCATAATTCCAGCGGGAAGAATCGGGATGGCCCTGGCCATCGAACTCATCCTGCCATATCATATGAAAGTCCTGCTGCTGCGCAGAAACGCAGCCCATGCTTAACAAAAAAATTATCAGGGCGATTGTTTTCTTCATCATCTTCTGAGTTTAAAGCTGGCTGATTGAACATCTTCTGAGCTTGAGCCGGTAAAGACCTTGAATTCGCCAGGCTCAGCCTTATATTCCATATCTCGGGTATAAAAAGCCAGGTCGTCGGCCCGGAGTTTAAAAGTTACGGTTTTCGTTTGTCCCGGCTCCAGGGCAATTTTCTCGAAGCCCTTCAATTCTTTCACCGGGCGGGTAACGCTGCCCACCAGGTCGCGTACATACATCTGCACGACTTCCTCTCCGGCCCTTTCTCCTGTATTCTTCACATCGACCTGCACGCGGAGTGTTTCATCAAAATTGATCTGTTGCTTGTTCAAAACAGGCCGGGAGTATTCGAAGCTGGTATAGCTCAATCCATATCCAAAGGGATAGAGGGGTTTATTGGGCCCGTCAATATATTGGCTGGTATATCGCTGGCCTTCCACTTTAGGCCTGCCAGTATTTTTATGTTCATACTGAACCGGAACCTGACCTACATCATAAGGGAAAGAAGCGGTAAGTTTCCCGGAAGGGTTGTAATCGCCAAAGATGATGTCGGCCACGGCGTTGCCCCCTTCAGTACCGGGCAGCCAGGCTTCTAGGATGGCCGGGGCCTTTTCATCCACTTCGGGGATGGCCAGGGGCCGGCCATTCATCAAAACCACCACCAGGGGTTTATCCAGTTTGGCCAGTTCAAGGACCAGCTCTTGCTGGAGGCCGGGCAAACCGATGTTCATGCGGGAGAGTGCTTCGCCACTCATCATGGCGCTTTCACCAACCACTGCTACAACCGCATCGGCCTGGCGGGCTTTTTGCAGGGCCTCATCAAAACCTTCCTTGCTCTGACCGGTAAAAGAAGCTCCTTTGGCGTAGGTCAGGCTGGCCTGATCGCCCAGCTTGTTGCGGAAGCCTTCCATGACGTTGACCACATGCCTGCCTTCGCCGCGGGCCGACCAGGTGCCGATATACTCTTCATCGGCCTGCACCAGGGGACCAACCAGGGCAATGTTTCCCAAATCCTTGCTCAGGGGCAATACACCTTCGTTTTTGAGCAGCACCATCGACTTTTGCGCTGATTTGCGGGCAAAAGCACGGTTTTCTTCACTTAACAACTCCTGCTCTTCCCTTTCCGGGTCACAATATTTATAAGGATCCTCAAAAAGACCCAGTTCAAATTTTTTGGTTAAAATTCGGCGAACCGCTTCGTTGATCTGGGCTTCACTTATCCGGCCATCGTTCAGCAGGTTTTTCAGTTCCTCGATGTACACATGGCCTTCCATATCCATGTCGATGCCGGCATTCATAGCCAGGTCACCGGCTTCATATTTATCGGCGGCCACCCCGTGGGGTATCATCTCCTGGATGGAACCCCAGTCGGAAACGATAAACCCATCAAAACCCCATTGATCTTTCAGCAGGTCCTGAACCAGCTCCTTGCTGCCGGTAACCGGGACCCCGTTGAGCTCATTGAAAGAAGACATGAAGGTGGCTACTCCTTCGTCTATGGCAGCCTTGAAAGGGGGAAGGAAAGTCTCGTGCAACCGGCGCATGGACATATCCACGGTATTGTAATCCCGGCCGCCCCGGGCAGCCCCATACCCCACATAGTGTTTGGCACAGGCCAACATCGTATTGGCTTTGGAAAAATCCTCTCCCTGGAAACCACGGATGCGCGCGCGGGCTACCTTCGACCCATAATAAGGATCCTCACCAGCACCTTCCATGACACGGCCCCAACGGGCATCACGGGATATATCCATCATCGGCGCAAAAGTCCAGTGCTGACCCGCGGCGGTGGCTTCCCGGGCGGCAATGCGAGAGGCTTTTTCAATGGCCTCCAGATCCCAGCTGGAACTCTCTCCCAGCGGTACGGGAAATATGGTCTTGTATCCATGGATCACGTCATAACCAAAGATCAAGGGGATGCCCAGACGGGATTCTTCGACAGCAATCTTCTGGATCTTACGGGTATATTCAGCCCCGTTTACGTTGAGCATCGACCCCACCATACCCTGGCGGATCTGTTGCTGGTAATCCTGGTTCAGTGTCACCGGGCCGGTCACCTCCCCATCACCGGTCAACTGGTTGAGCTGACCAATCTTTTCCTCCAGGGTCATTCGGTTCATCACTGAATCTACCTTTTGGGCGATCTCATCATGCTTACTGCTCTGAGCCAATACTCCCAAGCTGGTAAACATGGCGATCAGAACAAACCAAATTCTTCTCATATTGATCATATCTATATATTTTTAAAGATTTATCTGCTATATTAAAATCATGCCGAAAGACCTTCTACCCCGCCAACACGGGGCAGAAGACTACCGCGCCTGTCGTTTGCCTTTTGCAAAAAATCCTGAGCTGAAAAATGGATATGAGACATGATGATAGATTTCAGGTAAAAGGCTTAATTACAGGTTCACGGCCCTTACGGCATCCAATGTATATCATTTTCCCGGTTCTTGATAGACCCGCACATAGTCCACTTCCATCTGTACGGGAAAAATATCTTCGTTGACTCCTTCAGCACCTCCCCAATCACCGCCGACGGCAATGTTTAAGATAAGGTGGAAAGGATGGTCAAAGGGCCAGGCAC
>CAJXLK010000010.1 GCA_913055635.1 uncultured Bacteroidota bacterium
CCTGAAAATTTGCCCAGCCTTTCCAGTTACACCGCTGGAGCCTGAAACCACGTTTGATGTTGGATATGTTAGCTTCTATACCACTTCTCCATTTTTTTAGCCGGGTTTCCATGTTCATGCTTGATACCTGATTTTTCAAGCTGCCTACAATCTTATTGAAAACCACATTGATAACACCTTTGCTTTTGGCATATTCCATGTTCCCAAGACTTGCATATCCGCCATCATCAGTAGTATCGCGCGGTATTTTCCCGTATGTGTCAATAATTCTGTCAAGGGTAGGACCATATAGGGTTTTGTCAGCGGGATTGCCCTTCAGTACCTGGCAATCCAGGACCAGATTGCTTTTACCCGTGGCCAGGCTGATCTTATGGCCAAATGAAGGCTTGCGTCCCCCTTTAATAATAATATCGGTATGCTGCTCATATATGGAAAATACTTTTTCCCGGTTAGGTACCTTTTCACCTTTGATCTCTTTACGATAGGCTACATCATATACCTGATTCATAACCGGCAGAAGCTTTTCAAGCTTGGCAAAAATTGCCAGGGTCTTCAGGTCAACGCAATTTTGCTTTTTTTTTATGACGTTCGATACTTGATTGATGCTCTTGGTAAATGTAATGAGCTGTTTCTGAAACAATGCCTCTCTTTTGTCCCTGGACTTGGTCACATTAATTTTGAAATAGGTCTTTTTCCCGCCATTGGTATAATCCCGGATAGAGAGACCACCTATTTGCTCGGATAAATCTTTCAGATGTTTGTGAGACTCCCTGATGCAATCCCAGATCAAAGCATTGTTGGTTGGATATTGTATGTTGCTTTCAACCTCTGTGGAATCTTGTCGAAGCTTTTCTATATCTTCAAGGCCTTCGCTTATAGCGATTTTATTAAGTTCAACCAGTATTTGTTGAAGACTTTCAGGTTGAATACGTGATATATACTTTTGGAAAGCTTGAAAGCTATAGGGCCGGTATACATCAATTTTAACAAACAATTCACATATACGGGAATCTTCTTGGTGGTACTCCAGTTCTCTGTAATTCAGTCCTTTCAGCTCTTTGTATATAGCCGCCCTTACAATTTGCTCAATACTGGGGGTGTCTTTTCTTCCAAAACGGGAAGCAGGTTCCTGGCCAACAATATCTTCTTTTACTATATTAAGCAAGTGTGGATGTTTCTCTAAAACGGTGTCTATCAGGCCTAACTCAGGATCGTTCTTCCAGTTGGGCTTTTCGAATCGTATCTTGAAGTCTTCAAATACTTTCATCGTTTTTGATCAAATATAAAAATCAAATTATAGGATACAAAGCTAAATGTCCCGTATTTTCTCATATTATAGTTTATAGACAGACTCTAATTAACAAAGGTAAAGGGCTAACTAAACAATGTAGCGAAGGGCTGCCCTTATCAACAGAGGTAAAGGCTATCCAATTAACGATGGCGAATGACAATCTTTATTCGATTTGTTTATTGATAATTGCCCGGGATTTTTTTTGTTGGTTTGCGGATGAGTTGTTACCCCAATTAGATAAATTTTAGGCTGAAAAAACTTTTAACCGAAAGCGTTGGAGATTTTTTCGAGCTTTTTGGTATCGAGGATCTTAATTTTACGGCCTTTTAGATCGATCAGCTCATCCTGTTTGAATTCGGAAAGCAGGCGAATCACCGATTCGGTGGCGGTACCCACGATATTGGCCAGTTCTTCCCGCGTCAGTGAAATGCCGAGTTCATTGTTTTCGTTCACGCCAAAATTGTCCTTAAGTTTGATCAGTACTTCGGCCAGGCGTTCACGTACTGTTTTTTGTGCGATATCGGTGATATAAGAGTTGGCTTCACCCAGTTCCTTGCAGCTTTGCTGGAGCACATCCAGGGCAAAATCGCCATTGCTGCGGATAAGGGATATCAATAAATCACCGGGGATAAAACACAGTTCACTGTCCTGCAATGCTTTGGCTGAAGAACAGGCCAAATCGCCACTCAGGATGGAACGGTAACCAATGATGTCGCCCGGTTTGGCGAAATAGACGATTTGTTCCCTGCCGTCAATGCCGGTCTTGTAAATTTTAACCACCCCTGAGTTGATGCAGTACATTCCGTTGGTGCGGCTGCTCTCATGGTAGATCTCAGCTCCTTTCTTATAGAGGCGGCAATTTTTCTCTTCCCTCAGCTTTTCCTTCTCCTGGTCGGTCAGATTCTTAAATACCGTGTCGTTGCGTTCAATGCAATCAGTAGAATGTGTTGAATGATTTCCGTTCATCGTTTATAACTTTGCAAATTCTTCACCCTGCCGGCTAAAATTGATTACCGGAGCCAATCTTCAATGAAGGCCCTCGACCATTAAACAAAATTAATATAATTTTGTTAAAAAGATTTTTTAACCCATTAAATATTTAAGTATATGGATACTTCAATTAGCCTTAAGCATCTGGAAAAAATGCAGTTTGAAAGTGAAATCAACGGCCATCGCATCGTGTTGGATGCCGATGAGAGTGTTGGTGGGGAAGACCGCGGACCGCGGCCGAAGCCCCTGATGTTGCTTTCATTGGCCGGGTGCACCGCCATGGACGTGATTTCCATATTGCGGAAGATGCGGGTTCAGCTGGATGATTTCAATGTGGAAGTGCAGGCTGATCAAACCGATGAGCATCCCAAACACTATCATAAGATGAACGTGGTTTATCATTTTGAAGGAAAGGATCTGCCACTGGATAAGATCAAGAAAGCAGTAAACCTTTCTGAAACCCGTTATTGCGGAGTGACAGCTGTTTATAAAGAAGCCGTTGAGATGACCACGGAAATCCGGGTAAACGGTGAGAAGGTGGAAATGAATTAATGAGGGAAGAAGTAAATGTCTTCCCTTACGCAGGAAAATGATGGCATTCAATCACTCAATCATTTCGTCATTGCTCTTATTTTACATTTTGGCGCGGAACTGTCCGAGGAAGCTTAAATCGTTCTCGAAGTAGAATCGTAGGTCGTTGACCCCGAACTTTAGCTGGGCGATGCGTTCGATGCCCATGCCGAAAGCAAAGCCGGTGTATTGGGTGGGGTCGATGTTGGAGCTTTCCAGGACGTTGGGATCAACCATGCCGCATCCCAGAATCTCCAGGAATCCGGTATACTTACAAATTTTACAGCCTTTGCCTCCGCACAGGGTGCAGGAGATGTCCATCTCGGCCGAAGGTTCGGTAAACGGGAAGTACGAGGGCCGCAAACGGATCTGCGTTTCCGGGCCGAACATCTCTTTGGCAAAATAAAGAAGTGTCTGCTTCAGATCGGCAAAGGAAACATTTTTGTCGATGTAAAGCCCTTCAACCTGGTGAAAGATGCAATGGGCGCGGGCACTGATGGCTTCATTGCGGAAGACCCTTCCCGGTGAAATGGTGCGGATGGGAGGCTGCATGGTCTCCATCTCCCGGACCTGGACCGATGAGGTGTGGGTGCGCAAAAGAATATCCGGGTTGCGGGTGATAAAAAAGGTATCCTGCATGTCCCGGGCCGGATGTTCCTCGGGAAAATTCAGGGCCGAAAAATTGTGCCAGTTGTCCTCTATCTCCGGACCCTCCGAAACAGTATAACCCAGGCGGGAAAAGATGTTGATAATCTCTTTGCGGGTCAGCGAAATGGGATGACGGCTGCCCGTCTCCATGGGATAGCCCGGCCGGGTAATGTCATCGATCTGCCTTTTGGAAGTGCTGCTTACCTCCGACTTCAGCTCATTGACTTTCTCATAGGCACGGGTTTTTAGCTCGTTGATCTTTTTGCCCACTTCCGGCTTTTCTTCCTTGGGTATTTGTTTGAACTCATCAAACAAATCATTGAGCAACCCTTTGCGGCCCAGGTATTTGATGCGGAAATTTTCGATTTCTTCCGGGTCTTCTGACTGGAAATTTTCGATGTCCTGCAGGTATTCGTTGATCTTATCTATCATCATAGGATGTTTTTTTCTTTGAAATAATTGATGATGGCTTGTTTGTAAATCTGTTCTTCAGCTTCGGCTTCATCCGGATATCGCTCGTGGATTTGTCGGCGCTGATCTGCATCCATGTAATTCATCAGGTAGATCGAAGCAAAATTAAAAACTTTTGTCTTGGTTTCCTGATCCAATTGCTGAAATCCGTAACCCAGTTCCTGAACCCCTACCATAAAAAGGACATCATATACCTCGCCCGGCAATCTGAACTGTTGTTGAACCAGCTCCTGTATTTGTTTCCAGTATTTTTCTGTGTCTTCCATCAATAAGCCATTAGCAAAGAACAATGGACAATGAATAATGGGCACTGATTAAGGGTCTGACCAGAGGCAGTTGCCCGTTTAGACAAATAAAAGTCCGGATTTAATAATCCGTATGAAATTTTCATCAAATTTTGGCGCAAATTTAGCGTATTTTTGATTTTTATGGATATCTTCACTAACTTGCATTATCTCAAAGATTTATCATGAGAGCCGGTCGCTATAGAATCAATTTATTGTTATTCAGTCATTTACTTTTCATCCTCTGCACCCTGTCCTTCTCACTACAGGGGTCCGGTTGGCATGACCCCCCTGATGTTTATTCTTCTTCGGATCGTCTGGGAGTCACCGAAAAAGATTTCAAGGGTATTTCATCCCAGACAGCGGATAATGGAGTTACGGCGGATAACGGGGTTTTTGAATTTTCTGCCGGTCCCGATTTAATGGGTTTCGCCCATCCCTTCTGCTCTTTCTTCACCGTGAACAACATCACCCAAAACCTGCCTGAATTTCTAACTGACCCGCAATACAATTTATTGCATCTTTTTCTTGCCGGGTTGGTTGTTTTGCTTTTTATGATTTACCGGGAAAGGAATATTCGGAAGCGCAAGGATGAGCTGAGGCGGATGATACAGTCGCGCTCACGTGAACTCGAATTTCAGCAGGAGGAGCTGCGCACCCAGATTGAATTCACCACCATCCAGAACCATAAGATCGAGAAACAAAACGAAGAACTGAGGTCGCACCGGCAACAGCTGGAGGAGCTTGTCAATAAGCGAACCGCCGACCTGGAGGCTGCCAAGAAACGGGCCGAGGAGTCGGATCGGCTAAAAAGTGCTTTCCTGGCAAATATGAGCCATGAGATCCGTACCCCCATGAATGCGATTGTCGGATTCACCAACATCATGCTGGAAGAGCACCTTTCCGAAGAGGAACAAAACGAGCTGCTGGAGCATATCCATGACAGCAGCAACTACCTGCTCAAACTCATCGAGAACATCATCGATATTTCCAAGATGGAATCAGGCGAGCTGAAATTCAAGTTCCGGCCGGTCAATGTCAACGGTTTTATGGATGAGCTGTACAATGATTACATTGCTCACAAAGAGACGCGTCAGAAAAACCTGAGCATCAAAGTCAGCAAGGAAGCCCCTGACCGGGATGTTTACCTGCATACCGATATTTACCGGGTGAAGCAGATCCTTGGCAATTTGGTGGAGAACGCCTTGAAATTTACCTATGAGGGCAATATAGAAATTGGATACCATTTATCGACCCTGGATGATACCCCGGCGGTTAAATTTTATGTGAGCGATACCGGCATTGGGATGACCCCCCAACAGCAGGAACATATTTTTGAGATATTCCGCAAAAACAGCAACAACCAGACCCATTTATACGATGGCACAGGCATTGGACTGAGCATCTGCAAGAAGATCACCCGGGCCCTGGAAGGCCATATAGATGTATCATCTGAAGCCGGCGAAGGTTCCGTCTTTACAGTAACCATCCCGCATCATCCCGCCACTAAGCCTGTACAATCTGAGGTGTGAATGCTTAGCACTTTTTAACATTCTTGAGCCATCCGATCCCGGGGATAGATGTACAATATGATGTGTAAAAACTTAGCATTTTTAACGCCCCCGACGCATCCGGGCCGGTGGGATTCATATACAATCCGAGGTGTAAAAGCTTAACACTTTTTAACCCGCATTGCAAACAGAGATTCGTATCTTTGTAGTAAGCCGCTTTGTTGTGATGAGCAAATGGTGTCCCTGGATTAAATTTATAGCGGAAAATACAGGCATTTCAGCAATATGAAAAGAGGGAAACTTTTTATCCTGGTTGTTTTTTTGTTGTTGCACACCCTGGCGAGTGGGCAGGATCAGAAGGTGGGTCTTGTCCTGAGCGGAGGAGGCGCCAAAGGACTGGCCCATATTGGCGTTATTAAAGCCCTGGAGGAGAATGATGTAGCCATCGACTATGTGGCGGGTACGTCGATGGGCGCCATCATTGGTGGACTATATGCCGCCGGCTATTCGCCTGAAGAGATGGAGGAGCTGACTACATCGAGCCGGTTCGTACGGTGGGCCAATGGCATTGTTCCCGAGAAATACATTTACCATTTCAAAAAAAACGATCAGTATCCTTCCCTTTTCACCTTCAACATTGAAGTGGAGGATTCTGTGCCACGGGCCAAGCTCCCTTCCAGCCTGGTGAGCACCCACCTGATGGATTTTCATTTTCTGCGTTATATGGCCCCGGCCAATGCCCGGGCCAACAATGATTTCGACCGGCTTTTCGTGCCCTTTCGTTGTGTGGCTACTGATATCACCCACAACAAAGAAGTGGTATTTAAAGAGGGAAGCCTGGCCAGGGCTATCCGCGCATCCATGACTTTTCCCTTTTATTACCGGCCATTGGAGTCAGATAGCATCGTCTATTTTGACGGGGGCATGAAAAACAATTTTCCGGCCGATGTAGTCCAGAAAGATTTTAACCCGGATTACCTGATTGGCAGCAAAACGGCCAAAAATGCACCGCGGCCCGAAACGGACGATATCCTGCTCCAGGTGCAAAACGTTTTCCTCGGCAATACCGATTATCAGCTGCCGGACTCCACAGGTTACCTCATAGATATCAACATGGATTCGACCAACCTGTTTAATTTCCAGCGGGCACAACAAATCATTGATAAGGGTTATCGCACCACATTGCGCAACCTTGACAGCCTGATGCAAAAAATACCTGCCCGGCGGCCGAAAGAGGTGGTTCAGCAACGCCGTGATGATTTCCGGGAAAAATTGCCGAAGCTCAGGTTTGGAGCTACCCGCATCAAGGGGGTAGAGACCAGCCAGAAAAATTATATCAAGCGTTATCTGAACACCTCCCGTCAGAGTTTCAAAATCGAGGAGTTCAAGAACAATTATTTTAAGCTGCTTTCCGACGACAACATCAGCACAATCTACCCGGTGGCCCAATACGATTCGACCAGCGGGTATTTCAACCTGACCCTGAATATTGACCAGGAGAGCCGTTTTCAGACGAGCATCGGGGGCAACATATCCTCGAGCAGCATCAACCAGGGTTTTGGTATGGTCCGTTACAATCACCTGGGTCAATACTCCAAGCGGCTGCTGGCCAATGTATATTATGGCCGGCTATACAGTTCAGCCAAACTGGAAGGACGCATCGATTTTCCCTATTCTCCCGAGTTTTATTTGCGGTCGGCTTTTGTACTGAACCGCTGGGATTATTTCAGCGGATCCAATGAACCCTTTTTTGAGGATGTCAGGCCTGCCTACCTGATTTATAGCGACCATTTCTTCAAAGGGGAGATCGGTCTGCCCTCTAGTTACAATGGGATCTTTAAAACGGGCATCAACCTGGGCAATACCACTTCGGAATATTACCTGGAGGACAAATTCCGGAAGAGCGATACGGCCGAAATTACCGACTTTAATTACCTCTCGGCCTTCATTGCTTATGATATGAACACGTTGAATTACCGGCAATATCCCAGCGAAGGCAATATGTTCCAGGCCAAACTTTCTTATGTGCGGGGAAAGGAAGAATATACACCGGGGAGCAATACCTATCAAACCACCCGCGCCACCAACCAGCACAGCTGGTTCAATTTTCACTTCCAGTATGAAACTTACCTGGATGTCAGCAAAAGGTTTAATTTGGGGCTGCAGATGCAGGGCAACTATTCCAACCGCGAATTTTTTTCCAATTACTATGCCACCCTGTTGCATGCTTCCAATTACAATCCCATACCCCATAGCAAAACACTGTATTTGCCCAATTATATTTCTAACCATTATCTGGCCGGTGGAATCAAGCCTGTATTGGAGTTCAATGAAAAATTTCAGTTGCGCGCTTCGGGGCACCTTTTCTATCCCTATAAAAAAATCATGGAGCAGCCCGATAAATCCGCCGCCTATGGCCAGCGTTTATCCCACTATCATACCATGTACAGCGGATCGGTGGTTTACCATACGGTTTTTGGCCCGGCCAGCCTCACCGTAAACTATTATGAAAAGCGCAATAAAAATTTTTATTTTCTTTTTAATTTCGGCTTTATTTTATTCAATGAACAGGGTATAAAATAAACGCTTTTGCAGCAGTATAAACGATTAGCAGGACAAACAGCACTTTACGGGCTTGGCACCATTGTGCCGCGTTTTCTCAACTACGTTGTTTTAACCCCCTTTTACACCAACATTTTTACGGTTGAACAATATGGCATTGTCACCAACTTGTACGCCTATGTGGTGTTTCTGCTGATACTGCTCACCTACGGTTTGGAAACGGGTTACTTTAAGTTTACCAAGTCAGAAAACGATCCCGGTCGGGTCTATTCAACCATCATGGCCTCGCTGTTCACCACATCGGTGATGTTTATTGCCGTGGTGTTGATATTCAACCCTTCCATTGCCCGTATACTTGAATATCCCAACCGGGAATACCTGATTGTGCTTTTCTCTCTTGTGGTTGCCATTGATGCTTTTTCAGCCGTGCCTTTTGCCAAACTCCGGTATGAGAACAAAGCCAAGAAATTCGGTTACCTCAAGATTTTTAATGTCCTGGTCAACCTCTTGTTCAATTTCATATTCTTCATCCTTTTCCCCTGGTTGCTTAAAAAGGAAGGATTTGGTTTTGTAGCGGCCCTTTATGATCCCTCCATCGGGGTAGGTTATGTGTTTTTATCGAATTTGATGGCCAGTTTTCTCACCCTGGTTCTTTTACTACCTGAAGTCAATATTTCAGTCAGGCTGGTTGACCGGGCATTGCTCAAACGGGTACTCAAATATTCCATGCCGCTATTGGTGGTCGGCTTGGCTGGCACCATCAATGAAGTGGCCGACAAAGAGCTGATTAAGCAATTGGTACCCGATTCCGAGCAACCCATGAGGCAGTTGGGCATTTACGGGGCCAACTACAAGCTGGGTATGCTGATGACCATCTTCATTCAGATGTTTCGATATGCCGCTGAACCCTTTTACTTTTCTAAGATGAAGGATTATGACGCCCGCGAGGTTTATGCGCGGGTGATGAAATTTTTCACCATCTTCGGACTGTTGATTTTCCTGGGGGTATTGCTGTACCTGGATATTTTCAAATGGTTCATCGCGCAAAAGCACCATGTAGGGTTACATATCGTACCGATCATATTGATGGCGAACCTTTTCCTCGGGGTCAATTACAACCTTTCCATATGGTATAAGCTTTCGAATCTGACGCGTTATGGTGCTGTCATTGCCCTGGTTGGTGCTGGTATTACCTTATCGATGAACTTTTTGCTGGTGCCCGTTTATGGGTATGAAGGTGCTGCCTGGGCGACACTGATCTGTTATTTTTCCATGATGGTCATTTCTTACTTTATGGGCCGGCGGCATTACCGCATCCCCTATCCGGTTGGTTCAATTTTTGTATACATCGCCATTGCTCTGGGCATCTTTTTTGCAACAAAGTACATACATTATCCCGGCACATTCTTCAAATATCTTATTAATTCCTTATTTTTGTTTGCATTTATCGGGGTCGTTTTCACACGGGAAAAGATCCGCCTGGAAGATGTGCGGGAATTTTTTAAAAGGTAAAATGACAGGACCCCGCTTAGCGGGGTCGGAAAAAAAACTACCCCCGCTAAGCGGGGTCAAAAGAATGGCAACCCCGCTTAGCGGGGTCAGAGGAAAATCACTACCCCCGCTTAGCGGGGTCAGAAAAATGATTACCCCGCTAAGCGGGGTATAAAAAAATCATCGAATATGAAAGTACGCATCATCAACACCTCAAAGAATCCTTTGCCGGAATACAGTACGGAGTGGTCATCCGGACTTGATTTGCGGGCCAACATCGAAGAACCGGTGCTGTTAAAGCCCCTGGAGCGCACTTTGGTCCCCACCGGCCTGTACATTGAACTGCCTCCGGGATATGAAGCTCAAATCAGGCCACGCAGCGGGCTGACCCTTAAAAAAGGCATCACCGTGCTGAACACGCCCGGCACCATCGATGCCGACTATCGGGGGGAGATTGGCATCATCGCCATCAACCTTTCCAACGAAAATGTGGAAATAACCTCCGGCGAAAGGATTTGCCAGATGGTGATATCGCGGATCGAAAAAATCGAACTGGAAGAAGTCTGTCAAATCAACGAAACCCCTCGTTCGGAAGGCGGCTTTGGACATACCGGAACCCACTAATTTAAAACACCATGAAAATTATCATTCCGATGGCCGGCAAGGGCAAACGCATGCGGCCACATACCCTGACAACGCCCAAACCCCTAATCAAGATTGCCGGCAAAACCATCGTCAACCATTTGCTCTACGAGATCAAGGATGTACTGGATGAGCCGATTGAAGAGATTAATTTTGTTATCGGCGATTTTGGCGATCACGTTGAAGAAGAACTCAAGGCCCTCGCCAGGGAGCTGGGAGCAAAACCCAAAATTTCCTATCAAACCACCGCCCTGGGAACGGCGCATGCGGTGCATTGTGCGTCCGACTCGCTCAATGGCAAAGTCATTGTTGCCTTTTCCGATACCCTTTTCAAAGCCCAGTTTAAACTCGATACCGCTTCCGACGGCATTATATGGACCAAAAGGGTGGAAGATCCCAGCGCTTTTGGTGTGGTTAAGAAGGATGGTGAAGGCATTGTGGACGGCTTTTACGAGAAACCTTCTACCCCTGTCTCCGACGAAGCCATCATTGGCGTTTATTATTTCCGTGAAGGTGAGGTGCTCAAAAATGAAATTGAGTACCTGATGGAGCACCGCATCATGGGCAACGGCGAATATCAGCTGACCGATGCCCTGGAAAACATGAGGGATAAGGGCCAGCGCTTCACCACCTCTGTGGTCGATCAATGGTACGATTGTGGCAACAAGAATGCTACCGTGTCCACCAACCAGGAGATCCTCAAATATATGGATCGGCAGGACCTGCGGTCGGATTCGGCCCGCATCCAAAACAGCCTCGTGATCGAGCCCTGCTTCATCGGGGAAAATGTTTCCATAAATAATTCCGTCATCGGACCTTATGTATCGATCGGGGATAATACCGAAATTGATAATGCGTTAATAAATAACTCTGTGATTCAATCGGAATCTGTGTTAAAAGGTGTTAACGCTGAAAACTCTATGGTAGGCAATCACGTTAATATTGAGGGCAACCCCACCGATCTGAGCGTGGGTGATTATACGGACATCAAGTTGTAACATACCGGTTGAAGAAGAGAACCTGCTTTGGGTTAATCCCCCTGCCCCCATCAGGTCTTTTGATACGCCTCGTTGCGGGAATAGGGGTAAACCATATGGGTTAAATCCAAATGTGGTTGATTGTAATAAATGTCTTTTATTCAATCGGCGATTGAAAAGGAAGATCATTGGTTTAGTTTTATTAAACGCTAAATGTTCGTTGCGATGGTGAAGGGGATCATTATTTAATTGTTCATTAATCATTAGCCTACAAATTTAATGGTCAACCTTCTTTTAGAATACAGACACAATATATACCCTGGAGGTTCCATGTGGAACATTAACTACATGGAGGTGATTATCAAAACAATAAAGAGGTAAAGGCCTCTGGTAAAACCCATTGCTCATGGAACCTTCCCTTTTAAATTAAATATAAGCTATTTGGAACGCAGCATTATGGATTTATCAGGCAAATATCATCCCGGCAGGATCATCGGTCTACTGGCCCTTGGCTTTTTTATAGTCACGTCGGCTTGTTCTACCTTTCAAAAAACCGGAACTTCTCAGAAGGATGAGCCCGCGGAGCGTTCATCCGGAATGGTGCTTGAGGGCGATTCAGCCCTACGTGAGCTTTCAGATGAGAAGCAAATTGAATACGAGTTCAAATTTGTAGAAGCCACCAAGCTTCGGTTGTTGGGACAATCCAGCGAGGCGTTGCAGCTTTTTGAAGAGTGCAGCAAACTCCATCCCCACGCGCCCGATCCGTATTACCAGATGTCAATGATTGCCAAAAAAATCAGCGAGAACCGGCAGGCGCTTGATTATGCGAAAAAAGCTGTTCAGTATGGTCCGGACAACAAATGGTACCGCCTACACCTGGCTAACCTTCACCTGGAAGCCAATAACCAGGACAGCGCCCTGATGCAATATGAATACATTGCAGAAACACAACGCGTGGAGGACCTTGATATATTGTTTCGCCTGGCCCGGTTAAATCAGCGGCAAGACAACTACGAGGAGGCCCTCAGGTATTATGACCGGATTGAAGGGCAGGTGGGATTTAATCGTCAGCTCGCGGTGCTTAAGAAGATGATCTACACCCGCCTTGGAAACAAAGAGAAAGCCGTGGAAGAGGTACAAAAACTGGTGGACCATTATCCTGACAATACCCGATATATCGGTATGCTGGCTGAGCTATACGCCAGTTTTGAAGAGTATGACAAAGCCGATCAGATGTATGATAAGCTCTTTTCCCTGGACAGCACCAACAACCTTGGCCAGCTTTCCCTGGTGAAATATTATAACCAGCAACAAAAATATGACCGGGCACTGGAACTGCTGCGAAAGCAGGTGATTCCAAACCCCAATATTGACTACCGCGACAAGATGCTGATGTTGATGAAATTCATCCAGGACCAGGATCGGTTGAACAAGTATCAAAGTGATATCGGTGCGGCATTGGACTCGCTTTCCAAATATCATGCTAACCGCAATGAAGTGCATGCCCTTTATGCCGATTATTATTTAAAGCGCCAGGAGTACCGTTCATCCATTGAGCATTTAAAGACCCTGGCCGAGCAGGAACACAGCCAGTACATATACTGGGACCAGTTGTTATCGGTCTACAGCATCACTTCTCAGTTTAAAAACATGTACCGGTTTGGGCAAAAGGCCATTGACCGTTATCCCAATCGTCCGCGGATCTACCTGCTCACCGGTATTGGTGCCAACCAGCTGAACAAAGCCGATTCGGCCCTCAAACTGCTAAATGAGGGATTGTCCTATGTCGGCAATGACAACGAGATGAAGACTCAGTTTGATATTCATCTTGCTGAAGCCTACTACAAAAAGGGCAATTACCCGAAAACATGGAAACATTATGATCGGGTGCTGAAGAAGGACCCGGATAACATCATGGTGCTCAATAACTACAGTTATTACCTTTCTCAGCAGGATACACTGCTCAACCGCGCTGAACGGTATATAAAGAAGGTCATCAAAAAGAAACCGGAAGATGCCATATACCTGGACACCTATGCCTGGGTACTCTATAAGAAAGGTAAATATGGCAGGGCGCGTCAATACATTCAAAAAGCCATTAAGTTCGGCGGGTTTGATGATGCAGATGTGGTAGAGCATTACGGGGATATCCTGTTCAAGACCGGCAATGTGAATCAGGCTGTCGAGCAGTGGGAGAAATCGCAAAGTCTGGGCAATCGTTCTGATCAGATTCAATACAAGATTGATCATCAACAATTGCCGCCCGATGGCCATAAGGATTAAGGGGATTAGAAAATAAAGCCCCGGCGGCCATTAAAATACAAGGTACCTGGATAGACACCGGATGGCCATAGGAATTATAACATTATGAATGATTATCAGATAACAGGGAGCGGGAAAAAGTGGCCGCCTGATGGGGAGATTAAGGGTAATGGAAATTATCGCCGCTGATTATATGATTGGAGGGCTTTGGAAATTATTAGCCGATGGCTATATTATATGGTTGGAGGGCTTTGGAATTTACCAGCCGATGGCTATGTAGATTGAGGGTATCAAAAGTAACCGTTCAATAGCCATCCATATTGAAGGCTTTAGGAATAGCCCTTTAATCAACAAAATCTGCCATGGTTGTCCTGGTGGGGAACCAGGAGCATTTGTGGGTGGATATGTACTTTTCTTTGGGTTATGATTGGCGGTTGAAAAGAAACACCATGAAGACCAAATATTTTTTACCGGTTTTACTGATTGTGCTCATGGCAGGGTGTGGGCCCACCCAACGCCTGACGGAATTTAGTCGGGATTTACCTGAATCCGCCTCAGGGCGGTACAACGCTGCCCTGGAGCACCGTGCCGATGCCGATGCCCTCGTCATTAAAAATATTGACATCAGTTACCAGCAGCCTGGTCAGTCGGCCAATCTTTCAGGGGCCATCAAGATTTCACCCGGCCGGGCCATACTGCTTTCTCTTCGCGCACCCCTTGGCATAGAAGTCAGCCGCATTTTATATACCCCCGACAGCGTAACCATGGTGGACCGGCGAAATAAAGCGGTACACTTTGCCGATTACAAAAAGCTGGCCGGGAAGCTGCCCATCGAATTTGATTTCCAGGTCCTGCAGACCCTCTTCACCGGTAATATTCCCGATGGCTTCCGCAACCGGCGGATGCCCAATCCCCGTACCTATCAGGACAGCACCAATAAGGAGATGTATCTGGGCACTTTTGCCGCTCCCCGTAAAAGCCGCCTGATGGATTTTTACGGATGGATATACCCCGATATTGTAAAGCCCTCCTATCTGGTTTTTTACAGAAAAAATGCCGTGGAAAAACTAAAGATCAGGTATCAATCGTATCAAGAGGAAGGGGCGTATCATTTTCCCGAAAAGGTAAAGGTTGTTTATCAGAAAGAGCAGCATGAGCGGACCCTTGAACTGGACCTGAACCGCTATATTGTGCAAAAATCGGTGGAGATGGATTTGGGGATCCCCTCTTCCTATAAATCAATTCGATATTGATGATGAAAAAATTGCTGCTGATAAGTGCCATGGTTTTCTTAGCTGTTCCTGTCCTTCAGGCGCAGACCAAACAGGAACTGCGGGAGAAGATTGCCCAAAATGAGCAGGAAATTCAGACCGCCAATGATATCCTCGACGAAACAAAAGCTTCCCGGAAATCGACCATGAATGAGCTGTATGTTTTGCAAAAAAGGATTGATCTGCGGGATGACCTCATCAACAACCTCAATCAGCAAATTGACAACATCGAGCAGCAGATACGGGTGAACCAGAAGGCCAAGAAAAAACTGCAGAGCGACCTGAAGAAACTCAAAGATCAGTATGCCCGCATCATCAAGGCAGCCTACAAACATCACAAAGGATTTGACCGGCTGATGTTTCTGTTGAGCTCGGAAAGCTTCAACCAGGCCTACAAACGGTATAAATACCTCCATCAATATGCCAAGTACCGGCGGAACCAGGCCAGTAAGATCAAAGCCAAAGCGGAAAAGCTCGAATATAAGATACAGGAATTTAAGAGCCTGAAAAATGACAAAAAGGCGATCCTTAGCCAGAAGCAATCGGAGAAATATAAACTCCGGTATGAAAAAAGGCAGGTTCGCAAGAAAATTGGGAATTTAAAAGAGAAAGAGGAGGAACTCAGGAAAGACATTACCAGTAAGAAAAAGATGATTGCTCAACTGGAGGAGGAGATCCAACGGATTATTGAGGAGGAGAAGGAAGAAACCAATGTGTGGAGTGATCTTTCAGAGTCCCAGAAAAGAATTTCCGCGGCTTTTGAAAAGAACAAGGGCTCACTGCCCTGGCCTATTACCAATGGCATCATCACCCAGGAGTTTGGTGAACACGGCCATCCGGTGCTGGAAGGTGTCAAACTCAACAACAACGGAGTGGATATAAGCACTACCCGGCATTCCAAGGTCAAGTGTCTTTTTGATGGAATTGCCCGGCGGGTTGTTTCCATTCCCGGGGCCAACCTTACTGTAATCGTGCGCCACGGCAATTACCTGTCCGTCTATTCTAACCTGGTGGATGTCAATGTGGAGCCTGGCGATCGCATTGCCAAGGGTCAGGTCATCGGTCAGGTTTACAATGACCAGGAAAGCAATAAAAACGTCCTTCACCTTGAGATATACCACGAAAACCAAAAGCTGAACCCTGAAAAGTGGCTTGAATAAGGCAAATTTGTCATTGAAATGTTCAAATTTGTTCCTTTAAATTGTAACAAATCATTAAATTTACAGTATAAATATTCATACAATCCATAAACATATGGAGAAACGTATTGACATCGAATCTAAAATAGACAACATAAACGAAGTCGAGAAGTTTGTCGACGAATTTTCAGAGGAGAATGAGATCCATAGCGATATATATGGAAAAATTCTCATAGCTACCGTCGAAGCTGTCAACAACTCCATTGTACACGGAAACAAAGAGGACGTTAACAAGAAGGTTTTTCTCAGTTTCAGTATGGATGATGAGAATATTTTCATCCAGGTGGAAGACCAGGGCGATGGGTTTGACTACACGAACCTTCCTGATCCGACCAAACCTGAAAACATTGAAAACATCCACGGTCGCGGCATCTACCTGATGCAGCATCTGGCTGATGAAGTGGAGTTTTATAAAGAGGGTACCCTGGTACAAATGAGTTTTAAGCTCTGATCATGGGGGTGCTCATTCATCACTACCACACTGGTTATCAACTTCCCGAAGACAATCATCTGATTGATTTACTAGGCCTTGTTGTTCAAAAGGAGGAACAACAGGTGGGCGACATCAATGTTGTCTTCACCACCAATGAGGAAATTTTGGAATTAAACCGCAAGTACCTGGACCACGATTATTATACCGATGTCATTGCTTTTCATTATGATAACGGGGAAGTGGTTGAAGGGGATGTTTTCATCAGTCTGGACAAAGTCAGTGAAAATTCTGAGGCATTTAACGCCACTTTCACCGATGAAGTGGTTCGCGTAGCGGTACATGGTGTGTTGCACCTGGTGGGCTATCATGACAAAACCTCCGACGAGAAGGCTGCCATGCGCGCCCGCGAAGACTGGTATATTGACTACTTCCACCGCAATTATTGATTTAATCCCCCGGCTTTTTCTTCTGGCGCTTTTTTTAAGGTCTTAACGCCCTTTAATCTTGAAGCTTTCACGGCACCCCTTTACCGCTGTGTTGTCTTTTAACAAAGTTTACCCAATTGAGTGAACATCTTCCTCCCTACTCCCTACTGCCTACTCCCTACTCTTTACTCCCTTACTCCTTACTTCCTCACTCCCTACTTCTCCCTACTACCTACTTCTTTACTTCTTCACTCCCTACTCCCTTACTCCCTACTTCTCCTTACTCCCTACTGCCTACTTCTCCTTACTCCCTACTGCCTACTCCTTACTTTCTCACTCCCTACTCCCTTACTCCTTACTTCTTCCTTCATTCTTCTTCTTCTTTTTTCACCCGATTGTATTAATTTTGCCATTTGGTAGAGAACCTGATGCGGTTCTAACTTGTTGCGAAAATAAAGGAGTACTATGAATCCGACATATGATGTAATAGTAGTGGGTGCCGGACATGCCGGAAGCGAGGCAGCTGCAGCCGCAGCCAACCTCGGATCACGGGTTTTGCTGATCACCATGGACATGACGAAGATTGCCCAGATGTCATGCAATCCTGCCATGGGTGGCATTGCCAAGGGACAGATCATACGTGAGTTGGATGCTCTGGGTGGATACAGTGGTGTTGTAACGGATCAGAGCATGATCCAGTTCAGGATGCTGAACCGGAGCAAGGGCCCAGCTATGTGGAGTCCCCGGGCACAATGCGACCGGATGAAGTTTTCGCGGAAATGGCGCGAACAACTGGAGCGCATCCCCAACCTGGATTTCTGGCAGGACAAGGTAGAACGGCTGTTGATCAAAAATGATACCGTTTATGGAGTGGTCACCGACCTGGGCATATCCTTCCACGGGAAAACCGTTATTGTAACGGCCGGTACCTTTTTGAACGGCCTGATGCATATTGGTTCGACCCAAATCGAAGGGGGTCGGGCAGGTGAAGCTGCTGCCAAAGGCCTTTCCGGTCAGCTTTTGGCCCATGGATTTGAAACCGGGCGCATGAAAACCGGAACCCCTGCCCGGATCGACGGGCGGACCATCGACTACAGTCAACTGCGTGAGCAACCGGGCGATGACAAACCCGGGCAGTTTTCCTTTATGCCCCTTGAGGGGGTACTCGAACACGAACGCAGCTGCTACATCACCTTTACCGACCGCAATGTGCATGGCATTTTAGAGAAGGGGTTTGATCAGTCGCCGATGTTCAATGGCACCATCGACAGCATCGGACCGCGCTACTGTCCGAGCATTGAAGATAAGATTGTCACCTTTTCGGAAAGAAATTCCCACCAGTTGTTCCTTGAGCCGGAAGGGGAGCATACGGTTGAATGTTATCTTAATGGCTTTTCTTCATCCTTGCCCTGGGAAGTTCAGTATGAAGGCATACGCAACTTGCCGGGATTTGAAAACGCCAAAATTTTCCGGCCCGGTTATGCCATTGAGTACGATTATTTTTCGCCGACTCAGCTGCAGTATACCATGGAAACCAAGAAGATCAGCAACCTCTTTTTGGCCGGTCAGGTCAATGGCACCACCGGGTATGAAGAAGCCGGCGCCCAGGGCATCATTGCAGGCATCAATGCCCATCAGAAGGTGAACGATCTGCAGGAGTTCATCTTAAATCGCGATCAGGCCTACATTGGTGTATTGATTGATGATCTGATCACCAAAGGGGTGGATGAGCCTTACCGCATGTTCACCTCGCGGGCCGAATACCGCCTGATGCTGCGACAGGACAATGCCGATGTTCGCCTTACTGAATTAAGTTATAACCTGGGCCTGGCCAGCCAATACCGTTATGATTTGCTCACCGGGAAGGTACAGCACCGTGACCATGTCCTTTCGTTCATCCGCCAACACAGCACTTCACCTGAAGAGATCAATCCCTTGCTAAAAAATCTGGATACCTCTGAAATCAAACAAAAACGCAAACTGGTTGACATTCTGCTGAGGCCTCAGGTCAACATTTATCAACTCATTGAACATGTTCCCGGGTTGCACAGCATATATGAACGCCTGCCCGGAAGGAGGGATGAGATCATGGAAGCCGCCGAGATCCTGATCAAATACAGCGGGTATATTGACCGGGAAAAAGAAATCGCCGGTAAACTGAACCGTTTGGAACATCTGCGCATCGGCCCCGACTTCAATTACGACAAGCTGCAATCGTTATCCTTTGAAGCCCGGCAGAAACTCAACCGGGTCAAACCCCGTACAATTGGACAGGCTTCACGCATCAGCGGGGTTTCCCCTTCTGACATCAGTGTGTTGTTGATTCATTTTGGACGATAAACGTTCCACGTGGAACATAAATTTTTGTGATATGACAACCAGTACAGTAGAAGGTTATTTGGTCGATATCCTGGGCCATCAAAATATTCCGGCCCGGGTACACATTCAGGGCAACAAAATCAGTAAAATTGAGCGGCTTCAGCAACCCTCCGATTCTTTTTATATCTTGCCTGGATTGGTCGATAGCCATGTGCACATTGAAAGCAGCATGCTATCGCCTGAACAGTTTGCCCGCCTGGCCGTCATCCATGGCACGGTGGGTACTGTTTCCGATCCCCATGAGATTGCCAATGTCCTGGGAAGAAAAGGCATTGAATTCATGGTGGAGAGTGGCAACCGGGTGCCCATGAAGTTTAACTTCGGTGTGCCCTCTTGTGTCCCGTCCACCCCTTTTGAGACCTCCGGGGCCGTTTTAGACAGTGGCGTTGTGGAAGAGATGCTCCAGGACAGCCGTTTCAAATATCTGTCTGAGATGATGAATTTTCCCGGGGTCTTGCAGGAAGATGAAGAGGTGATGCTTAAAATCGGGGCCGCCCAGCAAAACCATAAGCCCATAGATGGACATGCCCCGGGGTTGCGGGGCAACGACCTGAAGAAATATGTCGGGGCCGGCATTTCCACCGAACATGAATGCAGCACTTATGAGGAAGCCCTGGAAAAGATCCGGGCAGGAATGACCATACAAATCCGCGAGGGGAGTGCCGCCCGTAATTTTGATGCCCTTTATCCATTGATTGATCAGTATCCCAACCAGGTGATGCTTTGCTCTGACGACCGCCATCCGGATGATTTGATGGCCGGCCATATCAATGCCCTCCTTAAAAAAGGACTTAAATACGGGTTGAACTTTTACCACCTGCTGAAGGCCGCTACCATCAATCCCGTGCGCCATTACGGACTGGACATTGGATTGTTGCAGGAAGGCGATCCGGCTGATTTTATTTTGATCGATCATCCCGACACCTTCAACCTGGAAAGCGTTTTTATCAACGGCGATCTGGTTTTCGACGGGAGGGATGTTTTGTTTGAGCCCGAAAGCGGTGAAGCGCCCAATGTCATGAATGCCCGCAAAACGACCGCTGCTGATTTTAAGGTGCCGGCCCAGTCCTCAAAGGTGCGTGTCATCCATGCCCAGGACCATGAGCTCTATACCACCTCTTCTGTGGAGTCCCTGCCGGAAAAAGAAGGTTACCTGACGGGTGATCCCGGGCGCGATATATTGAAGGTGGCTGTAATCAATCGCTATCACCGTCAATCTCCGGCTGTGGGATTCATCAAAAATTTTGGGTTTAAGCATGGGGCCCTCGGTACAAGCATTGCCCATGACAGCCACAATCTGATGGTGGTTGGAACCGATGACGAAACCATCTCCCAGCTCATCAATCAACTTATTGATCAGAACGGCGGCCTTGTCGCCACTGACGGCAATACCTGGCAGAGACTGCCGCTTGAAATTGCCGGGTTGATGACCCATCAGACCGGTCAACAAGTGATCGACCGGTACAAAAAGCTGTCTGATTTGACCCGCAAGATGGGCTGCAGCCTTGCTTCACCCTTTATGACCCTCTCTTTTATGGCCCTGCCGGTGATACCGGAAATGAAGATTACCGATAAGGGGCTTTTTGATGTGGGGCGGTTTAAACCGATCAGCCTTTATGCATAAGAATGAAGGCTGAGGGTTTTAACTGGCCGGCCATTATTAAATGATATTACTCTGTTGGGTGAAGCTTGGTTTGCGTGTTGTAATTAAAACTCTACCTAAAGCTCAACTGATGATCCGGCCCGTTCGTCATCATATCCGCATGCTTTATGCGCGACTCTGTTGTTTTGATTATGCTTGCTGATTGAATTTTATTGAAAATTATACCTAAAAGCTTTTTGAATTTATTTTTAGCCTTGCAGCTTGAAGCCTGGATGGTGGAAACAAAGTAGTCTTTATTAACATCAGCTGACTTAAAAGAAACGCAAATAGCGATTCAATCAACCGGCATTTGGAATTTAACCCAGGCTTTTACATTTCTACATACGTTGGATTGCCATGCCATAATGGTTGACTTTGATCTATCGTTGGCTGGAATAGCAAAACCTTCAATTTTTCATGAGGAATCATGGCGCAAAAGAAACATGACATGCCGGAAAAAGTCACCACTTTACCCCATAAGCCTGGTGTTTATCAATTTTTCGACCGCCATGGGGAAGTCATATATGTGGGCAAGGCCAAGAACCTAAAGAAGCGGGTGGCCAGCTATTTCAATAAGGGCCGTTATGAAAGTCATCGTTTGGCGATATTGGTTTCCCGCATCGAGGACATCCAGTTCATTGTGGTGGAATCGGAATCGGATGCCCTGTTGCTGGAAAACAACCTGATCAAAAAATACCAGCCGCGGTATAATGTTCAGCTGAAGGATGATAAGACTTTTCCCTGGATCTGTATCAAGAATGAGCCTTTTCCCCGTGTTTTTTCCACCCGGAATGTGGTAAAAGACGGGTCGCTGTACTTTGGTCCATATACTTCGGCCAACATGGTTCGGGTGCTGCTGGAACTGATCCGTCGGTTGTATCCCCTGCGGACCTGCACTTACCAGTTGACCCCGGAGAACATTCAAAAGGGGAAGTTTAAGGAATGTCTGGAGTATCACCTGGGCAACTGCAAGGCGCCCTGCATTGGTCTGCAGTCGGAAGCCGACTACAATGCTTCCATCGAAAACATCAAACGCATTTTGAAAGGCGATATCCAGGAGGTGATTGATTATATGGGGGAGCTGATGAATGATTATGCCGCCAGTCATCAGTTTGAGGAAGCGCAGTCGGTAAAGGAAAAGATCAGGATGCTGGAGAAATACAAGAGCCGGTCGACGGTGGTGAACACGCGGATTCACAACGTGGATGTTTTTTCGCTCCTGGAGAAGGGCCGGCAGGTGTATGTGAATTATCTGAAAGTGGTTTCCGGGCGCATCGTGCAATCGCATACCATTGAGCTTAAGCGGAAGCTGGAAGAGACCCCGGCCGATTTGCTGGTGGTGGCCATCACCGATATCCGCCAGCGGTTGGAGAGCGAAAGCCGTGAAATTGTAGTGCCCTTTGAGATCGATTATCCCATGCAGGGGCTGAAAATGACCGTTCCCCAGAAAGGCGACAAGAAGAAGCTGCTGGAGCTTTCTGAGCGAAACCTCAAATATTACCATTTTGAGAAGGAGAAGCGCAATGAAAAGATCCGGGCCAAATTTTCACAGAACAAGGAGCTGGAGCAGTTGCAGCATGATTTAAGGATGGAGCAGCAGCCCCGTCACATTGAATGCTTTGACAATTCCAATATCCAGGGGCAGTACCCGGTAGCTGCCTGTGTGGTTTTCCGCAACGGCAAACCTTCGCGCAAGGAATACCGCCATTTTAATATCCGCAGTGTGACCGGTCCGGATGATTATGCTTCCATGAAGGAGGTGGTTTATCGGCGTTACCGACGGTTGATCAACAACGGGGATGAGCTGCCCCAGCTGGTGGTGATCGATGGGGGCAAGGGCCAGCTTTCGGCGGCCCGGGAATCCCTTCAGGAACTGGGCATACAGGACCAGGTGGTGATCATTGGCATCGCCAAGCGGCTGGAAGAGATCTTTTTTCCGGGCGATTCGCTGCCCCTGTACCTGGACAAGAAATCCTCCAGCCTTAAGACCATCCAGCACCTCAGGGATGAAGCCCACCGCTTCGGCATACAGTTCCACCGCCAAAAACGCAGCCAGCATTTCACCAGCACTGAGTTGGAGAAGATCCAGGGCATTGGCCCTAAAACGGCCCGCAAACTGCTGGAAAAATACGGATCGGTCGCTGAAGTGCGCAAACTCGATGCCCGGACTCTGGAAGAGGAGGTGGGAGCCTCCAGGGCCCGCGCCATTGTGGAACATTTTAAAGAATAACCCTCGGGCCTTTTCCGGGGCTTTATTGCGAACCATTCCCAAGACAATTTTGTGAATCATTCCGTGCCCAACCTGTCGATTTTTCCAGGGAATCATGTTGCGGCCATTTCCATGGAATAACCTGCTTTCCGGGGAACTGGTCCGTGGCATCGGCTGCGGATTTTTTTTGCAGCTTCAACAGCCATGGGCCAGAATGGCCTTGGCTTCATCAACCATTACGCCTTTGCCGGGAAAGACATTGCATTTTACTCGGTTTGGCATACCGGGCCTTGTAAAGCATTCAGCTTTTTTGGGCGATGGCATGCCTTTTTTAGGTTGTCGGCCCATCACGGGTTGGGGGCATATGAATGCAGTCCTTTTCAGTCTCCGGCAATACAACAGGTGCGGACCGGCTGCTGAAAGATGGTGAAAGGTAAAGCAGGGGGTGTGGGAAATTTTGTCTTTGTATGGCAAATGACCATGCAGGGGGCGAAAGGTGCTCCTGTTCCACGTGGAACAAAGTTTTGGAAAGGGTTGAATCAGCCCAAGGGTTGGCTGTGGCTAAAGGGGGTGGAAACCGTTTGACAGGCCATGGTATAAAAAGACCCGGACGCGTAGTTCCGGGTCTTAATGGGGGTTTCACTGATTTGTTCCACGTGGAACGGGGCTTATTCTTTCACATTTTTGATGTTGTCGCGGGGGTAATCCCCCTGGATGATGTCCTGGTATAAGTTGGTATCGATGGAGATCTCCACGGCCTTTTCAAGCTGTTTGTCTTCCTCCAGGCCGGCACGGATTTGACCCTTTTGATAGTAGTAGCGGCCGGCGATTTCTTGTTCGAGGCGTTCCTTGATTGAGTTTTCATACCGCTTCAAATCCTGCTGTTTGTCGTGGGCCATCTTTTTCTCGAGTTCATTCAGCGTGGATTCGGCCTGGGCATAGTAATCCTCTTCCTTGGCCACTTCGATGAGTTTTTCCAGCTTTTCCTCGCTTTCGGTGGTGTAATCCCACTGTTTGCCCTGGAGGAATTCAGAGAACTGGTTGAAGGTTTCATCGCTGACCTCATATTCATCCACCGGGGGGATGGTGTCGTTGTTGAGGGCATATTGGGTTGCGAAATCAAAGACCAGGTTTTTGGTGATCAGGCTTATTTCCATTTTGCTCAAATCGCGTTGTTCGACTTCCACGTCGGGACGGATGCCACCGCCGTCGAATACGGTTCGGCCATGGCGGGTGGTGAATTGGTGCACGAGTGAATCGGGAATTTCGCCAACGCTGCCGTCGTCGTTGCGGTTGGAGTAATCCTTGGCCTGAATGCAACGGCCACTGGGGATATAGTATTTGGCGGTGGTGACCTTCAGCTTGGAGTTGTAGCTTAACGGCCGGGTGGCTTGTACCAGGCCTTTGCCGAAGGTTCGGCGCCCTACGACGACTCCACGGTCCAAATCCTGCACGGCACCGGCCACAATCTCGGAGGCTGAAGCCGAGGCGCGGTTGACCAGCACCACCAGGCGAACGTTGGTGTCAAGGGGCTGCTTTTGGGTGGGGTAGCTTTGGTTCCATTTTTCGACCCGGCCTTTCGTCGAGACGATCTTCTGCCCTTTGGGGATGAAAACATTGGCCACATTGACCGCTTCCTGGAGCAACCCCCCGGGATTGCTGCGCAGGTCCAATACCAGGGCATTCACCTGATGGGCCCCGGTGAGCTGCTGGTAGGCTTCCCGCACCTCCTGACCGCACCCCTGGGTGAACTTGGTCAGACGAATGTAACCGGTGCCCTGCTCCGGGTTGGTCATTCCATAATAGGGCACGCTGTTGATGTGTAAGTCTTTACGAACCACCTGCTTTTCCAGAGGCTCGTCACGGCCCATGCGGTCAATGGTGATGGCAACCTCGGTGTCGGGAATGCCCTTGAGCTTGTTGCTGACCTGTTTCAGCTCCCAGCCCTTGATCGATTCACCATTGATCGCTTTGATGAGATCGCCCGTGCGCAATCCCGCCTGATCGGCCGGAAAATCCTTGTAGGGCTGACTGATTACCGCATAATCGCCTTCCTTTCGGATCAGGGCCCCAATGCCCCCATAGTCGCCCGTAGTCATGAACTTGAAATCATCCATGTCCTTCTCCGGAATGTATTTGGTATAGGGATCCAGACTCTCTAGCATCGACTCAATGCTGGTCTCCACCAACTTCTGTGGATTGATGTCGTCCACATAAAAAATGTTGAGTTCCCTGAACAGCGAATAATAAATGTCAAGGCTTTTGGAGATCTTGAAATCATCCTTCTGGCTGAATCCAACCATGATCACCGCCCCCAGCAAAACGAGGCCAATGATCCATCTTTTTGATTTCGCAATGTACTTCATGTCAGGTCTTGTTTTTAGTCGTTTTAATAGAGATAACCAAGAATTGTTGGCTTTATTGTCATCGCCCGGCAAAAATAAAGGGTCTTGGCCATAATAACAACCCTGCCGGCTATGGTGTTTGCGAATGGATGGCTTTTTTTAACCGGCCCAGCATTTGTTCGACCGCAGCGCTCATGGCTGAAAAAGCCACCTCTTTTTTGGGGGTGTAGATCAACAAAATGGAGAGGGTCTGTGGGACTTGAGCCAGGGAAGCCTTAAAGGGGTCTTTCTGCAGGCGAAAGGCCTCCCGCATTTTGCGTTTGATGCGGTTGCGGTGTACCGCCCGTTTGAATTTTCTTTTCGGTACGCTGAAAGCAATTTGCAGGTGGAAATCGTCCCGGCCTTCCTCCGAAACCAACCAGAGCACCTTGAAAGGATACACATAAAGGCTGTGGCCTTGGGTTACCAGTTCCTGAAGCCTCTTTTGGCTGTTTAGCCGCTCCTTCTTGGGAAATCTGCTCATAGGCAGGGGTCTGTTGGTGGCCCGGCCCACGAAAAAAAAAGGTTACCAGCCTCACCGGTAACCTTTCGCGGGAAATGGCATCACTTATTTTCCATTGTTCAGGTATTGCTCAATGGCCATCGTCATGGATGGCGCCTTGGAGGTGGGGGCTTTTAGATCAATGCGCAGGCCCGCATCTTTGACCGCCTTGATTGTCTTGTTTCCGAAAGCCGCAATGTGGGTTGAGTTTTGGGTGAACTCCGGGAAATTCTCCAGCAACGACTTGATGCCCGAAGGACTATAGAATACAAGCATGTCGTAGTTGACATCCGAAAGATCCGAAAGATCACTGCATACGGTTCGATAAAATACAGCCTTGGTGTACTTGATCTTGTTGCGGTCCAGCTTACGCGGTATTTCTTCCTTGTGGCTGTCGGAAAGAGGTACCAGGAATTTTTCCTTCTTGTGCTTCTTGATGATTTCCAATAAATCATTGAAATTGCCGTTGCCGTAAAATATCTTGCGCTTGCGGTATACAATGTATTTTTGCAGGTAGAAGGCCGTGGCCTCGCTGGTGCAGAAATACTTCATCGAATCCGGCACGTTGACCCGCAGCTCCTCACAGATGCGAAAGAAATGATCAATGGCCTTCCTGCTCTTAAAGATGATCGCGGTGTGGTCGAGGATGTTGATCCTCGATTTCCGGAATTCTTTGCTGGGAATCCCTTCCACATGAATGAATGGGCGAAAGTCCACTTGCAAATCATACTTCTCTGCCAGATCGAAAAAAGGGGATTTGCCGTTTTCGGGCTTTGGCTGGGAGACTAGAACCTTTTTGATTTTCATCTTATATGACACAATTTAGGATTTACCGGATAGGTTGGTGGTCGCTAGGATGATAATTGCCTGATAAATACTTCGAAAACAATTATTAAGGGTAAAAATTCAAGAGCACAAAGATACAAAAAGAAATAGAATAAAGAAACCCTTTCTTTGGCGAAAATTTGTAACCCCCTGATTATGTGGGTTAAAAAGATTAATCCTGCTGCAATGCCCCCGATCATCAGAATGGGCCCCTGGTATTGCTGGTGGATGAAGTGAACCACTACGGCAACCGGGAAAAGCGCCAGACCGATCATTTTCCGGTACAGGTTGTAGTTGTGGAAATATTCCTGGAATACATTTTGCCTGAGGAAAACAAAGCCAATGATGTGGATCATTAAGAAATTCCATACATACCAGGCGATGAGAAAACCTGACAGGGCCAACCAGAGCTGGGGTCCGGTCAGATTATCGGGTGTGAGCCCGTTGGTTTGAAAAGCCTGCAAAGCCACCAGGCCACCGGAAACAAAAAAGTTCAGGTTTAACAGCAAGGCGGCCCGCTGGGTGAGGGAATTTTTTCCATGGTAGAGGGAAGCGGCGTAATTGTAGAAATGAAAGCTTCTGATCAGGTTTTCAAAGTATTTTCTGTAGAACAGGCGGGTCCAGCCGATCAGGATAAGTGCGCCAGCCAGCACCAGGGTGATCCAGTCGGGGACGGGTTTTTCGGGTTTTTCCACGGGATGGATGCCATCGGCCGGCACCTGCTGAATGGCTTGTCTTGTTTGAGAGGGCTGGCCAGGGGCACCCTCTTTATCGGGGTGGCCTGAGGGGGCTGATGTTCCGGCCGGGATGTAAATTTCTTCTGTTCGTACTGTATCTGCAGGTCGGGAGCAGGGAATGCTGTAAAGAAAATTATAATGGGCCGGATCATTCTCCAGTCTTTGACCAATGGGCAGTTCGGTAACCCCCAGTATGTCGTACAGGCTGCTGATGCTGTCGGTTGCTTTTTTTTCTCCGGCAGATGCCGGGGCGGAGGTGCCTGCATCGGCTGTGGTGGTGGAAGCAGCCTTTTCCTCTAGGGGTCTTTGAAATGCTTCTGCGCTGTCTGCTTTCCGATCAGGCGGGAGTTCTGCCGGGCGCGACAGCTGATCCTCCCGAAGGGTGTCGCGTGGAATCGAATCGGGCCGGATATCCGGGGTATCGGTTACCTGGCCTGGTGCAACGGTATCGCTCACCCCAATGCTGTCCCTGATCGTATCCCTGGCGGGCTCTTTATAATATATGCCGCAAGCATCCGGCCAATTAATGCATTTATTCAGATCCTTTGGCATCCGGTCCCCCAATCGTGTTTAAAATGCAAATATATAGCAGGATTTTCAAACTTAAAAAGATTAAAGGCCACCAGCATACAATAATTTTTAAGGCCATTGTATATTTTTGAAAATTAGCGTACCTTCCCCACGCTGATGCCGGCCTGTAAATTTTTTACCCGGGGGTGTAACTATTGCCCCTGGATATTCGTCCTATATCCGAATTTGATTGTATGGTATGACAGCAGCTGAGTTCAACAAATGTGTGGATGAGCACTCGGACAATGTGTACCGCTTTATCCTGAAAAATATACGGGATGAAGAAAAAGCCCGGGACATTGTGCAGGATACCTTCGAGAAATTGTGGGTAAAGGCGGATAGTGTGTCTTATGAGAAGGTCCGTTCCTACCTTTTTTCAGCAGCTTATCACACCATGATCGATGCCATCCGGAAAGAAAAAAAAATGAAGTCCCTGGAAGAAGTGGACGAAAACCCCCCTTCCTACCAACAATCCTACAAAGGTTTGAGTGATATACTGGACACGGCGCTGCGGCGTCTTCCGGAGACTCAACGCTCGGTGCTGATGCTGCGTGATTATGAAGGCTACAGCTACCAGGAAATCGGCGAAATAACCGGCCTGAATGAATCGCAGGTCAAAGTTTACATCTACCGCGCCCGGGTAGCGATGAAAAATTTTATTGGCAGCCTGGAAACCGTACTCTAGAAGCCTCAAAAAAGATTATTCGCCCGGGCATTCGATTAAGAATGGATATAAGGAGGAAAAAATATGGAACGCATTGGCATACATAATTATGAATTATATGTCACCGATTATTTGGAGGGATCCCTTCCTGCAGATCAGGAGCGTGAGATGGAGCGGTTTTTGAATGAATATCCGCATATTCGCCAGGAAATTCAAGAAGCCGGCCGGGTTCATCTGGTCCCGGAAGAACAACCGTTTGATGATAAAAAGCACCTGAAAAAAACTTTGACACTTAATGACAAAGGCTATACCCCTTTTGACGAGATGTGTATATCGCGGATGGAGGGGGAGCAGACCCCAGCTGAAGCCCGAGCTTTTGATCGACTGCTGGAACAGTCTCCCCGGCGGCAAAGCATTTATCGCCTCTATGAACAAACCCGGCTCGATCCGACTGAGCGCATTGTTTTCAGGAACAAGCAAAGGCTGAAGAAAAACCAGCCGGGAACCCTTCTTCGACCCAGAACCTATTCCTACATGGCCATGGCTGCTTCCGTGCTGTTGATTGTTGCTCTTTACATTTTTCTGCCTTCGCCCGATCAGCTCGATGCCCCGGATGCCAGCCCCGCTTCTGTGGCCCGGGTTCAGCTGCCATCAATGGCCACCCCGGGAACCGCCCCGGAAATCCTTTCCGAACCTGGTTATGAAGATTTAAGTCCATCTGATATAGATTATAATCAGTTGTCATCTCAATTGATGATTGAAGCAGAAAAAAATTACTCCAATGCTTCAGATGAAAAATTATTAACCGCAGATAAACAGGATAATATAAAAGAAAATAGCTCCATGTCAAAGGCCGATCCCCTGAAAGATCAGGTCCTCCCCAAACCGGAGGCCAACCTGCAGCGGATGCAGGCCCTGGCCGGGGTCGATGTGCCCGAAGGATCCCTGCTGGCCCGTCTGCAACGCCCCAGTCTCCAGTGGAACGATTCTGCTGTCAGGTCCGGTGAATATACTGCCGCCGATAAACTGGAACGTTTCCTGGAAAGACGGGTCAATATGGCCAGTGCTGAAAATGCCGGCAATCAAAAGTTCAGCCTTTGGGACATCGCCGGGGCCGGCCTCGAAGGCCTCAGCAAACTTACCGGCAAAGAACTTGCCCTTGAACGCCGCTACAACAACCAGGGCAAACTGCAAACCCTCGCCCTGCAAACCGAATCCTTCAGCCTGACCACCCGACTGGATTAATGGATTAAACCCTGTAGCCCATTTCAGCGGTATCCCATAAGAAATATAGGTTAAAATTGCCTGATCCTGGATGAATTGACCAAAGCCTGTAGCCCATTTCAGCGGTATCCCACAAGAAATATAGGTGAAAATTGCCTGATCCTGGATGAATTGATCAAAGCCTGTAAATTGTTACAGGGGTATAGAAATTATAGGTATAACTGGAAACCAGATGATCCTGACGAATTGATCAGAGCTTGTAACATTTTACAGGGGCCCCTCGTCCTACTTCCGAACTTAAATATTCGTTAACCCTATAAAATTGATCGCCATGAAACGATATGTAGTGATGCTGCTTTTGATCTTGACCACTGCTTCATATGCAGTTGCCCATCCATCTGTAAACCAGCCGTCAAATGTCATTAATGATGGCCCGGTGCTCATGCCGGCTGACACCGTTGAACCCAAAAAAGATACCACCCGCATCAAATTCAAGGATAAAGAGGTGCGCATTACCGAAGACGAGAAAGGTACCGACATTGAAGTGAAAGAGGAATCGGAGGAATGGGATTTTGATGATGAAGACTGGGGCCATGAATGGGATGATGACGAAGGGCCCAACTTTGATTTTGATTTTGGAGAAGAAGACGATTTTGATGTCCATTGGGCCGGATTCGAATTTGGACCCAATAACTTCCTCAGCAACGATTTTTCCATGAACCTGAAACCTGAAAATCAATTCATGGAGTTGAATACCGGGAAGTCGTGGAACATCAACGTCAACTTTTTGGAGTATGATTTGAACCTGATTGGTGAAAATTTTGGCATTGGGACGGGCCTGGGCATTGAGTTCAATGATTACCGTTTTGACAACCAGCTGCCCATTGTCAAAGAAGGTGGAGGCATTCAGGTTGATTCCAGTTACCACGGGAATGATTATAGCGTTAGCAAGGCCAAACTGACAACCACCTACCTGACGGTCCCGTTGATTCTTGAATATCAGGTCAAACCTGGAGGGGGGGATAACAAGCTGTTTTTAAGTGCCGGTATCATTGGTGGGGTTAAGATTGGCTCACACACCAAGGTTAAATTTGACCGCGATGGGGACAGCAAAAAGAACAAGGAGCGCAGCGATTTTTATCTTTCCCCTTTCCGCTATGGATATACCGTTAGGGCCGGTTATGGTTTTTTGAAGCTTTTTGCCAACTACTATGACACCGCCCTATTCCAAAGTGGCAAGGGCCCGCAGATCCATCCCTTTACGCTGGGCTTCATGATTAGTTTTTAAGCGTTTTTTTCAGACCCCGTTTCAGGCCCCGCTAAGCGGGGACGAACTCCCCGCTTTTTTTGAACCCCGCTAAGCGGGGTTTTTTTGCGATTCCCCGAACCCATCCCTTATAGCAGGATGTGTTTTGACCCCGCTAAGCGGGGTTGGCTTTAGCAGGGTCGGGTTCATTTCCATCTCTGTTTTGAATTTATTAATTTTACCTTTTCCAATTTCAAAGCACATTAACATTTAAAACCATACCCTTATGAGACTACTATTGATCAGCAATTCCACCAATGCCGGTGAAGGCTATCTGGAACACGCTTCCGAACGCATCCGTGATTTTTTGGGTGGCCAGGTGAACAAGGCCTTGTTCATTCCTTATGCGGCCGTCAGTTTTTCTTTTGATGAATATCAGGAGAAAGTGCAGAAACGCTTTGATGAGTTTGGCGTAAAGGTGGATCCCCTGCATAAATATGACCATGCCGACAAGCGAAAAGCCGTTGAAAATGCCGAAGCGATTGTCGTTGGCGGTGGCAACACGTTCCACCTGTTGAAATATCTCCAGCAGGAGAAGCTCATTGAAGTGATCCGCCACAAGGTGCTGGACGGCATACCCTACATTGGATGGAGCGCGGGCTCCAATGTGGCCTGCCCCACCATTTGCACCACCAACGATATGCCCATCACCGAACCGGAAAATTTCCATGCCCTCAACCTGGTGCGCTTCCAGATTAACCCGCATTACCTCGATGCCCATCCTCAGGGACATGCCGGAGAAACCAGGGAAATGCGCATCAAGGAATTTTTGATTGTCAATCCCTATATCTATACCGTTGGATTGCGCGAAGGCAGCATGTTTTTAATAGAAAACGGCCAGATCCATTTGCTGGGCGATAAGAAAGCCCGCATCTTCAAGGGTGAAGAGCAACCCTCCGAACTGGCACCCGGCGACGATTTCGATTTCCTCTTTGAATAACCGTTCTTTCCCGTTTTCTTTTAGGGCGGCCCAAAACCAGACAAACTGTTTTTGCCGCCCTTTTTTTGCCTCCCGTTAAGCCATGAAACCCTGCACCTGCCTTCCGTTGGATATGAAAATCTGAAAAAATTCACCCGGCCCTGTAACGATCCCACCCCCAGCAGCGTCCTATCCAAAGCACCTGTTTATGAATTGATCTATGGATCACCAGCTCAATCCCTGCATTCATTTTTATGGCTCGGGGCAGGCTTTTAATCATTCTATCATTTAATCATTCAAGCATTTATTCATTCGAGCATTTATTCATTTAACCATTACCCCAATGCTACGCAACTATTTGAAAACCGCACTGCGGAATCTGTCAAGAAACTGGACCTATACCCTGACCAATGTGGTGGGGTTGTCCATTGGTCTGGCGGCCAGCATGTTTATTCTTGTTTTTGTGTTCCATGAGCTCAGCTATGATGATTTTCACAACAAGTCCGAGCGCATTTACCGGATGGGGGTTGACGGGAAATTCGGGGAGAATGGTTTTCGGATGGCTGTTACACCAGCGCCCATGGCTCAGGCGATGCTGGATGAATATCCCTCGGTGGAGCAGGCTGTACGTTTGCGCGAATCCGGCGATTGGTTGGTGCGTTACGGAGAGAAGAAGTTCAATGAGGATTACTTTTTTTTCGCCGATTCGACGTTTTTTGAGGTCTTTTCTTTTCCGCTGCTCAGGGGGAATCCGAAAACAGCCCTGGCCCGACCCAACAGTGTGGTCATGACCCGTTCGGCTGCGCATAAATATTTTGGCGATGCCAATCCCATGGGAAAAGTCCTCCGGGTGGGCCGAGATACCACGGTATACACGGTTACCGGAGTGATGGAGGACATCCCCCAAAATTCCCATTTTCATTTCGACATGCTGGGTTCGCTCAACAGCCTGCGCTCAAGCCAAAATGCCTTCTGGTTGTCTCATAATTTTTATACCTATGTGTTGCTGGAAGCCGGGACTGATCCCGGCGCTTTCACGGCCAGGCTGGATCAGCTGGTCGATAAATATGTGAGTTCCCAGGTGCAGGAAGCCCTGGGTGTTTCGATGGAGGATTTTATGGGCTCAGGCAACCGGGTGGAATATTTCATGCAGCCGATTCCGGATATACACCTGACGTCTCATTTGCAATACGAAGTAGAGGCCAACAGCGACATCAAATACGTTTATATCTTTTCGGTGATTGCCGTTTTGATCCTGTTGCTGGCCAGCATCAACTATATCAATCTGGCCACGGCCAAATCGACCAACCGGGCCGTGGAAGTGGGGATGAGGAAGGTCGTCGGGGGTACCCGCCGTTCCCTGCGCGTGCAGTTTCTTCTGGAATCGTTTTTGATCACCCTGATCTCCCTGGGGGTAGCTGTTATCCTGGTGGAGGTGCTGATGACCCCCTTCAACAACCTGGTTCAACTTGATTTGAGCGTGCCTTATTTTGACTCCTGGTTTGTCATTCCCGGGTTGTTGCTTTTGGTGGTTTTGGTGGGTTTGCTTTCCGGGGCTTATCCTTCCTTTTTCCTTTCCTCCTTCAACCCGGTATCGGTGATGAAAGGCGGCTCCAGGCACGGAACGGGAAGCGGCCTTGTGCGCAAGATTTTGGTTACCGGACAGTTCGTTATCTCTATTGCCATTCTCCTGGCCACTTATACCGTCTATGATCAGCTGAGTTATATGCAGGAAAAAGACCCCGGTTTTGACAAGAAGAACATTGTCTGCATCAATCGTTCCGATGGACTGGGCGACAGCATGGAAGCTTTTAAGCAGGAAGTCGCCCGCCAGCCTGATGTGGTGGCCATCTCCAATGCCAATACCATTCCCGGAAGGAACTTCTCCAACAACGGCTTTTTTCTGCCCGGATCGAACAACACCAAACTGTTGCACCAGGCCTGGGTGAGCTATGATTATCAGAAGGTTTTTGGCTTTGAGATGGCCCAGGGGCGCTTTTTCTCACGCGATTATCCTTCTGATTCCTCGGCCATGGTCATCAATCAGACGGCCGCCAGAAATCTGGGATTTGGCGATGATGCCCTGGGGAAGATCATTCTCCGGCCCTCCGGCCCCAACGCTCAGATGCGCGAATATACCGTAATCGGGGTGGTCAGGGACTTCCATTTTAAGTCGATGCACCAGGACATTGATCCGGCCTGTTTCAGCCTGATGCGGGGCAATTATGAGGGCTTTGTGGTGGCACGCCTGCAGGGGGATGCCCCCTCTTCCAGCATCGCCGGGCTGCAGGACGCCTGGGAGTCGTTCACCAGCGCGTATCCTTTTGAATACTTCTTTTTCCGGGAGGATTATAACCGGCTCTACGCCTCGGAAGCGCGAACGAGTAAAATCCTGATGGTGTTTTCCCTGATATCGGTCGTTATCGCCGGGCTCGGACTGCTGGGGCTCATTTCTTTCACCACCATGAAGCGGCAAAAAGAGATCGGCATCCGCAAAAGCTTTGGCTCTAACACCCCCAACATCGTGATGCTCTTGAACCGGGAAATCGTGCTGCTGGTGTTCTATGCCATGCTTATCGCCTGGCCTGCCGCGTATGTTTTCCTGAGCCGCTGGCTGCAGGACTTTTCATATCGTACCCCCATCGATTGGACCATGTTTGCGGTGATTCCCCTGCTCATCCTGGTCCTTTCCCTGGTGGTGGTTTCATACCTGTCGCTGCAGTCGGCCCTGAAAAATCCGGCCCATACCCTGCGGTATGAATAATGACAGGAAAGACGTCCGTTCAATGAACGGGCTAAACAGATTGCGGATGAAATATGGAAATCAGGGTCATTGAATTGATTCAGATGATAAATTGAAAAAAGCCCTTTTTATAGATCTTCAGTTGTTTTGTTTCCAGAGACGTAAGTTTTTTCAAAACCTGCATCCAGTAACCTGCACAATAAGGACATGATTATTCCATGCAGGTTCCATACGGCCAAAAAATTAAATAAAAGATAACCGTATGAAACCCTCATGCACCGACTAGCACAAAAGGTAATGAATAAAACATGAGGGTTCCATGGCAGAGGTTACCGAGACCAACGAATTACATACTATTATTATATTGAAATACAAACTTTTAATTAAACTTTATACGAATAAAATACAATTTGTTTAAATTTAACCGTCACTAAATTTTATTGATTATGGCACAAATGGTTCAGACGAATCAACTCGTTAAGGTTTTTCGCACTGACGAGATTGAGACCACGGCCCTGAACAAAGTGGATCTTACCGTGGAAGAGGGCGAATTCACCGCTGTTATGGGGCCCTCCGGCTGCGGTAAGTCAACTTTGTTGAACCTTCTTGGTTTGTTGGATAACCCGACGTCAGGGAACTTATACTTTATGGATCAGGAAGTATCCCGGCTGAAAGAGAAAAAACGGACCAATCTCCGTAAAGGCAATATTGGATTTGTTTTTCAGAGCTTCAACCTGATTGATGAGCTGAGTGTTTATGAAAATGTGGAATTGCCCCTGCTTTACATGAAGGTGCCTTCTTCCGAGCGGAAAAAGAAGGTGGAGGATGTACTTGAGCGCATGAAGATGTCGCACCGCCGCAAGCATTTCCCTCAACAGCTCTCCGGCGGGCAACAGCAGCGGGTGGCAGTGGCCCGGGCCCTGGTGGCCAACCCGAAGTTGATCTTAGCCGACGAGCCCACCGGCAACCTGGATTCGGCCCACGGCGAAGAAGTCATGAACCTGCTCAAGGAGCTCAATGATGAAGGAACCACCATTGTGATGGTCACCCACTCGCCTTCAGACGCCGAATATGCCAGAAGAATCGTGCATCTTTTTGATGGTCAGATTGTCTCGGAGAATGTAACCAAATTGTTGTAGCAGAAAAAGAAGTGTATTATGCAGCTGGATAAACGATTGATAGTGAGTTTGATTATTTTCATGGTGCCGTTTCTGGCCCAGGCCCAGGAAATCGAAGACCGGTCGTTCAAGGAATTTGAAAGCGTGCGGATATTTGGGAAGATGACCGTAAAGATGATTCCCGGCACCGAGCCCGGTGTTCACATTGAGGCCAAAGGGGTGAGCCTGGAGAAAATCAAAACCTCCCTGGAGGATGGAGAGCTAAAGGTAAAGCTGTCCAAACTCTTCAGCAATCCGGAGGTTTATGTGGAGATCACCCATAAGGATCTGGAAAGCATAGAGGCTTTGGGAGACGCGGATGTAAGCTTTGCCAGGCCCCTGGTCAAGGAAGAATTCAGTGTAGAGTCGACCATGGGTTCGGTGGTGGAGTTGACCATCGAGGCCCAGGAGCTGAATTTAAAGGCCTATCAGGGGGGACAGGTTTTGATTGATGGTTCGGCCCGGGCGTTGGAGGCATATGTGAACACTGGCGGGATCCTTTCCGCAACGGATTTGATCTGTCAGGGCGTTGATGTACGGATGAATACCGGCGGCAAGGGTGAGCTGACGGTGAAGGAAGAATTGGAAGCCACCATCAATACGGGTTCCAGCTTCAGCTATTATGGCAACCCGGCGCAAACCAATGTCAAGACATCCCTGGGCGGAACGGTTTCAGCCTGGGATGAAGACAAGAAGGAATAGCCTTTCATCGGGTATGCCCGCAGAACAGGTCGGCGGTTCATGAGTGGCCTGACCCCTGGAGGCCCCCATCTGGTTTTCTTTGGAGGCGCTGCCGAAAGTGGGCCAGGGAAAACAGGCTATGGATGTAGCTTCAAAGGGGCTTTTTGGCCTGGAGGGATCATTGCAAAATTTATTACTGCTGCTGGGCGTTTTCAGCATCGACCACTTTATAGAGTTTGTCGGAGCGCCTGACGGTTTGATCGATGGGGATGGAACATTTGATGCCCCGCGGCGACTCCTCTACCTGTCGGTCGTCAACCCGTATTTCTCGTACCGTATCTTCAATGACTCCCGATGTGGGACCAATGATCATGATCTGATCGTTGACCCGCACCGTATTGGCTTCTGCCAGCAATTCGGCCACGTTGATGCGTTTGTAGTAGTTGGTGATCTGGCCCACCAGTATTTTCCGCCGGGTGGCCCTCGACCCGTAACGGTGGCTCCATTCGCCCAGGCGCTGGCCCAGGTAATAGCCGTCCCAGAAGCCCCGGTTAAAAACGGTTCTCAGGCGCTGTTGCCACTGCTCGATCTTGTCTTCCGTGTAATCTCCTTCAAACCAGGCATCGACGGCTTCCCGGTAAACCGCGGTGACGGTTTTGACATATTCGGGCGAACGGCCCCGGCCTTCTATCTTGAGCACGCTGACCCCCGCATCCAGGATCTTGTTGAGGAAATGCACCGTTGACAGGTCCTTGGCCGACATGATGTACTCATGGTCGATCTCCAGCTCATTGCCGCTCTGTTTTTCTGTTACAATGTACGATTTGCGGCAGGTTTGCAGGCATTTGCCCCGGTTGGCCGAATGATTCTTTTCATGCAGGCTCAGGTAGCATTTGCCTGAAATGGCCATGCAAAGAGCTCCATGCACAAACAGTTCGATCTGAACCAGTTGACCGGAAGGCCCCGTGATGTTTTCCCGCTGAATGGCCCGGGTAATTTTTCGTACATGTTCCAGGGTCATTTCCCGGGCCAGCACCATCACATCAGCATAGGCGGCAAAGAACCGCAGGCTTTCCAAATTGGTGATGTTGACCTGGGTGGAAACATGCACTTCCATACCCACCGAATGCGCATACTGAATGGCCGCCAGGTCACTGGCAATGATCGCGGTGATCCCGTTTTTTTTGGCTGCATCAATGATGCGGCGCATATCCTCCAGCTCTTCGTCATACAACACCGTGTTGACCGTTAGATAGGTACGTACCCCACGCCGGCGGCAAATCTCCACAATGGCCTTTAGGTCATCCAGGGTGAAATTGGTGCTGGATTTACTGCGCATGTTCAGCTTCCCTACACCAAAGTAAACAGAAGCTGCCCCACCTTGTATGGCCGCCTGAAGGGAGGCATAGGACCCCACCGGCGACATGATTTCAATTTCCGCTCGCTGCATCATTTCCAGTGTTTAATGCAGTGCAAAGTTAAAAATTCCCGGCGGTTTATCTTTGCCATCCAGGGTTCTGAATCCCGATCACATACCCCCTGTTCCTCCTGCTTCTAAAGCTCAATTGCCGGCATTTATGAGTTGTTCTTTTTTCCCTCAGCATCTCTTGCCCCATCGCCCAAACATTTTTTTTAAAGATGGATGTCTGCCTGGCCATTTAATCACTCATAGGTCAGCAGCCAGTGGTTCCCCGGAAAAAAAAGCTTGACAAAGGCGAAGAATTTTAATAACTTGAGTGAACAAAAGGATGCGGATCATGGGACATATCATTGAAATATGCGGCTGCATCAAAAAGCAGGAAAACCTGGCCACCCTCGAGCACAATGTCCTTGATAATACGTGGGTGCTTGAAACCACACGGCCATTCCCCGGCTATCACGGAAAAAATCTGCCCGATGAGTCCAATCCCCGCTCCCTTTTTTTTATGCTCGATGAAGCGCTTTCGTTTGAAGATATTTTGCGCATCACGGCCAAAGTGAAAAGGCACTTTCAGGGCGATTTTGATGCGACGGGCGGCAGCATATTTTTTAAACCCTATACTTACCAGGCGATCAGGCTGAAACATCTTTCCTCCTTTGACCATATTCCACAGTTGCAACACCTCTATGCCCGTGAAGGGGTAAAATTTATGAAGTACCACCAGCTGGAGCGGGAAGCCATTATCCGGGTAAAAAAGGTATTTGAATTGATATGCCCCGAGGAAGGGATTTATCAGGACCGGGAAAACGACGTGAAATACTATTTTGAAATACCGGATCAGCTAAAATGGCAAGATTTTAAAGAATATACCGCCCGGGTCAAGAACAATGTCATTGACCACAATTTTGATGCAGCCCTGGGAATTTTTTACCGTCACCGCGGCATTGTGGATGCGGTTCGGATTTTTGACCGCCACGCCAGTCTGGAAAAAGTCAGGTTGCTGCGGGATAAATATCTGGAGGTTTTCCGTCGGGCACATACCGCCCATTAAATCAGATTGTTGCTGCTTTCCCCCCGATTGCTTGCATTTACCTGCCCGTTGTATCATTTTGGTATGGTTTTCGTTTTAATGTAAAAGGATGTTTTTTATCATTGCAGGCAAAATGTAATGGCACATGAGGGTGATTAAATCCATAGGGATCGGCTTGTTTTTTGCATTGGTCATTATCTTATCCACGGCTTTTATCATTTCCTTTGTTTATGAGGATGAAGTTTCGGAATTGTTTCTCCGGGAAATGAATAAGCGGACCGAAGCGGATATCCGGGCCGGAGAGGTGAATCTTTCTCTTCTGCGGAAATTTCCCAGTGCCACCGTTGAATTTCGTTCCTTTGAGTTGTATGCTGGCCAGAGCCAGGGTGAAGTTCGCGATACGGCCCTGAGTTTTACCGCCGGCCATCTTTTTTTCCAGTTTGATGTGGTCGATATTTTTCGTGAAAACTATAAGCTGGAAAAGGTTGAGGTGGACCATGCCAGGCTGGCCTATTCAGCAGCGGACAAAGATGCTTTGCCACGATTTAACCGGCAAGGAGGGAAAAGCATCAATTTCGATGTGGAAGAACTGGTATTTAATGAACTGCACTATCAGGTGAACAATGCCCGGGAGGATTTGCATCTGGAAGGTCATGCTGATGAGGCTGAATTCAGCGGTAATTTTGACCTCGAACGCTTTACCATGGAGGTGGATTCCCGGCTTTTCATCGAAAAGTTTTCTGTAGGCGATCTGGATTATATCCGCGAAAAGGATGTGGATTTACAGGTGAATCTTTCTGTCACGCCGGATCAATACCGGATTGAGGACGGTATTTGTCGTTTTGAACGGATTCCTTTCGTTACCGAAGGGGTCTACCACAGAAAAGAGCAAACCCTGCGGTTGAATTTAAGGGGGACAAATCTAGATATAGATGAATTACAGGTTTATATTCCGTGGAACTTAAAGCAGAAGTTGAAACCTGTAGTGGTGCACCAGGGACAGCTGGATTTTTATGCCAAAATACAAGGCCCTGTTAATGAAGGCAGACCCAATGTTCAGGCGGACTTTAGCTTAAACAACGGCCAGGTTACCCTTCATCGCGATGACATTGAGCTGGATCACATCTCATTAAGCGGTTATCTCTCCAACGGGCGGTATAAGAATGCGGAAACATCCGAGGTATCGTTCAACAACATCTATGCGGAAATGAAGCGCAATACCCTGGAGGGAAATCTTAAAATTACTGATTTCAAAGATCCTCAGATAATTTCTGAGGGTCATTTGAAGTTGTATCCCAGGGATATGGACGTTCTTTTTCCGGATCGGCCGGTTTGGCAAAAAATGCGGGGTTGGGTGAACGTACGCTACAAATACAGCGATGCCCTGAGTGCCCTGTCTAACATCGATGAAAGCATTCAATATGGCAACCTCACCCTTGATGCCAACCTTAACGGGGTTGCGATCCAGGACGGGGGGTATCAATTGCAGGAGTTGAATGGATTTTTATACCTCAACCGCGATTTGCACCTGGATAGTGTAGAGTTGGTTCTGAACAACAACGCGATGGTGGTTGACGGTACCATCTATGGCATCCATCGCAACCTGAGCGATTCGACCAGCCCTTACCGCTTTGGTGGTGACCTCTACAGCCGGCGGCTGAACCTGAGAAGTTTATTTCATCACCCTGAAAATGCCGGCGATTCCCTTATAAACTTTCAGTTTCCCCGAAAGATGAAGGGAACCCTTGATTTTGCCATCGGACAACTTGCCATGAAACGGTTCCAGGCCCAAAAGGTGCAGGGACGCCTGCAGATCGGCCCCGATCACTTGAAACTGAATGACGTCGAATTGAACGCCTTTAGCGGTAAGGCCTTCTTTCAGGCAGATTTGAAAAGCCAGCCCGCTCCCCAGCCACCCCTCCTGCTCGATGCAAAATTTTTCCTCGAGCGGGTCAATATCCACCGGATTTTTCAATCCTTTAACAATTTTGGCCAGGATTACATCACTGCCCAAAATATACAGGGTGAACTCAGCGGCGAAATGACTTTTAACTCCCAGATGAACCACCATCTGCAGGTTCATAAAGAATCGGTCAGCAGTTTTAGCGATATTGTAGTTGATAATGGTGAATTGATTGATTTTGAGCCATTAATGTCTATATCCAATTTTGTGAACGTGGATGAATTGCGCCACGTTACCTTTTCGCAGTTGTCCAATCAAATTACCATTAAAGATCAATTCGTTCGGATTCCGGAGATGCAGATCAATTCATCCTCCTATGACATCCAGGTATCGGGTTACCATCGCTTCAACAACCGTTTTTCCTATGATGTAAGCTTGCTTCTTTCCCAGATTCTGTCAAAAAAAGCCCGGCAAACGGATCGTTATAGTTCGGAATTTGGCAACATCCAGGAGGACGGGGTAGGCCAAAGCCGCCTGTTTTTGAAGGTACATGGTACCCCTGAACAATATGCGATTGAATACAACAAGGAAGGCCTGCGTCAAAAGATCCGCTCTGATCTGCAGCGGGAAAAAGAGGAGTTAAAGCATATCCTGCACCAGGAATTTGGCTGGTTCGAAAAGGATACCGCCACTGGCAACCCTCCCGGAAGTCCGCAACAAAAGTTTAATATTCAATGGGAAGAAAGTACGGTATCTGAGGATGCGCTCAATCCCGAAGGCACGGATCCGTCGGGGCAAGCAGGTTCGCGAGGCCCCCGCCCGAAAGAGGAGAAGGAAAGCGAGGCTACGCCGGCCAATAAGAAAGGTGAGGCCACCGGCAAGCAAGATTCAGGTTTTATCATTAAATTTGAAGAAGATACCTTGAGGTGACCCCGGCCGGATAAAATAAATGGCTGATGTCCCATTTTCCGGTTTACCGGTTGCCCCGGGTGGGGCCTTTTAACCGGAATCGATCCCGATTGCGGAATGACCATCGGGGCCATAGGTCAACCCACTGGTTTTAGGATGGGAAGGTTCATCCCAATAACGGGTGTTCACCCCTTGCCTTTGAGCGCACCAATGACAAACCCTGCTACCCATGAATATATATCGCCGCAAACAACGCTGGAAAATTTTTTTAATGATTACTGCCCTGTTCATTGTAGTGGGCTCTTTTTGGTACACCAGCAATCTGACGCGTGAGCTGGCGCAGGAGGAGCGCAAAAAGGTGAAGCTTTGGGCCCGCGGGATGAAGGAACTTACTCAGACCCGCAACCTCGACAAGGATTACAGTTTCATCCTGGAGGTGATCAAGAACAATGAAACCGTGCCCATGATCCTGACCGATTCGAATAAACGGATGATCTCCATGCGCAACGTTGAAGTCAGAGAAAACAACAAGGAAAAGATTGACCGGTTGATTGAGGAGATGAGCCAGCAGCACGAGCCCATTGAGATCAGTCTGCCTCAGGGCCGGCAATACATCTTTTACAAAGATTCCACACTGCTCAAGCGCCTTTCCTTTTTTCCGGTGATCCAGCTGGGGGTGGTGGGATTATTTCTGCTTATTTCCTATTATGCCTTCAGCACCTCACGTAAGGCTGAACAAAATCAGGTCTGGGTTGGTATGTCGAAGGAGACGGCCCATCAGCTGGGAACACCCACCACCAGCCTGCTTGCCAACCTGGAGTTGTTGCGGATGAAACTGAGCGATCAGACCATTGTCCGGGAGATAGAAAAAGACATCAACCGGCTGGAGAAAATTACCGAACGGTTTTCCAAGATTGGCTCCCAACCCACCCTTGAACGCCAACCCCTTTATCCTTTGTTGTCCAATGCCGTCTCTTACATCCGGTCCCGTGCCTCCAGCCGGGTTCAGTTTGACTTGCAGGCCCCCGACGGAAAAGACCTGACCGTGCCGTTGAACCAGTCGCTTTTTGAATGGGTCATCGAGAATCTGCTGAAAAATGCCATTGACAGCATGAACGGTGCAGGTACCATTGCCATTCGTATGTTTTTGAAAAACAGCCATGTGGTGATTGATGTTTCGGATCAGGGCAAAGGCATCCCCAAATCAAAGCAAAAAACCATTTTCCGGCCGGGTTATACCACCAAAAAGCGGGGATGGGGCCTGGGCCTTTCCCTGGCCAAGCGGATCGTTGAACAGTACCATCGCGGCCGTATTTACATCCTGCATTCCGAGATTAACAAAGGCACCACCCTGCGGGTTATGCTGAAAGGCTGATGGGTCATTTGGGGCCCCCTGAACCCTATAAAAAGGCATTGATGTTATTTCCACCCCTGGCTTCTCCAACAATCCTATGGAGCGCTTTGATGCCTTTTTGTACCTGGTTGTCTTGTTAAGCCCGGGCCCCTGGCCTCAACTATAACCCGAAAGTACTGATATTGAATCCCTGGCTTTTCCGATAACCCCAACGAAAGCCCTTGTGAAAGGGCCCACACCTCATTTTTATTCTTCCGCAGAAGCCGCCAGGACAAATCCCGGCGATATGCGGGCAGTCAGCTGTGGTGGAATATTTGCCCGAAGGGGACTGCGGTCAGTTATTGGAAGAAGAGCCGTTGCCGCTGTATTTGAAGCCCAGCACCATGATGTCGTCGATTTGCCCCCATGAATCCATCCAGTTGTTGAGGGTTTGTTCCAGGTTGTGCTTTTGCTTTTTCATGTTCTGGTGGTCATTATTGAGCAGTGTTTCTTTAAATTTCCGCTTACCGAATTTGGTACCCTGTTCGCCCCCGAATTGATCGGTAAAGCCGTCGGTGAAAAAGTAAAGCTGGTCATTGGGATGAAGTGGTTGTTCCTGAACGGTGAAGGGGGTTTCCTGATATACTGAATGCACGCCGATGGGCATGCGGTTGGCTTTCAAATCGATGAGCTCATTGTTGCGAATGATGTACATGGGGTTATAAGCCCCGCTGAAATAGAGCAGATGGCTCCGGGTATCAATAATGGCCAGGGCCATATCCATCCCGTCGCGCGAGCCCCGTTTTTTAACACTCTGATGAAGGGCATCAATCAGGTTCCGCCTGAGCTGGTTCAGGATTTCGCCGGGATCCAGCACCTTGTTTTGATTGATGATTTCATTGAGAAAGGCCACCCCGAGCATGCTCATAAAGGCTCCGGGCACACCATGACCGGTGCAGTCGGCCGCGACAATGATCACCTTCGAGTCGATCTGGTTGATCCAGTAAAAATCGCCACTAACAATGTTTTTGGGCTGATAAAAAATGAAATAATCGGGGAAGATTTTGCGAATGGTTTTTTCCTGGGGAAGCACCGCGCTTTGTATTCGGCTGGCATATTCGATGCTTTCGGTGATGATCCGGTTTTGCCGGGCTATTTTATCGCGTTGTCGGGTGGCTGTATTTCTCTGGGCCTCGATTTCATCGCGTTGGTTTTCTATTTCCTGTTTTTGCCGGGCCAGTTTCTGGTTGGCCCGGACCTTGCCTTTGTAGCTTTTGTAAATCACGATCAGCAGGGCCAAAACCAGCACAAAACCGATTATAAAGGAATAGGTCAGGATGCGTTGCCTTTTCAGGCGGGCCTGCTGTATGGCTTCCTGCTTTTTCTGTTTGTACCGGAGGGCTTCCTGTTTTTGTTCAAATTCATATTGCATCTCCAGTTCTGATATGCGTTGGTTGTTCAGGCTGTCTTTCAGGGCAGCGTAGGTGGTATAATACGCAAGGGCCTTTTGGTGGTTATTGGATTGCCGGTAGGTTTGATACAGGTCGTGGTATATTTCCTTAATCTGTTCCCGTTGGTTTTGCTTGCGTGCCCGGGCAAGGGCCTGGCGGAAATAGTTGCGGGCCTGGCTGTGGTGGTCTCTTTGCATGTAGTTTTCTCCGATATGGCGGAGTATAGAGGGTATCTCAATCCGGTCGCCCATTTCCCTTTTCATGGAAAGCGAACGCTGAAGGTAATCGAGGCTTTTTTGATAATCCTGCTGGTTAAGGTGGATCCGTCCCATGGTAAAGTAAGTGTTGGCAATGCCATAGCGGTTGCCGGTTTTCTTGTTGCGCTCAAGCACCCGCCTGGAGTATTCAAGGGCTTTATCGGGCTGGCCCGATTGGGAATAGATCAGGCTGTATTCTTTCAGGCACAGGGTGACTCCGGTCTCCACCCCTTCATCCCGGGCAATCTGTTGATAAATATTCAGGGCCCGGTCCAGGTATTCCAGGGCCTTGTCGTAGGCTTCATTGAGCTTAAAAAGCCTTGAGATGTTCAGGGCCGTCCAGGCCTTACCTTCCGGGTAGGAGGTTTCTTCATAGATCGAGAGGGCCTTCAGATGAAACTGAATGGCATCATTGTATTTGCCGAAGGTACGGTAGATGCTTCCGATATTGGTCAGGCTCCGGGCCACTTCCTTTTGGTTTTCAATTTTTCTGTTGATTTCCAGGGCTTTCTGATAATGTTCCAGTGCCTGGTTGAAATCGCCCTGGAGCTGGTAGGTGTTGCCGATGCGGTTCAAAGTCAGCGCCAGGGTCATCTGTTCATTGGTTTCGCGCGATAGTTGACGGGCCTTTTTCAAATACCGCATGGCCGAATCATAATGGTTGAGGTTGTAGTGGGCGTAGCCCAGATGATAGTAGCTTTCGGCCGTTCTGGGTTTAAAATCGCCCGAGCGACTGAGCCGAAGGGCTTCTTTGGCGTGGTTAATCGCTGTACGGGTGTCCCGGGCTGTTTCATATTTGGCCTTTTCCAGCAGCTGTTCAATTTTTTCCAGCGAATCCTGCCGGCGCCCCGACAGGCTGTCGGAGGCTGTCTCTTCGGCATGAAGATTGACCGGAGTCACCGGGAGCAGGAATATCAAACACAGGACCAATGCAAGGCGGGATGAACAGAAAGACAAAAGAATGGCAAATGGATTGGTTCGGACCATAGGGCGGATTTGTTGGGTACAATACGGTATCATCAAAATGCTGGAGCAACCCGTATGAAAAAGGCCTGCAGCACCGATTCGTCCTACCTACAGGCATGATCATTATTCATACAGGTTCTTTATGTTTATGTTAATTTGGGCTTACCCGGGTTATACCTGGAATCCCAATACCGTGATGTCATCAATTTGCTGGTATTTATCGCTCAGCCACTCCTGCATGGTTTGTTCCAGGATTTGCTTCTGCTTCTGCATGGGCTTTTGGTGGTGTTCCAGGAGCATGCGTTTAAAGGGAACCAGTTTGAATTTTTTGCCTTTGGGTCCGCCAAACTGATCGATGTAGCCATCTGTGTAGAGATAGAAACGGTCTCCTTCGTTGTATGTGGTTTCCAGAATGGAAAACGGATGCATCTTATAATGAAAAGAGATGGGCATGCGGTCGCCCTTGAACTCGTATATCCTGGGCTCCTGTTCGTGTTGATGGTTGGGGATGTAGCACAGTGAATTGTTTGCTCCGGCGTATTTGAGCATCCCTTTTCCCGTGTCGATCTGAACGATGGCCATGTCCATCCCGTCACGCGTTTCATACAGGGTGCCTTTCTGGTGGAGCGCCCCGATGATGGCATCTCTCAGGCGGTTGAGGATCTGATCGGGTTCGGTGATGCCTTCCTTGTTGACAATCTCATTGAGAAAGCTGGAGCCGAGCATAGTCATGAAAGCCCCTGGCACCCCATGACCGGTACAGTCGGCCACGGTCATCACCAGTTTGCTGCCGGTCCATGCGGCCCAGTAAAAATCACCACTGACATGTTCACGGGGTTTGAACATCACAAAATGATCGCGCACATGAGGCGCCACCACCTCTTCATGGTTGATCAGGGCTACCTGGATCTTCTGGGCGTACAACAAGCTGTCCGTCAAGTCTTTGTGGACATCCTCCAGGGAGTTGACCTGGTTTTCTATTTGATGGCTCTTTTTGGTGAGCTCCGCATTTTTATGTTGGATCTGTTCATGGGCGTTTTTTAGGTCATCATAGGCATCGCTGAGCTTCTGGCTGGTGACGAAGTAATCGCCCATGAAATTGGTGATCCACACGTTAAAGGTGCTTAAGATGAGCAAAAAGATGGAGGTATACAGGCCTACCATCACAAATTCACCCTGGGCCCAATAGAGGAGGGCATTAAGGATCAGGGCCAGTATGCCGCTGTATATAACCGTGCTTTTGCTAATTTTTAAAAGGCTCAGGCTGTTCACAAAAACGATCAGAAAAGAGATGATCAGGGTGAACTCCAGTTTGGTCAGAAGGATCTGTGGTTCTTCGACCATGACCACCGGCAGGGCGATCAAAAAAACGATCATCAGATCAATGGTGGAGGTGGCGTATTTGATCCAGGAACGATACTTGCCCGATTTAATGGCCAGATGAAGCCCCACCATAAAAGGCAGCAACACCACAAACCCGATTAAGGCACGATAATGGCTCAGGGAAGCCACCAGCTGAATTTGCTTAAAAAAAATGGCCAACACATCCAACAGGGCCAGGAGCAATACAATTAAAAAGCGGAATTCATTGATGATGAATTCTACCTGCCGTTCTTTACTGAGAGAAGCAGATCTTGGGAAAGCATTCCGGGATATGTTTTGCAGGGATGCGTTCATACAAAATTCAGGCTCAAAGCGAATTTATGAAAAATCATTGAAAGGTACGTCATTTTGGGGATAAAATTGAATTTCATTTATGACAGGCCGGGTTTTTTTGATGATTTGCCCGATTATTTTGGTGATCAATACCTCGGATTTCATTAAAACCCTGAAATCACTGTTTTCAGTGAGCCCCTGTTCCTTTCCCCCAGATTTTCCCTTTCTTTTTCCCTTCCCTCTCGCCTCTTTTCCTCTCCATTTCCCTACTCCATACTCCCTACTCCGTACTCCCTACTTCTTCATTCCCTACTCCTTACTTCTTCACTCCCTTACTCCCTACTCCCTTACTCCCTACTTCTTCACTCCTTACTCCCTACTTCTTCATTCCCTACTCCCTACTTCTTCACTCCCTACTTCTTCTTCCTCCTTCTCGCTGACCTTAACAATGAAATAGTTTTTCTTTCCTTTCTGCACCAACAGGTATTTATCGTTCAACAGCCATTCGGGGTCAATGGTTGTCTCGAGGCTTTGGACTTTGCCTTTATTGATGTTGAGGCCTCCCCCTTTGATCAGGCGTTTTACTTCGCCTTTGGATCCAAATATCCCGGTTTCCTCGGCCAGCAGTTGCTGCACGCCGATGCCCTCTTTCATTTTGCCACGGGCTATTTCATGAACCGGCACGCCCTCAAATACGGAAAGAAATGTTTGTTCATCAAGGGCCTGGAGTTCCTGACGGGTGGATTTGCCAAAGAGGATTTTGCTGGCGGCCACTGATTTATTGTATTCTTCCCGGGAGTGCACCATGACAGTAACTTCTTCAGCCAGCTTTTGCTGAAGGATCCGGCGGTGTGGCTCAGCGCGGTGGGCCTGGATCAATTCGTCAATTTCTTCCCGCGAGAGGGTGGTAAAAATCCGAATGTGTTTTTCTGCATCTTCATCGCTGACATTGAGCCAGAACTGGTAAAACTTATAGGGTGAGGTGTAGGCCGGATCGAGCCATATGTTGCCTTCCTCGGTTTTGCCGAATTTCCCCCCATCGGCTTTGGTTACCAGAGGACAGGTCAGGGCATAGGCCTCTCCTCCCAGTTTCCTGCGGATCAATTCGGTGCCGGTGGTGATGTTGCCCCATTGATCCGATCCGCCCATCTGCAATTTGCAGTTCTTATCGCGGAACAGGTGATAAAAGTCGGTGGCCTGAACCAACTGGTAGGTGAATTCCGTAAATGACATGCCCTGGACGGCATCTTCACCCAGACGTTTTTTGACCGAATCCTTTGACATCATGTAGTTGACCGTCACATGCTTACCAATGTCGCGGATGAATTCAAGGAACGAATAATTTTTTATCCAGTCGTAATTGTTGACCATTTCAGCGGCATGGGCATCTCCGGAATGAAAGTCCAGGAAGTTGGAGAGCTGTTTTTTGAGGGCGGCCTCATTGTAGCGGAGGGCTTGCTCATCCATCAGGTTGCGCTCCTTCGACTTGCCCGAGGGGTCGCCGATCATACCGGTGGCCCCACCCAGCAACACAATGGGCTTGTGGCCTGCCCGCTGAAAATGTTTGAGCAACATCACCGAGGTCAGGTGGCCGATGTGCAACGAAGGGGCCGTCGGATCAATCCCTACATAGGCCGTGGTGATCTCTTTATTGAGCTGTTCTTCGGTTCCGGGCATGATGTTGTGCAGCATGCCCCGCCAGCGGAGTTCTTCTACAAAATTCATAGCTATTTCAGTTTGGGGCAAAGTTAAAAATCGGGGGCAAATATACGAACCTCCTTGAAAAGTAAATCTCCCGGTTTAAAGAGATTTTACTTGTTCTTCCTTTTCATCCAGTTCCTCTTTCAGGTCATCAAAGTGCAGGTAAGGAAAGATACTGGGGGCAAATTCTGACAATGGCCGGTAAAGCAGCGAATTTTCCTTTTTTTCTGGAGGCAGAAAATGGTATTTGTCGTTGGCCTTATTGACCAAAACAAGGATGATGCTGAGGATAAAAGCCGTCTTGGCTATGCCAAAAACCACCCCGGCCAGCCGGTTGATAAAGCCCAGGGCAATGGCCTGGATTAGCTTTTCAATGATCCGTGCCAGCAAATGTACCGCCACAACTATTAGGATGAAGGTCAGGGCAAAAGACAATATGCTTAGATAATTCTGGGAGATGGAGAAATGTTCGGTTAACCATTCCGCAGTGAAATGGGAAAAATGGATGGCTCCATAAATCCCCAACAATAGCGCTGCCAGGGTCGAAAGCTGTAGAATGAAGCCCTTGCTGAAACCCCGGTAGGCACTCCAGATAAGCAGTACAATAAATACCAGATCAAACCAGTTCATAACCCATTTGTTTTGGGCCTAAAAATATAAAATTCTATGGTTTGCCATACCCTTTGACCTTACTTTTAACAGGCATCCTGTGGTGGGATATTATCGCAACAGGATTTTGTTAATTGGCGGAATTGTAATATTTTTGCTCCCAATGCAAGGCCCCATAGTTCAAGGGATAGAATAGGAGTTTCCTAAACTCTAGATTCAGGTTCGAGTCCTGATGGGGCCACCTTCCACCTTCCCCGGCCGGGAAGGTTTTTTTTGATCGTTCCGACATAGGTGTTGCCACGCTTAATCCCGTCTGCATGGATCAAAAATGCATCGAATTGCATTCAGCTCGTTCCTGCCGTGTTCAATAATGTGTCCTTGTCAGATTGATCAACAATTATTTAAGCATGCCTTTATTGGGGTAAAGGCCAACCTTTGATCTTAAAGTTTTACTTTAAAAACGAATTGAAGGTGGATAAGGAGGGTATTTTTCAGTGAAAAATATTATATATAACCAAGTATATCAATTAATAAATAATAGTTAATTGATGTAATGGTAAAAGAGTGGTTTCGGTATCCCGAATCAGATGTTTATAAATACCTCACAAACCTTTGTTTAATAGTTCTTAATAATTAATCAATTAAACCAAATATATAATAATTACAACCATTTTTTCCGCTTGATCAGAAACGTCATCCACAATGCGACAATCAACATCAGGGCCCATACTGCCGGATAGCCATAAACCCAATTCAATTCGGGCATGTATTTGAAATTCATGCCGTAGATTCCAACAATAAAAGTCAGGGGGATGAACAGGGTGGCCACAATGGTGAGGGTTTTCATAACCCGGTTCATGTTGTTGTTCATGTTGGCCATGTTCATCTCCAGCAGGGTCGTTTGTAGCTCTTTGGAGGTAACCAGGGATTCACTGATGTGCTGGGTGTGGTCGTAAACATCCCGGAAATAATTGCGGATCTGCTTATCCTGGAACCGGATTTCCAGGTTTTGGATGCAGCTAACCGCCTGGCTGGTGGCGGTGATATATTTGCGCAGATAAACGATGTGCTTTTTAATGGTGTGGATGGTTGTGATGTGGTTGTCTTCAGGATGATCGATTAAAAGGTCTTCGGTGGATTCTATCTCATCGCTGATACGGTCCATGACGGAGAAATATTGATCGATGATATAATCGATCAGGATGTAGAACAGGTATTCCATGTTTTTTTGCCGGACCCGGCCCCCCGATTGGCTTAATCTTTGTTTGATGCGGATCAGCATATCTTTGGGGCCTTCCTGAAACGTCAACAGGTGGGTTGGGGAGAGGATCAGACTGATCTGCATGAGTTGAAGGGTGTCGTTTGGGTGTTCGTATGTCGGAAATTTCAGGGTGAAAAAGAGCGACTGCTCAATGGGTTCACATTTGGGCAGGTGGTCGGTATTGATGATGTCTTCCAGGATGAGGGGGTGAATGTTGAAATATTGACCCACCTCCTGTATGGTGGAAGTATCTTGCAGACCCATCACATCAATCCATTGGTTTATTCCGGTTGGTTCAGCCGGCAGGCCCAGGGGCAGAGAAATCTGGTTGTGTTCAAAGAAGTCCTTGCTGTATCGGAGGTGTTCGATGGTGGCAGGAAAGATTTCCCGCGCCGGAGGCTCCAGCTCGCCGGGCGTTGTGCCGGCCTTTTAATTTTCAAAGCCTCTTTTTACCGCTGGACAAATTTGGATTTGGCAGGCCCGGGTCAATTGCTATATTTGTTTTTAAATTGATTGATCTATGACGGGTTGGATATTTTATGGGCTGGCCGGATTGTTTTTTCTTCTCAGCCAGTATGCCGCCATTGAGTCGTGGCGTGAGCGGGAAGGCCGTGCTGCCCGGCGTTTTTTTGTAGCGGGTATGCATTTGCCTTTGCCATTTGTGGTTTTGGGTCTGCTGGATGTTTCCGGTGCCTGGGCGCTGGGAATATTAGGTGTCCTGGTTCTGGTGGCTGGTGATATGTTTTTCCCCCGTCGGGGTGGCACCATCGGCGAGGGCATTGTTCCGCGGGGCCGGATTGACGAGCGCGACACCATGTTTTCGAGGGTGGATCTGGTGGCGGGCACACGGCCTTACCAAGCCTATTATCACCGGCACCCCGGCCGCAAGAAGGGAGATGACCGTCTGAGGGCCAATCCGGGTCTGCTCTCATCGGCCGCTTCCTTTTATGACCCCCATATCTTTCCTGCTGCCCGGGCCAATTTTGAATTGATTGAATACAACCGGGCGTATGTCGATGGAGAAGTGGCTGAGCAGCAGCTATCGGTTGACCCTTGTTTTTTGGCACGATACCTGAAGCAGCTGGCCCGCAAATACGGGGCCGTCAGTGTTGGCATCACCCGCCTGCAGGATTACCACCTATACAGCTACCGGGGGCGCCGCCATCATTACGGCGAACCCGTCGACAATGACCATGGCTATGCATTGGCCCTGACCGTGGAAATGGATCATGATTACGTACGCAATGCCCCCTATGCCCTTTCTGTGCTGGAATCGTCCCGGCAGTATATTCGTTCCGGGCTGCTGGCCTTGTGGCTGGCCCGGATTATTAGAGATATGGGCTATGCTGCCCGGGCCCACATCGATGGCGAATATGAGGTGGTTTGCCCGCTGGTGGCCCGCGATGCAGGTCTGGGCGAAATCGGACGGATGGGTTTGCTGATGACCCCTGAATTGGGACCGAGGGTGCGCATCGCGGTGGTAACCACCTCGGCGCCCCTGCAAGTGGATGATCGGCAGGAGCGTTATTCCATGATCGATTTTTGCCTGAAGTGCCGCAAATGTGCCGATGTGTGCCCTTCCCGTGCCATCCCGTTTGGCGGGCGCGAAAACATTGACGGGGTGTGGCGCTGGCAAATTGACCAGCAGGCCTGTTTCACCTACTGGACCCGCACGGGAACGGATTGCGCCCGTTGCATGAGCGTATGCCCCTTCTCCCATCCCAATACCCCCCTCCACAATCTGGTGCGCCAGGGCATCAACCATTCAGGGCTTTTTAGAACATTTGCCGCCCGGATGGATGATTTTGCCTATGGCCGCAAACCCAAACCCCTGACACGGACAGAGGTGATGCGGGCTGAAGGGTTGGATTGAACCCTGAAAACCGGGGCGGTTTCCACCCTTATCGTTTTCAACCACCTCCCGCCTACCGGGAAAGGTTTTTCTTTGACCAAGCCGGTAGCCGCGCATGACTGGAGTTTTGCAGTCATTGTGAAGAGCCTTGGAATGAGGTCAAATCAGGCCATCAGGGCGTCACGCGCCAGGGAGCAAAAGATTCAACCGGTTTGGTTATTTCACCTGGTCAGGCCTGACCAGGAAAAGAGATCAGGCCTGATCCGGAAGCCGGTTTAATGGGCCTCCAGCCAGTTGTTGCCCGTGCCGGTTTCCACGGTAAGGGGCACATCCAGTTGATGGGCATTTTCCATCTTTTCTGTCACCATCCCCCGCAAATCCTCCAATTCGGGCCGGTAAACGTCGAATATCAGTTCGTCGTGGACCTGGAGTATCAGTTTGCTCTGCAGCAGCTTTTCCTGCAGCACCCGGTGAATGTTGAGCATGGCAATCTTGATGATATCGGCCGCCGAACCCTGTATGGGTGCATTGATGGCATTGCGCTCGGCCATCCCCCGCATCGTTGCATTGCGTGAATTGATGTTTTCGAGGAACCTTTTTCGGCCATAGATGGTTTCTACATACCCCTTTTCACGGGCCTTTTCAATGCACTGGTCCATGTATTGTTTGACCTGCGGGAAGTTTTTAAAATAGGCGTCGATCAACTCCTTGGCTTCTTTGCGCGTGATGTTCAGCCGTTGTGATAAGCCATAGGCCGAGATGCCATATATGATGCCAAAATTGGCGGTTTTGGCTTTGCGGCGCTGGTCTTTCGAGACCGCCTCCATGCTGTCGAGGTGGAATATCTTGGCCGCCGTGGAGCTGTGAATGTCCAGGTTGCTGCGAAAAGCCTCAATCAGGTTTTTGTCGCCACTCATGTGGGCCATGATCCGCAACTCGATCTGGGAATAATCGGCCGCCAGAAGAATATGGTCCTGGTCGCTGGGCACGAAAGCCTTCCGGATTTTGCGCCCCCGCTCTTCCCGTATAGGTATGTTCTGAAGGTTGGGGTTGTATGAGCTGAGCCGGCCGGTGGCTGCAATGGCCTGGTTGAAAGAGGTGTGTATTTTGCCCGTCTGCGGATGGATCAATGCCGGCAGGGCTTCCACATAGGTGGACAACAACTTGCGCACGGAACGGAATTCAAGCACTTTCTCTATGATCGGATGCTTGTCGCTGAGCTGCTGCAGGGTTTCTTCACTGGTGGAATACTGTTTGGTGCGTGTCTTTTTGGGGTTGTCCACAATTTTCATCCGTTCGAACAAAACCTGTCCCAGCTGTTTGGGGGAATCAATGTTGAAAGTGACCCCGGCCATCTCATGCACCTGTTTTTCAATTTCTCCCAGCTCCTGGCGAAGTTCCCCGGCATAATGCTTCAGCTCCTGTTCATTGATCTTAACCCCGTTCAATTCCATGCGCATCAGCACATAGATCAGGGGCATCTCCATGCGGCTGGCCAGGTTCCAAAGGTGATGATTCTTAAGCTCTTTCTCAAGGATGTTTTTGAGTTGCCAGGTCAGATCGGCGTCTTCACAAGCATACGGGGTAACCTTTTCGACCGGTACTGAGCGCATGCTGCTTTGGCCTTTGCCCTTCTTGCCAATTAGCTCTTCGATGCCAATGGGCGTATAGTTCAGATATTGTTCGCTGAGCACCGTCAAATTGTGCCTTTGCTCGGGCTGCAACAGGTAATGGGCAATCATCGTATCGAAAATCGCTCCTTTTACCTGAATGCCATACCGATGCAAAACCAGCATGTCGTACTTGATGTTTTGGCCCACTTTCCGGATCCCTTCATCTTCGAAGACCCCTTTAATCTGCTGAATAATCCGGCCGGTGGCATTGGAATCCTCCACACACGGCAGATAAAAGGCCTGGTCGTTCCGGTAAGCGATGGATATACCTACCAGTTCAGCCTGCTGGGGATTAACCGAGGTGGTTTCCGTATCAAAACAAAAGGCCGGGGCTTTCTGGAGCTTTTCTACCAGTTCCGCCCTTTTTTCACGGGTGTCGATGAGCTGATAATCCTTGTCGGTGGTGTCAATGCTTGCTTTTTTGGTTGCTCCGGCCGGTTGCTGATTGCTGGCGGATTCTTCAAACATGGATTGCTGAACCCCTTCTGAGCTGGTCGTTTCGCTGAGGTCTTTGTTGAAGAGGCGTTTGGACAGCGTTTTGAATTCCAGTTCCTGGAAAAGCTGCATCAACATTGCTTCATCGGGCTGCTGGCGTTCAATATTTGAAGTATTTATTTCAGTGGGAACATTTAGTTTTATTTTAACCAGCTCTTTACTTAAATATATTTGATCTTTATAATTAATTAAATTTTCTTTTTGTTTTCCCTTTAAGTCATCTATATTGTTATATAAATTTTCCACCGAACCATATTGCCCGATGAGTTTTTTGGCGGTTTTTTCACCAATGCCCGGGGCCCCGGGTATGTTATCCGATTTATCGCCCCACAGGGCCATGATGTCGATGATTTGATCGGGATGTTCGATGCCGAATTGTTCACATATGCTTTCCCGGTCAATGACTTCGGCCTGGTTGCCGGAGCGCTTGGGTTTGTAGAGGTAGATGCCTTTCTCCAGCAATTGCCCGTAATCCTTGTCGGGGGTCATCATGTAGGTCTCAAAGCCTTTTTCTTTGGCTTGATGGGCAATGGTCCCGATGACATCATCGGCTTCATAGCCTTCCACCTGGATCATCGGGATGTTGAAAGCCTTCAGGATGTCTTTGATCCAGGGGATCGACTGCTGGATGTCTTCAGGCATCTTCTCCCGGTTGGCTTTGTATTCGGGGTAAAGGTCATTGCGGAACGTAGCCTCCGAGGGATCAAAAGCAACGGCAATGTGGGAAGGATTTTCTTTTTCAAGGACTTCCACCAGCGTATTGGTAAATCCCAGGATGGCCGAGGTGTTTAAACCTTTGGAATTGCGCACGGGATTTTTGATAAAGGCATAATAAGCCCGGTAAATCAGGGCATAAGCATCCAGCAGGAATAATTTCTTTGCCATGGCATTTAGATTTGAACATTTGGCTGGTAAAAGATAAGAAAAATTCAGCTCAAACCGAAACCCCTCCGGCTATGGAATGGGGGTCATTGAGCCGTTGTTATGGGTTGTCGCTGGCGAACCATTCGGCATAGGAGGTGGCGGTTTCATCCAGCCTCACCCGGTAAAGGCTGACGCCTTCGGGCAATTTACCGGCAATGCGGTGGGCAAAATCGGCCACCAGGTTTTCACAGGTAGGTTGATAATCAACAATATAGCATTTGTCGAGCATACTGCGGAATGCGCCGGTTTCTTCTCCCATTGCCGCCCGGTTGAGGATCACGGCATGGTCGAGCTGGCTGACAATTTCCCGGTTGACCACCTCCTTGAGGTCACCGAAATCCATCACCATCCCGTTTTTGGGATTGGATCCCTCACTGGTTGGGGTGCCGATCACCGTTACATACAATTTATAACTGTGCCCGTGCAGGTTGCTGCATTGTCCGTTGTAATTCCAGAGGGCATGGGCCGCCTCGAAATCAAATACCTTGGTCACTCTGATTTTACTGGCCATGTTAAAAAAATTAATACATGTTTTACCAGAAGCATGTCTGGCAATGACTTCCGGTTGACGCTTCTAAATCCTTTCTGGCCGGGGATTAGGCACTGTTGGAGGTACACCTGCCAACGCAATGAACAATATTGCTCAGGCTGTTGTCTTTAAGATAGTAATAGGTGTTTTTACCTTCTCTTTTGGAACACAATACGCCTTTGTCCTTGAGTATCCCCAGATGATGGGAGGTGGTGGATTGTTCTATGCCGAGTAGTTCATGGATCTGGGTGACAGTCAGTTTTTTCCCTCCCTCCAGGTGGCTCAGTATCGAGATCCGCAATGGATGCGCGATGGCCTTGAGCATATTGGCTGCCTCTTCCAGCTGTTCTGGTGTCAAATCTTTGATTTGCATGCTCTGATGGTTGTAAACTTTAACTAATGCAAATATATAAATATATTGTTGATATTAATAAAGGGTTGAACTTCCAGGTCCTTAAAAAATATGCTTTTACAACATATTTTGTCCGCCAGTCTTATTCCCCACTCCTTTTCTCCGGGCGGTGGGGTGCAATTTATTGTAAGGTGGATGTATTTAATTATTAAATTTGACCCAAACGATTAGTCAGATGGCCCAAGATGAATTGGTTCGTATAAAAGCGCCCATCCGCGAGGAGATGAAGCATTTTGAGTCCCATTTCCGGGATTCCATGAAAACGAGTGTCCCCTTGCTCAATGTCGTCCTCAATCATGTCATTCGGCGCAAGGGCAAACAGATGAGGCCGATGTTTGTCTTTTTGACGGCCCGTATGCTGGGGCAGATCAATTCATCTACCTATACAGCCGCCTCTTTGGTTGAATTGTTGCACAATGCAACCCTGATCCATGACGATGTGGTGGATAAGTCCTACCGGCGCCGGGGCTACTTTTCGATACATGCCTTATGGAAATCCAAAATTAGTGTATTGGTGGGTGACTTTTTGCTTTCGCGGGGCCTGTTGTTGTCGGTGCGCAACAAGGAATATGATTTGCTGGAGATTGTCAGCCATGCCGTAGAACAGATGAGTGAAGGCGAGCTGCTCCAGGTGCGCAATTCGCGAAAGCTGTACATTTCGGAGGAAGCCTATTTTGATGTGGTGCGCAAAAAAACCGCTTCCCTGATTGCATCCTGTACTGCCTGCGGGGCTCGTTCGGTGGGGCGCGATGAATCGGTTATTGAAACTTTGCGCGCCTTTGGGGAAAAAGTGGGCATTGCCTTTCAGATAAAGGATGATCTGCTCGATTATGAACGTTCGGGCGTTATTGGCAAGCCGGCCGGAAATGATATCAAGGAAAAGAAGGTGACCCTGCCGTTGATCTATGCTTTGAATCAGGCCGGGGAAAAGGACCGTAAAGCCATAAAGCGTTTGTTTGGCCGTTCAAGGAAAAACGGACGGCAGGTTAATGAAATCATCGATTTTGTGCGCCGGCACAACGGCCTGGAACTGGCCCGCGACAAGATGAAGCAGGTTAAGGATGAAGCCCTCCGGATGCTCGCCCCTTATTCCAACGACAACCCGGGCTATAATTCCATGGTCGATCTGGTGGAGTATACCATCAACCGCACCCAGTAACCTTACCATCAACACTACCCCCCGCTTAGCGGTATCCAAATTACCCCGCTTAGCGGGGTCTGACAAGACTACTCCCCCCGCTTAGCGGGGTCTAAATTACCCCGCTTAGCGGGGTTTAGCTAGTCGCTTCAGGCAGGGTTAAAAATACTGGATGTCGGCTTCGCGGATATGGCTCAGCAAGTCATTGGCCAGGCGGCTGGCCCCGATCCGGAACAGGGAGCTGTTCAGCCACTGATCGCCCAAAACTTCATGGACAATGGCATAGTAGGAAAGGGCGTCGGCAGCGGTAGAGATGCCCCCGGCCGGCTTGATCCCGGTGGGACGGCCGGTTTGCTTGTAAAAGGCTTTGATGGCCTGGGCCATCACGTATACCGCATCATAGCTGGCGGCAGGCTCAACCTTTCCCGTGGAGGTCTTGATGAAGTCCGCCCCGGCCTCCATGGCAATCAAGCTGGCCAGCTGGATATGCCGATAGTCATTGAGCATGCCGGTCTCCAAAATGACCTTCAGCTTTTTCTGGCCAATAGCTTCCTTGATTTCTTCGATCTCCCGGTATACCTCCTCGTATTTGCCTTCCAAAAACAGAGCCACCGGAAGCACCACATCGACCTCATCCGCCCCGTGGTTGATGATCTCCTTGCATTCGGTCTTCTTAACACTCAAATAGGTCTGGGATGTGGGAAAGTTGCCCCCGACCGAGGCGATTTGTATGCCTTCTACTTCCAGTTCTTTTTTGACCGTCTCTACCAACGGAGGATAAACACAAATGGCCGCTACGTTGGGCATGTCTTCGTAGTGGGTGCCCAACCGGTTGACCTTGGTGCACAGCCGGGTAATAAATGTTTCTGTGTCGTCTGTATTTAAGCTTGTTAAATCAAGTAACCTGAACAACAACTTTAAGTTTTCCGGGTTGAAATATTGATGGCTGTTGTTGGCAATTACTTTAACTTTTTGTTCAATTCCTTCTTCTAATGATAATGAGTATTTGTCAGTTAAATTTTCCATACTTATTTATTTGAGTTTGGGGTTGTTTTGATGCCGTTGGGGATCCCTTTGGGATTTTTTTTCCAGGTTTTTTTCAAGGGCCCCGGTTAAATCCACCCCGGTTTGATTGGCCAGGGCAAGGACCACAAAAAGCACATCCGCCAGTTCATCTTCCACCTCATTCGGATCGCCCTCCTTGAAGGATTGATCCCCGTAATGGCGATTGATTACCCGGGCCAGTTCACCGACCTCTTCAGTGAGCATGGCCAGGTTGCTTAACTCATGGAAATACCGGACCCCGTGTTTTTTGATCCACTGATCCACCAATTGCTGGGCTTCGTTTACCGTCATAGGGCTGCGGGGTTAAAGGTTTTTGTTTTTCGAGTCAATCATCAGGGTCACTGGCCCGTCGTTTTCCAGGGCAACCTTCATATAGGCTCCAAATTCCCCGGTCTTTGCTTCTTTGCCGATGATCTGGCCCATCTGGCGGGCAAATTGTTCGTAAAGGCTTTGAGCTTTTTGCGGTGGGGCTGCCCGGCTGTAGGAAGGGCGGGTTCCCTTTTTGGTTTTTGCATGCAGGGTGAACTGGCTGATCACCATGACTTCTCCATCGGTCTCCAGAATGGAATGGTTCATTTGACCGTTGTCGTCTTCAAATATCCTGAGCTTGCTGATTTTTCCCGTGAGCCACTCAATGTCTCCCGGTTCGTCTTCCTCTTCCACACCGAGGAGAATGAGCAGACCCGCTCCGATCTCGGATCTGACCTCGCCTTCAATGGACACACGGGCATGATTAACCCTTTGTACCAACGCGCGCATAAATTATGGTTTTGAGTGCCTTGTTAAGAGCATAAAATTAGTGAATACGGTGAAAATAAAAAAGGGCCTGCAAAATTCCTGTTGGTTTTGTTCCGAATATTTGTTTTATTTAAACGTGTTTTTATTGTGATGCTTCATTTCAACTTCATCCATTATGCATTTCATTGACCTTTCTGTTTTCATTCTTTATATGGTAACCATGCTGGGGGTGGGTTATTTTTTCCTGCGGAAGAACAAGGACACCGATGATTATTATGTAGGAGGCCGCAGCATGGGCAGTTTTCATGTAGGGTTATCTGTGGTGGCCACCGATGTGGGGGGCGGTTTTTCCATTGGTTTAGGTGGTTTGGGTTTCATCATGGGCATTGCCGGTTCGTGGATGCTGTTTACCGGATTGATTGGAGCCTGGCTGAGTGCGGTATTTTTGATTCCGCGGGTCAGCAAGTTATCGGCAAAGATAAAGCTTTTCACTTTTCCCCAAATCTTTGAACAGTTTTACACCCCGCGGGTGGCTTTGCTGGCGGGGATCATTTCAGCCATTGGTTATATGGGTTTCACCAGTTCCCAGATCCTGGCCGGTGCCAAGCTGGCTTCGGCCACCTTTGTTGACCTGGAGCTGAACCATGCCCTGGTGATCATGGGAGTGATCGCAGTGGTTTACACGGTGATGGGTGGTTTGAAAGCGGTGATCTATACCGATACCATTCAATGGATGATCCTGATGGTGGGGTTGATTTTCATTGGCATTCCCCTGGGCTATCATGCCATTGGGGGTATTTCGGAGATCCGCGATACGATACCGGGTGAGTTTTTATCCCTGTCGAATGTTTCGTGGCAGGAGCTGGTTAATTGGGGCATCACCATCATTCCCATTTGGTTTGTTGGAATGACTCTTTATCAGCGGATTTATTCCACACGGAGCCGCAAGGAGGCTCAAAAAGCGTGGTTCATTGCCGGGTTGTTTGAGTGGCCTTTGATGGCAATGATGGGGGTCATCCTTGGGCTATTCGCCCGTGTTGGCCTGGAGAATGGTATGTTTGCCCATCTGGGTTATGCCAACTTGCAAAGCATTGATTCGGAGATGGGCTTGCCCTTGTTGCTGCGCACGGTTCTGCCGGTCGGACTGATGGGGCTGATGATGTCGGCCTATTTTTCGGCCATCATGTCTACGGCCGACAGTTGCCTGATGGCCTCATCCGGAAACATCCTTACCGATATCCTGGACAAGATTTTTCACTTCAACCCCGATTCAAAGAAGGTATTGCGGGTGTCTCAGTTGCTGACCCTGATCATTGGCACATCGGCCGTTCTGCTGGCCCTGAGCATGCAGAATGTGCTCCAGCTGATGCTTTATTCCTATGCCTTTATGGTTTCCGGGTTGTTCATCCCCATACTCGGAGCGTTGTTCTGGAGAAGAAGCAGTCCGGTGGCGGCGTTCTGGTCGATGCTGATCGGCGGGGGAACCACCCTTTATTTGACCGTGGCCGGATGGAAACTGCCCTATGGCCTGGATCCCAATATTTTCGGTATTGGCGCGGGACTGCTCCTTTTCATTTCCCTGACCTTTATCTTCCCCCGAAAAGCAAATGTTTCATCCATGGAACCGGCTACCATGAAATAGCCCGGGGTTTACACGAGGCTTTACCGGCCCGAAGACCATTGGCCAGCTCCAGGTCTTTTAGCGGGCCCGCGGATTTTTTACTGGCCAGCCATGTTTTTGGCCGATCAAAAGAATTTTCACCCCCTGGGGTTTTTCGGGCGGGGATACTTGCCCGGCCAGCTTACTTCTGCTGGCCGGCAAAAAGCTTTGTCAGGGCCCACATGTGCATTACCACTTTTTCACCTTCTCGTAAGGATCGTCCACACGAAGGCTCAGGCGGGTGATCGAATAAGCCCTGAAAAATCCAACGGGGCCGTTGCCCCCGCTTATATTGGTTCTGACATTGGCGCGGGGCCCACTGAATAAGGGATTGGAAGGGCCCGCCTCATTGGTCAGCTCAATGATGTATTTGTAATACTCCTGGGTGATGCCATTGGCTTCGAGGGTGATGACATCGCCGGGGCGGACCACTTCATCCTTTTTGGATTTTTCCAGGCTCTGGACCATTACCCCGGGCACATAATTGCCGTTGAAGGTCATATCTTCCTGGATCACGTATTCGTCAATGGTATCGGTCAGGAGGGTGTCGTTTTTATGGACCTTAAAGAGGTAGTAATTTTCTTCAGGCGGGTCCTGGGCAAAGAGTTCAAGGCCCCACATCTTCATGATGCCCCCGGCAAATTCCTGGTATACGAGTTCAAGGGAGTCAACCCGGGCAATGGAATTGATCCTGGAGGTGGCCTGGTAATGTTCGCTGTGCCCGTCGGCATCGATGTCGACCCGGTCAATGCTTAAATGATAGGTACGACCGATTACCCCGAAAAAGTCGGGATCCGTTTGGTATAAGCCGGGTATGGTGTCATTTTCCCTCAGCCGGTGGTCATTGATCATGACCTTAGCCCCGGTGACGGGTTGGGCTGGTTGGTTGGAGAAATAATCCATGGTTTGGGTTAGTTTAACGTAATGGCGGGTGGTATCGGTGGTGATTTGTCCGTCGACCACCAAACGGGTATAGGTGCTGTCCAGATCTACACTCACCTGCTCGGTGCAGGCCCCCGGCAATATGGCTGTTGCTGCGGCTAAAATCAGTCGAAAGGTTATCTTTTTCATGGCTTCAGGCTTTCGGGTTAAAATTTAAAATTGTAGGTGACCGAGGGAACCACTGAAAACAGGTAGGTTTTTTCGGCCACTGTTTTATAGGGGTCTTGTTCATCCTGGACAAAGTTCATGGCCCAGGTATTTTTTTGTCCATAGGCGTTGTAGAGGGAAAAGTTCCATTCGCCCTCCCATTTCTGGTCGGGTTTGTCTTTGGCGTGGATGGTGAGGGAAAGGTCGAGCCGGTGATAATCGGGCAGGCGGTAGGCGTTGCGGTCGGAGTAGACCGGTACGATTTTACCTTCCGACTCATAACGGCCAATGGGGAAAGTTACGGGCTGTCCTGAGGTATAGACCCAGTTGGCCGACAGGGCCAGGCGTTGTGTCAGCTGGTAATTGGCCACCAGGGTCAGGTTATGGGGTCGATCGAAAGGCGCGCGATATGGGTTTCCGTCATTGATGGCTCCTACCGTGCGGGTGGTTTTGGAGTAGGTATAGCTGAGCCAGCCATTGATCTTTTCATCCTTGTAGCGGGCCATCAGTTCAAGCCCGTAAGAATGGGATTGACCAAAGCGCAATTCGCCCTCCAGTTTCGGGTTCAGCAGCATGTTGGCATGGTCTTTAAAATCGATGGTATGCTGCATCTTTTTGTAATACCCTTCAAGGGATAGTTCCACCTTATTGGTGAACAGGTTCCTGAAATAGCCCAGGGCAAACTGGTCGGCGATTTGGGGTTTGACATTTGGACCAGCAGGAAACCACAGATCGAGCGGGGTTCCGGCACGGGTGTTCTGAGCCAGCTGAACATGCTGGCGGGTGCGGGAGTAACTTGCCTTCATGGAATTTTGCCGGTCAAACTGATATTTGATGCCCAACCTTGGCTCCAGGCCCATATAGGTGTTGTAGATCTCCCCCGAACGGTGGGCCGTAGAATCGACCACTTCATAGCGGTCGTTGTAGTGAAACACGGTATCCTTGCCCATATTCTGAAAGGCCGATAGCCTTAACCCGTATTTGAGGGTCAGACCCGCGGTGATTTCCTGTTCGTTCGATATATAGAGCCCGTGTTCCAGGGCATAGTTGTTGGCCAGGTCAAACCGCGAATAAATGCTTTCTTCTCCTGTTCCTTTGATCAAACCGGGATCATAGGTGTGATAACAGCTGGAGGCGCCAAATTCAACCGTGTTGGATGCATTGGGATACCAGGTGAAATCGGCCTTTAAACAGTTGTCCATCAGGTGGCTGTCCCATCGGTACGACCATGCCGCCTCTTCCGGACTGGCCAGGTGATAATTGTACTTGCTGTGCAGCAGGGTGAAATTGGCAAAGATCTTTTCCGAAAATAAATGGTTCCACCTAAATGTGAGGGTCCGGTTGCCATAACCAATGTCAGAGAAATTGTTTTTAAACCGGTCGCGGCCAAAGTAGCCGGAAAGGAAAAAACGGTTGTTTTTATTCATCCGATGGTTGATCTTGGCGTTGAGGTCGTAAAAAAAGATGCTGTTGTCCTGAATGTTTTCTTCCGGCAGCAATGGCAGGAAAAGGTCAAAATAGGTTCTTCGGCCTGAAAGGATGAAAGAGGTTTTTTTCTTTACGATGGGGCCTTCCAGGGTCAGGCGGCTTGAAATATTACCGATGCCGCCGGTGGCGCGAAATTCTTTTGAATTGCCGTTTTTCATGCGAACATCCAATACAGAGGAGAGGCGCGTTCCGTATCGTGCCGGTATGTCCCCTTTGTACAATTCCACGTTTTGAATGGCATCGTTGTTGAAAACCGAGAAAAAACCCATAAAATGAGAGATGTTGTATACGGTGGCTTCATCGAGCATAACCAGGTTCTGATCCTGGCTGCCCCCGCGCACGCTGTAACCCGATGATCCCTCACTGATCGAATGGACCCCCGGCATCAGCTGAATCGATTTGATGATGTCTACTTCTCCCATAAAAGCAGGGAGTTTTCGGATTTGTTTGACGCTGAGTTTTTCAAAACTCATCTGGTTGCGGCTTACATTCTGGTTGGGCTTTTCCGCCGTAACCACTACTTCTTCCAGCTCCTGTTCCCTGGGCTGCAATTCCATGTTCAGGGTCAGGTCTTGCTCCAGAGTAATATCTTTCTCGCGCGCCACATAGCCAATATAGGAAAATACCATGGTGTAGGTACCGGGTTCCAGGGATATGGAATAAAATCCATACACGTTGGAAGAGGTGCCAATGGCCTTCCCTTTGATGTAAATGTTGGCCCCTATCAACTCTTCGCCGTTTCGTTGATCCCTTACATGACCGCTCAATGTCACTTTGTTTGCTTGCTCATCAGGATGGGAACTCCATCCTGCATATGCCATTAAAAGACATAGGCCGGTTAGAATGACTTTTAGGTTCATTTTTAGGTTCCTTGTTAAATGGGTTTGAAAGATGTAGGCGTACAAGTCAATATTTGTGCCAATAAAGAGGCGGAAGTCCAATTTTTTATTTACTTTGTATGGAAACACTCATGATTTAAGGGGAAGAGAAAGTCAATGGAATGAAATTGATCCAGGCCAAAATATTTATGGGGGGGTGATAAGCGACCGTTTGAGGACAATTGTGTTCGAATGCGAACACAAATCAGGCAGGTTTACCGCAAATCAATTTTTGAGGGGATCAATGATTATTGAGATGCCCTGGAAATTTCGGTAAAATCCGGCCATTTGAAGCAGCCTTTTTTTTGAAAAGCCAGCCTAAGACCATCCATAGGAAGAGGGATACGCCTGGTCAATCCATATTAAACCTTCATTATTAAGGAGTTATGAATAATAATCAAGGTACAAAAACAAAAGGACATGGATATAGATGCGGGTTCCATAAGGATTGACCCCATAATGTCTGTTTTTAAGATTCAGATCATATTGATTTACAAGCTGTTAATTAAGTTATATCCGTATGAAACCCGCATGCAAGGACTTACACAACAAGGACATGGATATACATGCGGGTTCCACATCGAATGACCCCATAATGTCTGTTTTAAGATTCAGATCATATTGATTTACAAGCTGTTAATTAAAGTATATCCGTATGAAGTGTTTAATTTAAAAGATTCTGCATGCTGGAGCGATTTTTTCGTCTTGATGAACACGGTACCACGGTACAAAGAGAAGTTATAGCGGGTGTAACGACCTTTATGACCATGGCCTATATCATTGTGGTCAATCCGCAGATATTGGCCAAGGCAGGGATGAATCAGGCGGCCCTTACCACGGCCACGGCCCTGGCGGCCATGCTGGCCACATTGATCATGGCCCTATATGCCCGTCTGCCCTTTGGCCTGGCCCCGGGTATGGGCATCAATGCTTTTTTTGCCTATACCATTGTCCTTCAGATGGGCTTTTCCTGGCAGATTGCCCTGACGGCGGTGTTTTTCGAAGGGATCATTTTTTTGTTGCTCACCTTGTTTAACATCCGTGAAGCCATTGTGAACAGCATTCCGATCAACATCAAACATGCCGTTTCAGTGGGTATCGGGTTGTTTATTGCTTTGATCGGACTGAACAGCGCAGGCATTGTGGTTACCGGCAAGTCAGTGGCAGCCGGAGGAGGCCTTTCCGGCAATATATTGAAGCTTGGCGAGGTAGGCGATCCCGCTGCTCTGACGGCTTGGATCGGGCTTGTTGTCACGGGCGTTTTGCTGGCTTTACGCATTAAGGGAGCACTGCTGATCGGCATTGTCGCCACCACCCTGATTGGCATTCCATTTGGTGTAACCCGGTTGCCCGACAACATGCAGTTTGTTAGTGCACCTCCATCGCTGGAACCGCTTTTTTTGAAGGTGCAACCCGGTCAGATCTTTTCCTCCGATTTGCTGGTGGTGCTGTTCACCCTTTTGTTTGTCGACATGTTCAGTGCTGTAGGAACCCTGATTGGGGTTGGTGCCAAGGCCGGGATGCTTGATGAGTATGGGCGGTTTCCCCGTGCCAAACAAGCCCTTTTCGCCGATGCTGCCGGAACCACCATGGGCTCGCTTTTGGGTACCAGTACCATCACCACTTATGTGGAAAGCGCCGCAGGTATTGCCGAGGGGGGAAGAACAGGTTTCACCGCCCTGGTGATTGCCCTGCTCTTTGGGCTTTCTCTCTTCCTGAGCCCCTTGTTCCTGATTATTCCCGAAGCAGCTACCGCCCCGGCCCTCATCCTGGTGGGCTTTTTTATGATTACCCCCATCAAAGCCATCGATTTTAACGATTATACCGAGGCCCTGCCCGCCTTTTTGACCATCGTCATCATGCCCCTTACCTACAGCATCGCGGAAGGGGTGGTGTTCGGTATCCTTAGCTTCGTGTTCCTGAAACTGTTTACCAACAGAGCAAAAGAAGTGCCCTGGCTGATCTATATCCTGGCTGCCGTTTTTATCTTTCGTTTCATCATTCAATAAAACCCCTTGTCTTGCCTTCATTTCGCCGGGCCAACTTATTGGCTGAAAACCGCAATAAAGGATGATTGGTGGATCGTGATGGTTTTATTTTTAATATTTATCGTTCATCGCCCATGGATTTTGTATCTTGTTGGTATAATATATTGCTTGTATTCTATGCCCACCAATATGTCTATAGCATTTGCAGCAGCTTTGCTTTTATTGCCCGCCATGGTGTTGGCGCAGCAGGATAAGGAACCCCCGGTGAAGGAACACTGGAAAAGGCAGATGAGCCATAAGGCGGCTCAAAAAGGTATGATGGAATCTGTCCCGGCCCATCCAAAACTCAGCTTTTATGATGTAAAACATTATCACATTGACATTGAGGTAAATCCCGACAACGTTTACATCAGGGGCGGAACAACCGTCAAGGCCCGGATTAAAGATCATCCTTTGGATACTTTTATCCTGGAGTTGATCGATGAGATGCAGGTGGATTCGGTTTTTTTCAATGGTCAGCAGCAGCCCTTCACCCATCAGGATGATTTAATCCGGGTGGTCCTGCCCCATACAGCCCAGGTTGATGAATCTGTGCGGGTGCGGGTTCATTACCACGGCACATCGGTCGGCGGGGGCGTATCTACCGGATACAACGATTTATGGGATCAACATGCAACCTGGTCGCTGTCCGAATCGTTTCACGCCCGGGAATGGTTCCCCTGCAAACAGGTTTTAAGCGACAAAGCCGATTCAGCCCGCATTACCCTGACCACCACCCAGCCTTATGTGGCAGCTTCCAATGGGTTGTTGCGCAAAACTGATACCCTCTCAGGGAATAAAGTTCGATACCATTGGGCGACGCAGTATCCAACGGCTTACTATCTGCTTTCTTTTGCAGTGGCTGATTACAGGCAATATAACTTTCAGGTCTCCCTGCCTTCGGCTTCCGATTCGATGCCGGTTCAAAATTTTGTCTATGATGATCCCCGCTATATTAATAGATACGCCAATGAAATCCGACGCACCGACAACCTTTTGCAACTGTACTCGAAAAAGTTGGGCATTTATCCTTTTCACCGGGAAAAATATGGTCATGCCCTGATGGAACGGGGGGGCGGGATGGAACATCAAACCCTGACAAGCATTTCGGATTTTTCATTTTTGCTGGTCGCCCATGAGTTGATGCATCAATGGTTTGGGGATTATGTGACCTGTGGAAGCTGGCAGGACATATGGATCAATGAGGGCTTTGCTTCTTACGGGGAATACATGGCCCTTGAAGAGCTGGAAACACAGGCAGAAGCCGATGAATGGATGAAGCAGGCCCACGCCTATGCCCTCAGAAAAGAGCAGGGTAGCGTTTATGTGCCCTTTGAGGAGATGATGAATGAGCAGCGGATTTTTGATTTTGCCCTTTCCTACAAGAAAGGAGCCGCACTGGTTCATATGATCAGGTATTTAATGGATGATGACCAGCTGTTTTATAAGGCGTTGAGAACCTTTTTGGATCAATACAGCCACGATGTGGCCACGGGCGACGATTTGCTGGAAGTGCTCAACCGGGTTAGCCAAAAGGACTTTTCTTCTTTTTTTGAACAGTGGTATTACGGGGAAGGTTATCCCATCTATCAGCTGGACTGGAGCCAGGAAACGGATTCTTTGGTGGTGCAGCTGAACCAAACCACTTCTTCGGAAGAACCGGCCCTGTTTACCACTCCTGTTGAACTCGGGGTGATCTCAAAGGATGAAACGGATACGGTTCTCCGGGTTAAACCCCGTTCCCGCCGGCACCGCCAGGCGTTTTATTATCCCCGCCAAACCAGCAGGGTGGTGATTGATCCCGATAACCGGATCCTGAATGATACGGGCAATGTTACCCGGGTCCCTGCGATTTCCCCATCCCATCAAATGGAGGTTTATCCCAATCCGGTGAAAACATGGCTGAGGGTGAAAACCCCCGATGGCCGCCCGAAGGCTCATAAGACCCTGTTCATTAGAGACATGAAGGGGAAGGTGGTTTTGAGCAGGGATTTTCATCAAAATCAGGTGCAAGTGAATACGCAAGGGCTTGTTTCGGGAGTTTATATAATAGAGGTTCGGTATCCAGGTCATCATTTACGGAGGAAGTTCGTCAAATGGTAATTGTATGCGGGAAGAAAAGGGTATAATGGCTGTAAATGCGCATATGGGGATCTATCATCCGTCTTTATTGGTTTTATCTCTGGGAATCCCGTATGTTTAGAGTTTATCAATATATTGGTCACCCATCTTTAATCATTCAATTAAAATGTGTTACATGTAAAATACGGGGGGTAGATTATGAAAAATCAATTTGTTTGTCCCAAATGCAGCAGCTACCTTAATATTGGGGAAGACGTTATATTGGCTGCTGAAGCCGAAGATGGCAGGAAAGGCCTGATCATGTTGCACGCTGACCTGGGCAATTATTCGGTAAAGCACAACACGGATTTTGAAATCCCTGAAGGCATGAGGTTTGAATTTCATTGTCCGGTTTGCCATATGGGGTTGGCCTGTGATGTGAATCCGAATTTGTCTAAGATCCATATGACCGACCCGGAAAATCAAACCTATGAGGTTTTGTTTTCAAAGATTGCCGGTGAAAAGAGTACCTATTGTCTTGTCGGGGAAACAGTGAATATGTATGGGCAGGATTCCGGCAATTATGTAGATTTTATCAACTTAAGCGCGGTAAAATAGGAGCATCGTTTGGTTTTCCTGTTCTTCCGTGTAAAGCATTGAATGTGACCCCAAGGGGTGTTTATCCACCGGTAGAACTGAAACTTCCGTATCTGCTCAGGTCTGTTCTGGGATTGACGCACATTACCGGGAGCTTGGCATTGTTGGCGATGATGTACTGCTCCTTGGCTCCCAGCACATAATCGGTAAACCCGATGTCTTTGGTGGTCATTATCAGGATGATATCGGCATCAATCTTTTGTGCATAGTCTATTGTTTCGACGCCCAAATGCGAGGATTCAATGGTTTGAATGTCATACCTTACCCCGTGGTTGTCGAAAATGCGCTGGGCAAAGTTCTGATTGATGTTTAATTTCCGCTTTAATCCCCTGTCTTTTACATTCGGTGTAATGATGTGAATTTTTACATCGAAGTACTTGGCCAAAAACAGGGCCCAGTTAACCTTTTGCTTGGCTTCTTTCTTGTAATCGAGGGGAAAAACCACGTCTTTAAATACTTCAGCTTTGGAGGGAGGTCCCTGGATGACGATGAAGGGAATTTTTGATCCGACGATGACTTTCAATGCCCAGCTTCCGGTGAATTTCTGAACGCCTTTGATGCCATGGGTGCCCATGATCACCAGGCTGACGTTGTTGTTGGAGGCATAGTTGCTGACTTCATGGAACAGGCTGCCCGCCCGCACCACCGGTTCAATCTTTGCCCCATACTGGGCGGAGAGCTTTTCGATGTCTTTGCTCAGGCGTTGCTGGGCTTCTTCTATTTGCTTCTCAGTTTTAACAATATGGATCAGTTGTATTTTGTTTTTCAGATAAGCCGAAATTTTTACAGCATGCTTGAGCGCGTTTTCGGCTACCTCCGTAAAATCCCAGGGAACCAGAATTGTGTCTTTGTCCATATACTAAACTGTTTGATGACAGTCGAAATTTAATTAATTATTTGTTGTTTTACAAAAAAGCCTATGGATAAAAAATGATCATTCCTTTCATTTGGCGGATTTGAATTTTGTACCTTCGTTACCCATCACGAATTTAAACTTAAAAATATGAAAGTTAAAAAATTAGCGATTGTTGTATTTATTTTGACTTTTGCGGGGCTTTCCTCCCTGCATGCTCAAAGCTCGAAAATTCAGTTCGAGGAGTTTAACATGGACAACGGCTTGCATGTGATCCTGCATGAGGATCATTCTACACCGATTGTAGCGGTGTCGGTGATGTATCATGTAGGATCCAAAAATGAGGATCCCGACCTGAGGGGTTTTGCCCATTTCTTTGAACATTTGATGTTTGAGGGAACCAAAAACATTGATCGGGGGGCCTATTCCCGTTATGTGGAAAAGGCAGGCGGCACCCTGAATGCCAGCACCTCTTCGGACCGGACTTATTACTATGAAATCCTCCCTTCCAATCAACTGGAGTTGGGTCTGTGGCTTGAATCAGAGAGGATGCTCCATGCCCGGGTCGATTCAGAGGGGGTCAACACCCAAAAAAAGGTGGTGATCGAAGAGAAGAAGCAACGTTATGACAACCGCCCCTATGGTTCATTGATGATTGAAATCATGAAACGGGCTTACGATAAGCATCCTTACCGATGGACGACCATTGGCGATCCGGATCACATCCGCTCGGCCAGTATTCAGGACTTCAGGGATTTTTACCAGGAGTTCTATGTGCCCAACAACGCGGTGCTGACCATTGCCGGAGATGTCAATAAAGAAGAGGCTCGTTCCCTGGCAAAAAAATATTTTGCCGACATACCGAGGGGGCCGGAGGATATTTACCGCCCCCAGGTGAAAGAACCTGAGCAACAGCAGGAAGTGCGCGACACGGTTTATGATGACATCCGTTTGCCTGCGGTGATTCAGGCCTACCACATCCCTGCCCTGGGAACAGAGGATTATTATGCAGTGGATATGCTGGCCTCCCTGCTTTCGGAAGGCCAAAGCTCCCGGCTTTATCAAAAGTTGGTCGATCAAAAAGAGCTGGCCATGCAGGTGCGCCTGATGCCCATGGATATGGAAGATCCCGGCCTGGCCCTTACCTTTGCCCTGCCCAATGTAGGGGTCGATCCGGCTAAACTGGAAACGGCTATGGACAAAGAAATCAAACGTGTCAGGAACGAGTTGATCACTGACCGCGAAATGCAAAAATTGAAAAATCAGTTTGAAAGCAAAATGGTTCAACGCAATTCATCCATAAGCCGGCGCGCCATGAATCTGGCCCGCAAATACACCTATTTTGAAAATACCAACCGGGTGAATACCGAAATTGAAAAATACCGGGCCGTGGATAAGCAGGACCTTAAAAGGGTGGCCAATGAGTATTTTACCCCCGAAAACCGAGTTGTACTCTATTATCTCCCCCAATCCCAGAAGAAAAAGTAAAAAACGCCAAAACTTATTTTTATGAGACTGTTCAAATATTTCATTCCGTTCGTTCTGTTTTTCATGTATTCGTCTCTTTTGCCGGCTCAGCTGGACAGGAGCACGCCCCCGGAGGCGGGACCCGCCCCGGAGATCAATTTTGAAAATCCCCCTTCTTTTACCCTGGACAATGGATTAACCGTTATTGTGGTGGAGAACCATGAACTGCCGGTGGTCAATGTTCAGTTGACCGTCGATGCCGATCCGGTGAAGGAAGGCGATGCGACGGGTTATGTTGCTGCCGCCGGCAACCTTTTAAGGAACGGCACCCGGGAAAAGTCGAAAGCCGAAATCGATGAAGCCGTTGATTTCATCGGTGCTGATTTGTATACCTTTGAAAACGGGATGTACGGCTCTTCACTGAAAAAGCATTCCGGCGAACTGCTCGAGCTGATGTCGGAAGTGTTGATGAAGCCTGTTTTCCCCAAAGAAGAGCTGGAGAAATACAAGAAGAAGCAGATTTCCAACCTTACCGCCGGTAAAACCAATCCCTCTCAAATCTCCAACCGGGTAGCCAAGAAGCTCAGGTATGGAGACCATCCCTATGGTGAGCTTAAGACCGAAGCCAGTGTCAACAACATCACCCGGGAGAAGTGCTTGAACTATTACAACACCTATTATAAGCCCAATATATCGTACCTGGTGATGGTCGGAGACATCCAGAAAGAGCAGGCCCGGGAGATGGCTGAAAAACATTTCGGGCAATGGAAAAGGGCTGATGTTCCCGAACACAATTATGAATTTCCCAAAGACCAACGGGGTCGTCAAGTGGCCCTGGTCAACAAGGAGGATGCTGTGCAGTCTGTGATTTCGGTTACTTATCCTGTGAAGCTGGATCCCGGTTCACCCGAGGCCATTCCTGCCAAGCTGATGAACAATATTCTGGGTGGAGGCGTTTTTTCCGGCTATTTGATGCAGAACCTCCGCGAAGATAAGGGTTATACCTATGGAGCCCGTTCACAGCTGAATACCGATCCACTGGTGGGATATTTCAGCGCTGGTGCAGAAGTGGGGACCGAAGTGACCGATAGTGCGGTGCATGAATTTTTATATGAGATGAACCGCATCCGCAGTGAACAGGTGGACAAGGAACATCTGGAACTGGCAAAAAGCGTGATGACCGGCAGTTTTGCCCGTTCACTCGAAGATGCCCGCACAATGGCCCGTTATGCCCTGAACACCAAACGCTATAACCTGCCTTCTGATTATTACGCCAAGTACCTGAAAAAAACCGAAAAGGTCAGCCGCCAAAAGGTTCAGCAGGTTGCCCGCCAGTATGTCAAACCCTCTGAGGCCACCATCCTGGTTGTTGGGAATAAGGAAAAAGTCAGGGATAAATTGCAGCGTTTTGACCCCGACAATCAAGTTCAGCTTTATACACGAACCGGCGAGCCGGTGCAGGAATCAAAAGCCGAGGTGCCCAAGGATATGACCGCCGAAAAGGTGATCGAAAAAAGCATACGGGCCCGCGGTGGCCGGGAAAAACTGAACCAGGTAAGCGACGTTAAACAGGTGGCCACGACTAATATGCGCGGCCAAACCATTGTGATGAAAACCTTCCATGAAAAACCCGACAAAATGGCCTCCCAAATGCTTATGAATGGCAATGTGATGCAGGAACAGCTTTTTGACGGAGAAAAAGGTGTGGTACGAGCAATGGGTCAAACCCGCGAACTCAGCGGCAAACAATTGGAATCCATGAAGTTCCGGGCCAAAATGCACAAATTCCTGCGTTACGATGAACTGGGCGTGGAAACTTCCCTGGAAGGCATTGAAAATGTAAAGGGCAAACCCGCCTACAAGGTTAAAGTGACCAACCCCGATGGCGTGGTGCGATATGACTATTACAATGTTGACAGCGGCCTGAAGGTGAAAACCAAACGAACCGTTTCCGGACGCCAGGGAAAACGCACCCAAAGCCAGATTTTCTCCGACTATAAAAAGGTAAAAGGGATCAAGTTTCCCTTTCGCATTGAAATATCCGGAGGCAGAAGCATGACCCTGAAGGTCGATTCGATCCAGGTGAATCAAGGCATTGATGATTCGGTCTTCCAGCAATAGCCTTTATCCAACCAAGGAATGTTGGTTTGGGGGTGAGAATATGTTTAGCGTTGATATATCAGAGGTTATTGAACCATCATTCCGTGTTGAAATATTTTTGTGGAGGCCCCGCCTGTTATATGGATGTACTTGTTGTGTGAGTCAGTGCAGACGGGTTTCTTCTAAATAAAAAAATCCCCGGTGGACCCTTTCACCGGGGATTGCTTTTATTGGACCTTCCGCTTGCCGGACCTTGCTTATACCGGGGATTGCTTCTGGCAGATCTTGTTCTTACCGAGCCCTCTTCTATCGGATCATGCTTTTACCAGGCCTTGCCCATTGGTATTATGGGTGATTTGTTGTATTTTTACCTGTAAAAGATGCCCGGTATGTACACTTACCAACAACTCCAGGAAATCGTCAACGCCCGTTTGAATCAGCAGGAGCTGATCCGGGCCCCTGAGGAATTGTATGAACCCATTGACTATGCCCTATCTTCAGGGGGCAAGCGGCTCAGACCTGTTTTGTTGCTGATGGCGGCCAACCTGTTTGACTCGGACATTGAGCATTTAGTGGAACCGGCCCTGGGCATCGAGATTTTTCATAATTTCACCCTTTTGCATGATGACATCATGGATCAGGCGCAGATCAGGCGCAATAAGGCTACTGTTCACCGGAAATGGAATACCAATATTGCCATTCTCTCCGGGGATGCCATGTCCATTAAGGCTTATGAATACCTTTTGCAATACCGGGGGAGTAATGGGGCCCGGGTTCTGGAAGTTTTCAGCCAAACCGCCCTGAAAGTGTGTGAAGGTCAGCAATACGATATGAATTTTGAGACCAGGCAGCAGGTTAGTGAGCAGGAATACCTGAGGATGATTGGCTTGAAGACCGCGGCGCTGATCGCCGGAAGCCTCCAGATGGGGGCTTTAATGGCCGGCAGTAGTGAGGAAGAGGCCGGACATCTCTATGATTTTGGTTGGAACCTGGGGGTGGCTTTTCAGCTTCAGGACGATTTTCTCGATACCTTTGGCGACCCCAAAGTCTTCGGCAAGGACATCGGCGGGGATATCCTGGCCGGCAAGAAAACCTATCTTGTAATCAAGGCCCTGGAAAACGCCGATGAATACAAGCGCTCTGAACTGGAAGATCTGATGGCCAACCAGGGGCTTGATCCCGGGGAGAAAGTGCGTTCAGTTCAGCAGATCTTCCGGGAGCTGGGTGTGGGCGACCTCACCCATATTAAGGCAGAACAGTATTACCAGGAAGCTTTGCGTTCGATGAAAAAGATAGAAAAAGATTACCAGGAAAAGGCCCCGCTCCTGCAACTGGCCGAGCGCATGCTGAAAAGGGAAAAATAAAGATGCTGTCCTGGCCAATCGCATTCCTGTCCATGGTAAGCCTTTATGTTAGACCCTCATGTTATGATGGCTTGGCCATATGCCTGCATGTTAGAGCTTTTTGTCTGTATGCCAGGACAACATGCCTGTATGCTGGTTTTTTATCCCCACATGTTAGGGCCTTAACCTTTTATTTAAGGGCTTTGTTGTTGTATGTCAGGGCCTTAGTGACGGTGTGTGAGTGACTTGTGACTCTATGTAAAGACTTTCTGCCGGCGACCAGTTCGCCGGGCGTTTGCTTTTCAAGCCGATGACATCTTGTGACTGTATATAAAGACTTTTTGTCGGCCTTATAAGTGATAGAGAATGCCAAGTTTAATGGCAGGCTGGGGCGATGGGTTGATCAGATATTTGACTTCCCCGAAACCATCCAGCGATGGGGAGAGATCAAAATTTAATCCCCCGCCTGCGTTCAGTCCCGTGGGGTTGGCCAAATTGGTGCCTGCCAGGGCATAGCCTTCCAGGGAGGAATTCCGTAGAAAGGTATAGTGAACGTCCAGGTTGGCTTCAATGGGCGGGATCACCATGAAATCAAGTGAAAGCCGCAGGTTGGGATCCAAAACTCCCAGGTCATAGGTTAATTTGGTTACCATACCGGCTTTGGGCTGGGAACGCACAACTATCCCCCCGCCTGCTTTAATCGTCTGGCTCTTGGCCTGGTAATGAACGGCAAAAAACAGCACCGCGGCAACCAAAATCATTTGAATCTTTTTCATATGTTTTGTGGTTTTTTGATTTGAATACCCCGCTTAGCGGGGTCGTTCTTTTTTTTTTTTCTGACCCCGCTAAGCGGGGTTCTTTTTAAGCGGGGTTCTTTTTTTTACCCCCGCTAAGCGGGGGTGTTTTTTCTTTACCCCCGCTAAGCGGGGTATTTAAGCCAAGTTGGGCAAAAATAACATATCTCACCAACCCGACCTGATAATCAAATCAGAAAAATATTAAATTTGTTGCGTTCAATTGATTAAAATCTAGAAGTCATGGCTCAGAATAAAGGTGAAATCATTCAGGTTATCGGACCGGTTATTGATGTGAGCTTTGAGAAATCGGGCGGTGAGTTGCCCAACATCTACGATGCGCTGGAGGTAGAAAAGCGCGATGGTTCGAAGTTGACCATCGAGTGTCAGCAGCACATTGGCGAGTATGCGGTCCGGACCATAGCCCTGGATGCCACCGACGGGATACGCCGGGGGATGGAAGTCATATCCACCGGTTCGTCCATTCGTATGCCTGTGGGAAATCAGGTAAGAGGACGGCTGTTGAATGTGATCGGCAATCCGATCGATGGCATGGAAACCCTTGATAAGAGTGAGGGATATGAGATTCATAAGAATCCGCCCGAGTATACCGAACTGAGTACACAAACTGAAGTTTTGTTCACCGGCATCAAGGTGATTGATTTGATCGAGCCTTATGCCAAAGGGGGTAAGATTGGTCTGTTTGGTGGTGCCGGTGTGGGCAAGACGGTATTGATCATGGAGATGATTGACAACATCGCCAAGGCTTACAGTGGGTTTACCGTCTTTTCCGGTGTGGGAGAGCGCACCCGTGAAGGAAATGATTTGTTGCGGGAGATGATTGAATCGGGTGTGATCAAGTACGGGGATGCTTTTCAGGAGAGCATGGAAGCCGGTTCCTGGGATCTCTCGAAGGTCAATCACCAAGAGCTGGGTCAGTCTCAGGCCAGTTTGGTCTTCGGGCAGATGAACGAGCCCCCGGGCGCCCGTGCTACAGTGGCCCTTTCCGGGCTGACCCTGGCCGAATCATTCCGCGATGAGGGATTGCGTGAAGGGGGCGAAAGCAAGGACATACTCTTTTTCATTGACAATGTTTTCCGCTTTACCCAGGCGGGAGCTGAGGTATCGGCCCTGTTAGGGCGGATGCCATCGGCGGTGGGCTATCAGCCTACCCTGGCCACTGAGATGGGGGTAATGCAGGAGCGCATCACCTCCACCAAACACGGATCCATCACTTCGGTACAGGCCGTTTACGTGCCGGCCGACGACCTGACGGACCCGGCCCCGGCCACAACCTTTACCCACCTGGATGCTACCACTGTGTTGAGCCGCAGGATATCCGAGCTGGGCATCTATCCGGCCGTGGATCCTCTGGATTCAACCTCCCGCATCCTTACCCCCGATGTGGTGGGTCAGGAGCATTATGATGTGGCCCAGCGGGTCAAGGAAATCCTTCAGCGGAACCGCGAACTGCAAGACATCATTGCCATCCTGGGAATGGATGAACTCTCGGAAGAAGACAAAACCACGGTGTACCGGGCCCGTAAGATACAGCGGTTCCTGTCCCAGCCTTTCCACGTTGCCGAACAGTTTACCGGCAAACCCGGCGTCTTTGTGGATATTAAGGACACCATCAAGGGCTTTAAGATGATCCTGGACGGGGAAGTGGATAAATACCCCGAATCGGCCTTCAGCATGGTCGGGACCATCGACGAGGCCATCGAAAAAGGGGAAAAGCTGTTGTCAGAGAACGATTAGTAACCGTCCTAAAAGGATGATATGGAGCTTGAAGTGATCACACCCGACAAGAAGCTTTATGAAGGGACCGTTCAGAGCATAACGGTACCCGGCAGTGCGGGCCAGTTTGAGGTGCTTCGTTACCATGCCCCCATCATTTCCACCCTGGGAAAAGGCCAGATTAAGGTGGAAGAACAGTATGGCTCGCCCCAGTATTACGATATTCAGGGGGGATTGATTGAGGTGCAGCGCAACCGGGCCATCATCCTGGCCGAACAATAAGGACCCCATGCCGAAAACGGGATGTATACCAAAGAAAACAATATGCCGCCTGTTAAGTTCTTGCTTCTCAGATTCAGCTCAATAGGCGATATTGTTCTGACAACCCCGGTTATCCGGTGCCTTAAGCAACAGGTGGACCAGGCTGAAATCCATTACTTTACCAAGCCCGAATACCGCCAGATACTGGAATCAAACCCTTACGTTGACCGGGTTCATATACTGAGAGACGACCTGGGCAACCAGTTGAAAGAACTCCGCGAAGAGGTGTTTGATTATGCCATCGATCTCCATAAAAACCTGCGTACCCGCCGCATCATATCCGGACTGAACCTTATTGCTTTCAGCTTCGACAAGTTGAACCTTAAGAAATGGGTCTATGTCAACTTTAAAATCAACCACCTGCCTGACAAACACATTGTAGATCGTTACATAGAGGCCCTGGATATTTTTGATGTGGAAAACGACCAGCAGGGGCTGGATTATTTCATTCCTTCCCGCGATGAAGTGGGCCCGGCCAGTCTGCCCCATTCTTTTCAGGCCGGTTACTGGGCTTTTGCCATAGGAGCCGGCCACAATACCAAAAAGCTGACCCCGCAAAAGATGATTTCGATTGTTGAGCGGATTGGCCAACCAGTGGTTTTGCTTGGGGGCCTGGAAGACCGTGAAGTGGGTGAACAGATCCGGGCCAATACCCAAGTAGAAGTCTATAATGGTTGTGGGGTGTATTCAATCAATCAGTCGGCTTCACTGGTGCGGCAGGCGAGGTTTGTTATAACCCATGATACCGGCCTGATGCACATTGCCGCGGCTTTTCAAAAAAAGATCATTTCCATCTGGGGCAATACCGTCCCCGAATTTGGCATGTACCCCTATCAGCCCCATCCCGATTCCACCCGCTTTGAAATACGGGATTTAAGTTGCCGGCCCTGTTCCAAACTGGGTTACCGCAAGTGTCCCAAAAAACATTTCCGTTGCATCCTCGATATTGACGACCAGGCAGTGGCTGACAAGGCCCTTAAATGGCTTACTTAAATTGACCATTTTCTGTTAGAGGGTTAACCATTAAATTTGTATACCAAATTGTCATTGAACAATTTAAATAATGACCCTCCTTCCTTCACCATCGAATCAGCCAGCATTTAGCGTTTAACCATTTATTTACTGCGGAACCTGCTGCTTTTTTTTACTGCAGCAGAACCTGTTGCTTGTTTGCTGCAGGCGGCAGAAACTACTGCTTTTTCACTGCAGAAGCTTTTGCTTTTTTTTACTGCGGAAGCTGCTGCTGTTGCCGCCTCATGCCTGAGATGTTGTTGTTGACAATGTTTTCATACTTTTTAGACAGTTCTTCCTGGCCGTATTTGCCTGTAATTTGGGACAAGCGGTGCATGATGTGCAGGGACATGCGTTTGCTGCTGCCCACCAAATCCGAGAAGGGTTTTTGCAGGCCGAAGTAGTAGTTCAATTCTTTTTCGGTGTAGCCGGCCATTTTTTCCGCCAGGTTATTGGCTTTTTCCACGGCGTCGGCTTTGTAGTATCCCTCGATGACGTCGATCACCCAGATGCCATAGGGCAACTGCTCGTGTGGGGTCAGTTCCATGGCCCGGTCAAGGGTTTTGACCGCCTTTTGTTGTTGACCCTGCTTGATGAGTTCGTCGGCCAGGCGGGCAAATTTGTTGCGGATGCGGATCACATTGGCCGTACGCCGTGTGGTATAATCGGTATATACATCGGGATCCTCAAAATTGCCCCACTTGAATTTATTCATCATGTTGTGGTACATGGTGTCGGCGTCAACCCGTCCGGCATCGATGCGGTCCTGTGATTTGGTTTTGATCGGGACCAGGCGGTAGGCAAATCCTTCCAACTGCAGGTAGTTTTTCAATCCCAAATTGGTGCTGCTGCTGGGCGATACAAAGTAAATGGGACGGTCCCAGTTGAAATGGGCCAACAGGTCCATGATCATCATTTCATTTTTCATCAGGTTGTTGCCGCCCACTTTCCAGCGGATCTGATCGACGATCTGATCGGCGTTTTCCGGATCGACGGTGCCGTTTTCCACCACTTTGGCTGAGTCGACGGGCAGTGAAAATTTGTTGGTCGGGCAATAGTTGATGCGCTGGTTGCCGTAACCGGAAAGCTGGGTTTCCTTGTTGTCGCTGCCAATGAAGTCGATCAGCCGTTTGACGTTCACATGTTTTTTGATCCGGTTAACAATGGGAACCTGGTCGCGGGTACCCTGTTCATATTGGGATTGTTGGAGGCTGAAGGGCACGGGTTCCGAGTCGTAGGCTTTTCGTTTCATCTGGTCGATGTACCAGTCGGTATTGAGCAGGCTAAGGTTAACCACCCGCACGTCGGTGCGGATACCTTCCACTTCCTGGGCATACCAAAGGGGGAAGGTGTCGTTGTCGCCATGGGTAAAGAGGATGGCGTTGGGTGCGCAGGAATTCAGGTAATTGTACGCAAAATCGCGGGCCACATAACGTTCCGAGCGGTCGTGATCATCCCAGTTTTCCTTGGCCATGTTGGCCGGTACCAGCGTCAGAGAGATGAGTGTGACCAATGCCGCGCTCACTATTTTGGGGGCACGGTCTTTGAACAGGTTGTACAAGGCAAGCACCCCCAGTCCGATCCAGATGGAAAAGGCAAAGAAACTGCCGGCATAGGCATAATCCCTTTCGCGGGGTTCCATGGGCGGCTGGTTGAGGTAAACCACAATGGCCAGGCCGGTAAACAAAAACAGCAACAGGATCACCGTGAAGTCTTTGGGCTTTTTGCGGTAGTGGAACAAAAAGCCCACCAGCCCCAGCAATAGGGGCAGCATGTAATAGGTGTTGCGGCCCTCGTTGTTTTTGTATTTTTCGGGCAGGTTGTCCTGTTCGCCCAGGCGCCATTCATCCAAAAAATCAATGCCGCTGAGCCAGTTTCCTTTTAGAGGACCGCCATGGCCCTGGATGTCGTTCTGCCTTCCGGCAAAATTCCACATGAAGTAGCGCAGGTACATATGGCCCACCTGGTAATTGAAGAAATATTTGAGGTTTTCCCCAAAGGTGGGCACCTTTTTGGTGACGGTCTTGCCCCGCTGTTGAACCTGCACTTCGCGGCCTTCCACATCGGCCCATTTTTTGTATTTCTGAATGTCTTGTTGTTGGCGGCTCCACATGCGGGGAAAGAAGGTGGTGAAGCGCTCATCAAACTCGTATTCGGGGTTCAGGGAGTAGGATTTTTTGTACCGTCCGTCCTCTTTTTTGTAGGTGTAGGGTTGTTTGCTTTCGGTGATGGGGGCGTTGTAATACTGGCCATAGATCAGGGGCTGCTGACCGTATTGTTCACGTTTAAGGTAGTGGTAGAGGGCAAAGGCCGTTTCGGGGTTGTTTTCATCTACCGGGGGATTGGCTTCGGAACGGATCATGATCATGGCGTAGGATGAATAGCCGATGATCACCACCGTCAGCGAAAGCAGAACGGTATTAAGCACCACCCGGCGGTGTTTGTGGCTGTAATAGAGCCCCCAGGTGAGCAGGCCGGCCAGCAGGAGCATAAAGAAGATGGTACCCGAATGATAGGGCATTCCTAACCCATTGATGAACAGCAACTCGAACCCGGAAGCCACCCGTACGATACCGGGAATCAAAATGTACATGAATGTGCCCACCAGGATAACCGAGAGCAGAGCCGCTCCAATGATGCCCCGGGTGGTGACGCGGTATTTTTTGAAGTAGTAGACAAAGACAATGGCCGGGATGGTCAAAAGGTTCAGCAGGTGGATTCCGATGGAAATGCCCATAATGTAGGCGATAAAAATGACCCATCGGTTGGAGTGTTCCTGGTCGGCGATGTTTTCCCATTTCAAAATGGCATAGAAGACCAGGGCGGTGACGAAGGACGAGAGGGCATAGACCTCTCCCTCTTCTGCCGAAAACCAGAAGGTATCGCTGAAGGCAAAAGCCAGGGCACCAACCAGCCCGGCCCCGATAACGGCCCACATATTGCCCTTGTTGTCAATGGGGTAAACTTTCCGGGCCAGGTGGGTAATGGTCCAGAAAAGCAACAAAACGGTAAAAGCACTCGCCAGGGCCGACATGCTGTTGACCATCAGGGCCACATTGGCGGTATCCCCGGCAAACATGGAGAAGAAACGCGCTACCAGCAGGAAAAAAGGGGCACCAGGAGGATGACAAACCTGCAGCTTATAGGCAGAGGCAATGTATTCTCCGCAATCCCAAAAACTGGTGGTGGGTTCAACGGCTAATAGGTAAACCGTAGCGGCGATTAAAAAGACGATCCATCCGGTTATCGTGTTGATCTGTTTGAATCTTTCCATGGGTTGGCTCTGGTTTAGCGGTTCGAGTCAATTGAAGCAAACGAAAATAATGAATTTTAGTGTGCCCGGATTGATTTGGAAAAGAAAATTATGGGCAAATGATTTTGAATGGGTTGAATTTTATATCTTTGCTGATGTAAATATAAGTCAATTTTATCGATGTTATCGTCAAACTCGTCAAAAAATAAGGACATGGCCAAGAACAACGTGGAAAGCGATTCCAATGCCATCAACATCATCGGCGTTGGCACTGAGATTACAGGGGACATCAATACCAACGGAGACATTCGCATTGATGGTTTTCTCTCAGGCAATATTGTCACCGAGGGGAAACTGGTGGTAGGAGAGACCGGAAAAATTAAAGGCGAGGTCAACTGCAAGAATTCGGAGGTTTTGGGGATGATCGAAGGCAAGATCATGGTTCGGGAATTGGTGACCCTCAAATCATCGGCCAGGATTTACGGAGATATTGTCACCCAGAAATTGTCGATAGAGCCGGGATCATTGTTCACCGGTAACTGCAATATGAACGAGGACGCCGTAGCCAATGTCAAGTCCGAAAAACAGTCGGCGGGGCAAGGATTCTCCAAAGACAAAGGAAAAGAGTCAAAAGGAAAGTCCTCCGACCCAGGAAAGCCCGAGCAGGGAAAATCCGAACCGGGAAAGCCCGCTTAGGCAGTACACCCGATACTCCACCCTGGGTTTCCAGATGGCAGTGATGGTAGGGGGATTCACCTATGGCGGGATCAAGCTGGATGAAGCGGTAAGTGGGGTTGAATTTCCGCTGTTCACCATGGTGGGAGCGATTTTAGGGGTAGTGCTGGGGGTATATATAACCATCCGCGATGTCACCAAACTTTAGCTGCGATATGTCGAAGGCCATGAAATCCTTTCTGATTAAGCTTTTATACCTCACCCTTATTGTATATGCCGGGGGTTATGTAGCCTTCCGGTTTTATTTCAGCGAGCATTTCTATCGGTTTTTTATTTTTCTGCCGGTGATTTTTTACGGGGTCAACTGGGCTTTTCACGGGACCCTGGTTGCTGCTAGCCACCTGGATATGAAAAAGTTTTCCCAGCGGTTTTTGGGGGTCTTTGGCATCAAGATCATGGCTTTTTTGGCATTCATCATCACCTACGCCTATTTTAATCCCCAGAAGGCGGTACCTTTTCTGATCACCTTTTTTATCCTGTATGTGGTTTATACCACGTATGAAGTGGTCTCGATCGTGCAGTTCCAGCGCAAAATCAGGCAGTAAGGCCTGGAACCACCCACCACCTGTGTTATTTTTATAACATTGTTAAAAAAATAACACTAATATTTGGCCGCCTCCCATTTTCATTGTATTTTTGATCCCACCCAGGCAGGAAGCCCAATGGGTTAGGATTCACCCCACTATTCGGTGGAAAGCCTTGTTGATTTCTTGCCATCAAGTGGGAAAATTTTAGTTTTGTACCCCAACATTTTTGACATTAAAGGATAGAAACTATGGAAAGCAAACTTCAGGAATTGACCAACAAGCTCTACAATGAAGGGGTAGAGAAGGCCAATGAAGAGGCCAGCCGGATCAAGTCGGAAGCCCAGCAGGAAGCCGAACGCACGCGGAAAAATGCGCAGCAACAGGCCGATCAAATCATTCAGCAAGCCAAACAGCAAGCTGAAGACATCAAGAAAAACATGCGTTCCGAAATTGACCTGGCGGCCAAACAAACCTTAAGGGAGGTCAAAAAGCAGGTCACCGAAATGATCACCGCCTCGGTGATCAATCAACCGGTGGAAAATGCCATGGAAGATACTGATTTCGTTAAGAAGATTATAGAAACCATTGTCCAAAACTGGAACCCGCAATCCCAGGAACCGGTTGACCTTTCGGTTACACTGCCTGCAAAGATGCAAGGCGATCTGAAGGATTATCTGGAGAACCAGGCCGCTAAACAGCTTAATGCCGGCATCACCGTGGATGTTTCCGACCGCATGAAGGGCGGTTTCTCCATCGGCCCGGCCGACGGAAGCTACAAAATCAGCTTCTCGGAAGAAGACTTTGACAATTTCTTCAAGAGCTACCTGCGGCCCCGCACCGTTGAGATGTTGTTTGAAGAAGGGGACCAAAACAAAGGACAATAAGGTATGTTTGTGAACTATACGCGTCACTATTATCATTGTCTGATTGCGGGTTTGCCCGATTTGTTTCTGGATGAGACAGAAGTGAGTTTTTCCCTGCTCGATTTCAAAAACAATTTGCGCGATGAACTCCATCAGGACGATTACCACCTGGCCCAGCAGCTTTTTCTTCCCTATGACAACCAAAATTTGCTGTGGTTTTTGCAGGAACAGTATGACCGGCATGACCCACTGGGCAATTATTCCATGGAAGAAATAGAGCGGGAACTGGACGAGGAAGAAGCCCTGGGAACGTTGCCACACTATATGTATGAGTTTGTCCAACGTTACCGGGAAGATAAAGACAGCAAAACCATCAAGCAATGGGAAAATGACCTCACCGGCCTGTTTGTCTCTCATATGCTTGCCTCCCCCAACGCTTTTCTGCGTCAATGGTATGACTTTGAGCGCAATGTTACCAACCTACTTACTGGCATCAACTGCCGTCAATTTGAGCGTGATCCGGAACCCGAGCTGATGGGCGATAATTTTGTCGCCGAAGCCATTAAGCGCAGCAATGCCAAGGATTTTGGACTGGAAGTAGACCTTGAATATACCGGTCAGGTGCTTCAAATCGCCGAAAAAACCAACCTGCTGGCCCGGGAAAAGAGCCTGGACCAGTTTAAATGGGAACAGCTCAATGAGATGACCCTATTCCATTATTTCTCCATTGAGGTGGTTTTGGCTTACATCCTGAAGCTGAACATGATTTACCGGTGGATGCACCTGGATGAGCAGACCGGCAGGGAGATGTTTGAATCCCTTATCAATGAGTTAAAAGAGAGTTTTGAATTTTCAAAAGAATTCTTAATCAATGAGCAAAAAAGATAACATCACCAAAGGAAAGATAACCGGGATCATTGCCAACCTGGTTATTGTGGAGGCTGACGGCCCGGTACAACAGAACGAGATTTGCTATATTGTTCAGCAGGACAGCAAGCTGATGTCGGAGGTTATTAAGGTACTGGGCACGACTGCTTACATTCAGGCCTTTGAGAGCACCCGGGGGTTGAAGGTAGGCGACCAGGTTGAGTTTGCCGGCCACATGCTGGAAGTAAACCTGGGTCCGGGTATCCTCTCGCGCAACTATGATGGGTTGCAGAACGACCTGGACCGCATGGAAGGCATTTTCCTCAAGCGCGGTGCGCAGACCGACGCCCTGGACCATGAGAAGAAGTGGACATTTAAGCCTTTGGCTCAACAGGGCGATAAAGTCATTGGCGGCGACTGGCTGGGGGAAGTCACTGAAAACTGGCTGCCCCACAAGATCATGGTTCCTTTCAAATTCAAAGGCAAATATACCGTCAAATCGGTGGCCGGTGAAGGGGATTATACCATCGACGATACGATAGCCGTGGTCACCGATGAGGATGGCCGTGAGATTGAGTTGACCATGGTTCAGCAATGGCCGGTCAAGGTACCCATCAAGAACTACCAGGAAAAGCCCAGGCCATTTAAGATGCTGGAGACAGGCATCCGGACCATTGATACGTTGAATCCCATTGGTGAGGGCGGAACCGGTTTCATTCCCGGGCCTTTCGGCAGCGGCAAAACCGTGCTGCAGCATGCCCTTTCCAAGCAGGCCGAAGCCGATATGATCATCATGGCAGCCTGTGGCGAGCGGGCCAACGAGGTGGTGGAGATCTTCACCGAGTTCCCTGAACTGGAGGATCCCCGCACCGGTCGGAAGCTGATGGAGCGGACTACCATCATCGCCAATACGTCTAACATGCCGGTGGCTGCCCGCGAGGCTTCCGTTTATACCGCCATGACCATTGCCGAGTATTACCGGGCCATGGGGCTGAAGATCCTGCTTTTGGCTGACTCTACTTCCCGTTGGGCCCAGGCCCTTAGGGAGATGTCCAACCGGATGGAGGAATTGCCCGGACCGGACGCTTATCCGATGGACCTGACCGCCATCATCTCCAATTTCTATTCCCGTGCCGGTTATGTTTACCTGAACAACGGCAAATCCGGATCCATTACTTTCATCGGTACGGTCTCTCCGGCCGGGGGTAACCTGAAAGAGCCCGTTACGGAAGCCACCAAGAAAGCGGCCCGTTGTTTCTATGCCCTTTCCCAGGACCGGGCCGACAGCAAGCGCTATCCGGCCGTCGACCCCATCGATAGCTATTCCAAATACCTCGAATACCCTGAGCTGGAGAAGTACCTGAAGGAAAACATCGACGAAAACTGGCCCGCCCACGTCCAGCTCATGAAGGATGCCTTGCTCAGAGGCCGGGAAGCCTCAGAACAGATCAATATCCTAGGCGACGACGGGGTGCCGGTGGATTACCACATCACCTTCTGGAAATCCGAAATCATCGATTTCGTCATCCTCCAGCAGGATGCCTTCGATGCCATCGACGCCCAGAGCTCCCTGGAGCGCCAGAAATACATGCTCGAGAAAGTCATTGAGATATACCACACCGGTTTTAGCTTCGAACACTTTGAAGAAGTCAATGAATTCTTCAAACGGTTGATCGATACCCTACGGCAGATGAACTATTCGGAGTTCAAATCCGACCAATTCCATCAGTATGAAAAGGAATTAGAACAAATTATTGAAGAAAGAAAGGGTTAATCATGGAAACACAAGCATTTCAAAAGATCTATACAAAGATCGATCAGATCACCAAGGCCACCATCACCCTGCATGCCACAGGCGTGGGCAATGAGGAGATTGCCCTGGTGAATGATCGTCTGGCCCAGGTGGTAAAGATCATAGGCGATGAGGTCACCCTGCAGGTTTTTGCGGGTACCGAAGGCATTCCCACCAATTCGGAAGTTATCTTTTTTGGCCGCTCGGCCAATCTGAAAGTTGGCGAGGAGCTGTCCGGGCGTTTTTTCAACGCTTATGGTGAGCCTATCGACGGAGGCCCCGAGGTGGAAGGCGAAGAGGTTGAAATTGGGGGGCCCACGGTCAACCCGGTTAGAAGGCTTCAGCCCTCGGAATTTATTCCCACTGGCATTGCCGGCATTGACCTGAACAATGCGTTGGTGACCGGGCAGAAGATCCCGTTTTTTGCCGACCCGGACCAGCCCTACAACCAGGTGATGTCGATGGTGGCCCTCCGCGCTAAGGCCGACAAGATTATCCTGGGGGGGATGGGCCTGACCAACGACGATTACCTTTATTATAAAAACGTATTTGACAACGCCGGGGCCCTGGACCGCATCATCAGTTTTGTCAACACCACGGAGGATCCCTCGGTAGAACGCCTGCTGGTGCCCGATATGTGCCTGTCAGCGGCCGAGCATTTTGCCGTGGATAAGAACCAGAAAGTGCTGGTCTTGCTCACCGACATGACCCTATACGCCGATGCCCTGAGTATTGTCTCCAACCGGATGGATCAGATTCCCTCGAAAGACTCGATGCCTGGCTCGCTCTACAGTGACCTGGCCAAAATCTATGAAAAAGCCGTGCAGTTCCCCGAAGGCGGATCGATCACCATTGTGGCCGTGACCACCCTTTCCGGTGGCGACATTACCCACGCCATCCCCGACAATACAGGGTATATTACTGAAGGTCAGCTCTTCCTGCGAAATGACACCGATGTGAGTAAGGTCATTGTCGACCCGTTCCGCAGCCTCTCCAGGCTGAAGCAGCTGGTCATTGGCAAGAAGACCCGCGAAGACCACCCGCAGGTGATGAACGCTGCTATACGCCTGTTTGCCGATGCCTCCAACGCCAAAACCAAGCTGGAGAACGGCTTCGACCTGACCGACTATGACGAGCGGGCCCTCGAGTTTGCCAAGGATTATTCCAAAAAACTGCTGGCCATCGACGTCAACATTGAAGTGGATGAAATGCTGGATACGGCCTGGGGCCTTTTCGACAAGCACTTCAAGCGCAGCGAGGTGAGTGTGAAGAAAGAACTGGTCGATAAATACTGGCCCAACTCCAGTGAATAAATTACAAGCTTATGTCCATTAAGTTTCAGTATAATAAAATATCTCAGCAAAGGCTGAAGAAGCAGCTTGACATCCGGCTGCGGGCCCTGCCTACCCTTCAGAGCAAGGAAGCGGCCCTGCGCGTGGAGGTCAAAAACGCCAAAGACCGGATGAATGAGCTGGAACAACAACTCAACGAGCAGATGAAGACCTACGAAGATATGGTCCGCCTGTGGTCGGAGTTTGATAAGGATCTGGTGACCGTGCGGGAAGTAAAGCTTTCCTCCAAAAAGATCGCCGGAACCAAAACCCCCGTGCTGGAAGATGTGGAATTTGACATCAAGGATTTTAGCCTCTACAATAAACCCAGTTGGTTCCTCGAAGGTGTGCAGGTCCTTGAATCAATGGCCCGCATTGGCATTGAAAGGGAAGTGTTCCGCCAGAAGATGCACCTGCTGGATTATGCCCGGAAAAAAACCACTCAGAAGGTGAACCTCTATGAAAAGGTTCAAATTCCGGAATACCAGGATGCAATCAACAAGATCAAGCGCTTTCTGGAGGATCAGGAAAACCTGTCCAAATCGGCCCAGAAAATCGTTAAGAAACGTCATGAACAAAATCAGTAGGGAGGCTGCACAATGATAACTCCAATGGTAAAATATTCCTTTTTGATTTATCATAAGGAATATGATACATTTTTAAATAAGTTGCAGGACATCGGTGTGCTTCATATCCAGGAGAAGGCCAATGAATATGATGAACAAACCCGCCAGGCCTTGTCGCAGATCAAGCAGATCAATGACACCCTGCGTTTTTTAAGCAAGCGGGATCAGGAAGAGTCTCCTGAAAAGGATGGAAAGCAGGCGATGGATGTGGTTCACGATATTCGCCAGGGAAAGGAGGAGATTGATCAGATTGAGCAGGAGCTGGTTACCTTGAAAAAAGACATGGACAAGGCCAGGCCCTGGGGCGATTTTTCCCGGGAGATGGAAAGTAAGCTGGAGAAACTGGGGTTGACCCCGCGTTTTTTCATGTGCAATGAAAAACGATTTGACAGCGACTGGGAGAATCAATATTATTTGGAGCGCATCCATCAGGAGAGCGGCAATTTATATTTTGTCATTTTCCAGGAGCCGGGTCAGGAGATTGATATTGATGCGGAGGAGATAAAATTACCGGCCCGGCCGTTTTCAGAGCTGGAGGAGACCTATGATGACAAGGAGCGGCGCATTCAGGAGATCAACCGGATGTTTGATGACTATGCCGTGAAGTATCAGCAGCTGTTGCGGGATGCGCGCAAAGCCTTGCAGGAGGAGACCGAGTTCAACCAGGCCAAGAACCATACCGAGGCGGAAGCCCAACAAAAGGTGATGCTGCTGGAAGGATGGGTTCCGGAGACCAAGGAGCAGGTACTGACCGATTTTCTGGAAGAGCAGGATGTATTGTATGTGCGGGAAGAAGCCGACAAGGAGGATCCCACCCAGGTTCCCATCCTTTTGAAGAACAACAAGTTTGCACGGGTTTATGAACCTTTGCAGGATTTGTTTTCGCTGCCGCACTACCACGAAATTGATTTAACACCTTTCTTTGCGCCTTTCTTTATGCTTTTCTTTGGCTTTTGTCTTGGCGATGCCGGCTATGGCGTGTTTATGCTGCTGGCCGTTACCATTTACAAGCATACCAAGGCCAAGCCCAAGATGAAGACTTATTTGACCATGGCCCAGTGGTTGGGCCTGGCCACGGTGATCATGGGTGCCATCGGAGGGACACTTTTCGGCATCAACCTGACCAAAGCCGATTGGATGGGCGATATCAAGAACATGTTCCTCAAACCCCAGGATCTGTTTTATTTATCCCTGGCAGTGGGCATGTTGCAAATCCTCTTCGGAATGTTCATTAAAGCTGCCAATCTGTGGAGACAGAAAGGGTTTGTTTATTCCCTCTCCACCTTCGGCTGGATTCTGGCCCTTCTTTCGTTGATCGTTTTCGCAGGTGGTGACCGCATGGGATGGTTCGCCATGGCTGAGGTGGGCACCATCTATCATGGATTGCTCATTTTAAGCGGCATCTTGATCTTCTTTTTCAGCGATCCCCGGATCAATGTGTTTGCCCGTGTCGGACAAGGTATATGGGATGCCTACAATGTGATAACTGGCGTCTTTGGAGACCTGCTCTCCTACATCCGCCTGTTTGCCATTGGCATCTCCACGGCCATCCTGGGATTGGTGATCAATCAGATCGCCATCACATTCGGACAGATACCCTATGCCGGCCCCCTGGTCTTTGTGATCATCCTTTTGGTCGGCCACATCGGCAACCTGTTGATTTCCGGCCTGGGTTCCTTTGTTCACCCCATGCGTCTGATCTTTGTGGAATTTTATAAAAATGCCGGCTTTGACGGAGGCGGAAAACGTTACAAACCTTTTTCCAAATCCTGAATGGACAGCAAGCCCGGATCAGGATGAACCAAAGGGCAGGTCCATGGCATCCGGCATTCAATTCAACTTCAGGCCAATCGTATTCAATGGCCTGCCATTGAAAGAAGGCCAATCAGTTGAAAGGGAATGTCTTCGATGCTATAATTGCGTAAAACCGAATTAAAAATCGAATATAAAGTTAAAACGGGGGTTGTTGAGCAACCCGGAATTGAAACAAAAATTTGAGCGTGGTTATCCATCAAATCAAAATCATAAAAGAGAAGTTAAATTTTAAAAAAAGGAGAAATACATTATGAATGCACCTATTATTCTCGCGTATGCCGGATTGGCTATAATGGTGTTATTTTCCGGCATTGGTAGTGCCATTGGAGTATCTATGGGCGGTAATGCAACCATTGGAGCGTTGAAGAAAAGAGATGAAGCCTTCGGAAGTTATATGTTGCTGAGTGCATTGCCAGGTACACAGGGATTGTATGGCTTTGCCGGGTTTTTCATCATCAATAACCAGATGCCTTCGCTTTTGGATGCAGGACTGAAGATGCCTCAGGGGGTTGCCATCCTGGCAGCCGGATTGGCCCTTGGTTTTGTAGGCCTGTGGTCGGCACGCCGTCAGGGTACGGTCACTTCCAACGGCATTTCAGCCATTGGATCGGGCCATGATGTTTTTGGCAACACCATGATTTTGGCTGTGTTCCCCGAGCTCTACGCCATTATTGCCTTTGCCGCTACCTTCCTGATCAGCACGCAGCTGTAATTTAGATAGAAAACAAATAACAACGACCACCATGGGGTGGTCGGCTTGAGAAGCTCATACCCATTCGTATAAAAGGCGATGTTGATTAAAATCATCGCCTTTTTTATGTTGAAGCGCCGAATAATATGTTTCAAAATTGCATATTTTTGTCAACGTTAAACGATATGCGATGGGTAAGAACGGATTACACAGCGTGCTGCCGCTTCTTTTAACAGCTTTTTTCTTCATGGCTTCGGGTCCGAAGGCACCGGCCCATACCCCGGCCGGGATCAAGGCTGGCGTGACGGCTCAGCATTCAGGACACAATGAAGAAGAAAAACTTCAACCGGGTAAGATCATCATCGATCATGTGGTAGATCATTACAGTTGGCACATCACCACCATTGGAGAGACCGAAATCAGCATCCCCCTTCCGGTAATACTTTACAGCAAGGAGCGGGGATTTTTCTTTTTCTGGTCCTCCCGCTTTGATCATGGCCACAGCAGCTATAAAGGGTTCAAGATTGCCCAAAAGGGGGCGCAGAAAGGGTCAATCGTGGAGGTTACTGACCAGGGCGAGGTAAAAGAAGACCGCCCCCTGGATTTTTCGATAACCAAGACCGTGGCGGCGGTGTTTGTGAGTCTTGCCCTCTTGCTAGGGATTTTTATTACAGTGGCCCGCCAGTATAAAAAGCGCACCAGGAAGCCGCCCAAGGGATTGCAGTCGCTGGTGGAACCGCTGATCCTGTTTGTGCGCGATGAGATCGCCCGCCCCAGCATCGGCGAAAAGAATTATGAACGCTATACCCCGTTTCTTTTATCGGTGTTCTTTTTTATTTTGCTCAACAACCTGTTGGGATTGATTCCCATATTCCCGGCCGGTGCCAATACCACGGGCAATATATCGGTAACGATGGCCCTGGCCCTGTTCACCTTTATCATCACACAGGTGAGTGGGAAAAAACATTATTGGCGGGAAATTTTTAACCCGCCGGCCGTACCCTGGTGGCTGAAGATTCCCCTGCCCCTGGTTCCCCTGATTGAATTTGTGGGCATTTTCACCAAACCCTTTGTGCTGATGATCCGACTCTTTGCCAATATATCGGCCGGTCACATCGTAGCCCTGGGGTTTTTTATGCTGATCTTTATTTTTGGCGATATGAATCCAATGGCCGGCTACGGTATATCGGTCCTCTCGCTTTTGTTTACCGTATTTTTAACCCTGCTGGAGCTATTGGTGGCCTTCATTCAGGCCTATGTCTTTACCATCTTGTCGGCCCTGTATTTTGGAATGGCTTTGGGAGAGGTTGAATGACCTCTCTGTTTTATATATTCATCTATAAATTTTAGGATTATGACTACATTAGTTGTATTGTTACAGACCACAGTAGGAGTAGGATTGGCCGAACTTGGTGCTGCCCTTGGTGCGGGCATTGCTGCCTTGGCAGCAGCTATTGGCATCGGCAGGATCGGGGGACTGGCCATGGAATCCATTGCCCGTCAGCCAGAAGCGGCAGGAGACATTCGCTCCAACATGATCGTCTCCGCAGCTTTGATTGAGGGAGTTGCCTTTTTCGCCATTGTGGTTTGTTTTTTGATCTTATTTGTCGGTTAGATCAAAAGTGACTTTACAGCCGCAGCGTTTGGCTGGGCTGTAAAGTTTTTCTGAATGGATTGAAAAAATTTTTGCTTATGGAACTGATCAGACCGGATTTTGGACTGCTTTTTTGGATGTTGATATCTTTCGGCATTGTACTGTTGATTTTGCGCCGCTTTGCCTGGGGCCCAATTTTAAATGCCCTCAAGACCAGGGAGCGGACCATCCAGGAGCGCCTGGATGTGGCCCGCAAGGCCAAAAAAGAACTGGCTGAGATTGAGTTCGGCAACGAGCGCATCATTGCCCTGGCCAAGACCGAGCGGGCCAATATGCTGAAGGAAGCCCAGCAGACCAAAAAGCAGATCATTGAGGAAGCGCGCCAGGAGGCCCGTCAGGAGGCCAACAAGATCATGGAGGATACCAACCGCAAGATCGAGGCGCGCAAAAAAGAAGCGGAAAAAGAGATCAGGGACCAGATTGCGGGGCTCTCTGTGGACATCGCTGAGAAAGTGCTTAAGGAGAAACTCTCAGACGACCAGAAACAGAAGGATTACATCCGGAATTTGGTCAATGAAATCACCATCAATTAATTGGCTATGTATCGAAGCCTCGTTACACTAAGATATGCCAAAGCATTGTTCCTTCAGGCCGAGGAGCAGGGAGTCAGCGATCAGGTCCTGGCTGATGTTCAGGAACTGCAACAAGCTTTTGATGCCTACCCGGATATCCTCCGGACCATTGAACATCCGGTAATACAGACATCCAAAAAAAAGTGCATCTTCAGTGAACTTTTTCAGGAACGCATTTCTGCTCTTACCCTGAAGTTCATTCACCTGGTCCTGAAAAACAGGCGGGAAGCCTATTTGATCAATATATTCCGTAACTTTAGGGATATATACAATGAAGACCGGGAAATCAAAAAAGTGGAGCTCACCACTGCACTGCCCCTTGAAGCCGGGGAAAAAGAGGTCATTAAGAAACTGATACGTCAGTCCTTTCATGCCCGTAAAGTCGATTTCAATGAACGAATTGATTCGGAGATTGTGGGTGGTTTCATCATCCAGATTGAGGATCAGCTTTTGGATGCCAGTGTAAGGCGGCAGCTTCAAATGATCAGAAAAACCCTGTCAGATAAGAATGCCATTGTTTCTTGAACAATGATAGAATGATAAAATGATAGAATGGGAGAATTGAGCAATGATTGAATGGGAAAATGCGATAATGCTTAAATGCGATAATGAAAGCCAACACATCTAAGCTTATTGATTTAATCATTCAATCATATATAGAATAGAATCAAACAGACTTTAGAATTTAACTAAAAAAAAACAAGTTGATATGTCGGACATTAAACCCGGAGAGGTATCCAGAATATTAAAGGAACAGTTGAGCAGCGAGCAGACCTATTCAGAGCTGGAGGAGGTGGGTACGGTTTTGCAGGTGGGTGATGGGATTGCCCGCATATATGGTTTATCTCATGTGGAATACAACGAGTTGATTGAGTTTGACAGTGGCATCATGGGCATTGCCCTGAACCTGGAGGCCGATAATGTAGGGGCTGTTTTACTGGGTTCCTCGGAAAAGGTTAAGGAAGGAGAGCGGGTTAAGCGCACCGGCCGCATTGCTTCGCTGGAGGCCGGAGAAGGCTTGTTGGGCCGGGTGGTCAACACCATTGGAGAGCCTGTAGACGGGAAGGGCGATATTGAGGGGACCACCTATGAGATGCCTTTGGAGCGGAAAGCCCCGGGTGTGATTTATCGTCAGCCCGTGAATGAGCCCATTCAGACGGGCATCAAGGCGATTGATGCAATGATTCCCATTGGCCGCGGTCAGCGGGAGTTGATCATCGGCGACCGCCAAACGGGTAAATCGGCCATTGCCATTGATACGATTATTAATCAGCGGGAGTTTTATGAGCAGGGCAATCCGGTTTATTGTATTTATGTGGCCATAGGCCAGAAGAAGTCGACGGTGGCCAATGTGGCCAAGGTGCTGGAAGACTATGGCGCATTGGATTATACGGTCATTGTATCGGCCACGGCAGCTGATCCGGCAGCCCTGCAATTCTATGCCCCTTTTGCCGGGGCAGCCATCGGAGAATATTTCAGGGATACCGGCCGTTCGGCCATGATTGTCTTTGATGACCTCTCGAAGCAGGCCGTGGCATACCGCGAAGTCTCACTTTTGCTCCGCAGGCCTCCCGGGCGGGAAGCCTACCCGGGTGATGTTTTTTACCTGCACTCCAGGCTTCTGGAACGGGCGGCCAAGATCATTGAATCAAATGACATTGCCGGCCAGATGAATGACCTGCCTGAAAGCATCAAACCCATGGTTAAAGGAGGTGGGTCCCTGACGGCTCTTCCCATTATTGAAACCCAGGCTGGTGACATCTCTGCCTATATCCCCACCAATGTGATATCGATCACCGACGGACAGATCTTCCTGGATCCCGACCTGTTTAATGCCGGGGTACGCCCGGGCATCGACGTGGGTATCTCCGTTTCGCGTGTGGGCGGAAGTGCCCAGATTAAAGCCATGAAAAAGGTGGCCGGCACCATGAAGCTGGATCAGGCTGAATACAGGGAGCTGGAGGCTTTTGCCAAGTTTGGCTCTGATTTGGACAAGGCCACCCGCGAGGTGCTTAACAAAGGCGAACGCAACGTGGAGCTGCTGAAGCAGGGCCAGTACAAGCCCATGCCGGTCGAAAAACAAATTGCCATTATTTATTGCGGAACCAAAGGATTGCTGCGCGATATACCTGTGACTAAGGTGCGCGATTTTGAGAAGGATTTTCTGGAAAAAATGGAGGTCGAGCATCAGGATACCCTTAAAACCCTCAAAGAAGGCAAGCTAACCGAGGAGGCTACTCAGATCATTGAACAGGTGGCCCACGAGGTGGCCGATACTTACAGTGAACATTAATTAAAACGTTTGTCCTATGAGCAGCCTGAAGGAGATCAGAACCCGGATCAACTCGGTGAAGTCGACCCGGAAAATTACCAGTGCCATGAAGATGGTGGCTGCCGCCAAGCTGAAAAAAGCCCAGGATGCGGTGTTGAATCTGCGCCCCTATGACCAGAAGTTGCATGAGGTGTTGGTGGACGTGGCCCGCAGCATTGAATCAGAAGGCTTTGAAAGTGAATACATCAAACAAAACGGCTCGGACGACAAAGTGCTGTTGATCCTGATCACCTCCAACAAGGGTTTATGCGGGGCTTTTAATTCCAACATCATCAAAAAGGGCCTCGACCTGGCCGGGGGTAAATATTACAGCCAGTGGAAGGCAGGCAATCTCTCATTTTATACCATTGGAAGAAAAGGCACGGAATTTTTCCGCTCCAAAGGCTATCCCCTTTACGGGTCCAACGACGACCTGCTCGAGGATACTTCCTTTGCCAAGGCCCAGCCGGTAGTGAAGGCCATTAAAGCCGCTTTTATCAACCACGAGTTTGATAAAGTGGAACTGGTGTATAATAAATTTAAGAATGCAGCAGTTCAAATATTAACCGTCGATCAGTTTCTGCCCATCGATCTGGAACTGGAAAGAGAAGAGGAAGAGAGCGACCAGGAGGGCCAGGCTCATGGTAAAACCGAACAGTATAATTATATTTATGAACCGAGCCGGGAGGATATTGTTCGGGAACTGATTCCGGCCTCCCTGAGAACCCAGTTCTATGAGGCGTTGCTGGAATCACTGGCGGCCGAGCATGGGGCGAGAATGACCGCCATGCATAAAGCAACCGATAATGCCACCGATTTGATCAAAGACCTTCAATTAACTTACAATAAAGCCAGACAGGCTGCCATCACCAATGAGATCAATGAAGTGGTTTCGGGTGCTGAGGCCTTGAAGCAGTAGCTTTTGTATCCCTTGCTCGAATAAACGACCTTGGTTAAACGCTAAATGCTGGTTGCTTTTGATGAAAAGTGGTCCTATCAAATCAATGATGTTGAAAGGGCATTGTTGCTTAAATGGCCAACCAGCTTTAGAATACAGGCACGACCTTTAATTTCGGTTTACCAATGAGTGGGCATATATTCGACCTGATCCGGGAGGGCGAAAATGAGTATCTTGACTTTAAGCACTCCATCACTGATTCACGGAAAATCGCCCGTTCTTTAGTGGCCTTTGCCAATACTAATGGAGGCAAGCTTTTGGTGGGCGTACGTGATAACGGTGGCATTTCCGGGGTCAAAAGCGACGAAGAATATTACATGGTTGAGGCAGCAGCCCATCTTTACTGTAACCCCGAAATGACCTTTTCCACCGAGACCCACAACATTAAGGGTAAAACCGTTTTGGAGATCACCATTCCAAAAAGTTTTCAAAATACCTATTACGCACGTGACAAAGACAATAAGTGGAAGGTATACATCCGGGTGAAAGACCAGAATCTGTTGGCCAACCGGGTGCTGATTAAGGCCTGGAAACAAAAGCAGAAGAAAAAGGGAACATTCGTGCGGTATACCGATAAGGAGAAGCTCCTGTTGGATTATTTGTCAGACAACCACTACATCACTTTCTCAAAATTCCGTAAAATTGCCCGGATTTCCCCGTTTAAAGCCGAACGCATTTTAATTAACATGCTGGTCCTGAACCTGATCGACATTGTCTTCACCGAAAACCTCACTTACTATACCCTGAAGCAGGAATCAGCCGTTTGATTCATTCCCGCCCTGGCCAATATCTCAGGGTTGGCCGCAATGGTACAGATCATCTTCATGAAGGGGGTCAGCTGCCACCTCCCTTTGCGCCGCTGTAACATGTTTACCGGGACGGAAAAAACGTGCCAGCATGCCCTTTAATTCAGGTTAAAGGCTGTATGTTGGTTGATTTTGGTGAAGCTGCTATTAAATTTTAAAGCTCCTCTCTTCTTAAGGGATTATCTGTCACGGCTGGTTTTTATGGTGGTGTGGTTTATCTCTTTGACTTTTGTGTATTTGGCGACAATAATTTGACCTATAAAAATGTTTATATATGTTAAAATTTATTAAAATGGTTCAAAATTTGTTTTAATATTTATCAGTAATTTATACTTTTACGATCAAAGAATTTATTACCCTAAAACCCCAAAATTTTTATGGTCATGGATTGGAAATTAAAACCCGCTTCGGTCTTGTTGGTGGGATTGTTGGTCCTAGGAATGTCTTCGGCCATCAATGGACAAGATTTGAACGAAGCCAAGCGAGCGATCAAAAAAGGCGATCAGGAAAAGCGCGCCGAAAATTATGTAGAAGCCATTTCTGCTTTTCAAAAGTGCGTTGATATCACCACCCAATTGAGCAGTGATGAGCCCGGTGTATCAGAGCTGAAGCTGGCCGCACAGAAGAAAGTCACCAAGTCGCATTTGGATTACGCCAATGAGCTGCTCAAGCAGGAAAAGCATGATGAGGCGTTGAAGCATTACAAGAAGACCGTTGAGCTTGCAGATAAATACAACCAGCAGAGTTACGGTGAGAAGGCGCGCAACAACATCCCCCAGGTTTATTATGCCAAAGGCCGCAACCATGCCTCGGAGGATAAATATGAGGAAGCCATCGAGTTGTTCAACAAAGCGATAGAGGGTGATCCCGATTATGGCTGGGCTTATATCCGCAAGGCACAGGCTTATCGGCAGATGGAGCAGCCCGATCAGATGGAAAAGGCTGTAGCCGAGGCTGTTGCCATTGGCAAAAAAACGGATCAGCCCAATATCGTATCGACATCCAACACGTTGGCTTATCGATATTTTTACAATCATGGTGCCAAAGCCCTAAAGGCCAAGAAATATGAGGCTGCCATCCCTTATTTGGAAAAAGCCACCAAATACAATGGCAGTGAAAAGTTGCACCATTACCTGGCCCTCAGCTATGGGCAGGTTGGCAATTTTGACAAGGCCATTGAACAGGAAAAGATGGTGATCGACTCGAAGAAAGGCAGCGCTTCGAACGAGGAGTTGGCCAAATATTACTATACCCTGGGCAGCTATTATGAGAAGGCCGGTCAAAAGGCCAATGCCTGCGATGCTTATAAGAATGCTAAATACGGTGATTACAAACCCAACGCCGAGTACAAGATCAAACACACCCTGAAGTGTCAGTAATAAGGCGTTGAGGTCATTTTAGAAGAAAAACGAAAAGCGTTCTGGTTACCGCCAGGGCGCTTTTTTTAATGATAGAATGATTAAATATTTTCTCATTCACGCATTTAAGCATTCAAGCAGTTCCACATTCATTCATTGTTTCCCTTCACCTCCAGCGACCTGAGTCTGTTCAGGGCCGCGGCCAGCTCAAAGCGCCTAAACATGGCGTAATTGCCACTTTTGGGGTTGCCGATGGCATTCAGCCCTTTTTCTTCGATGTCGGTGAATATCTGGTCAAGGATTTGCGACAGCGAACGCCGGCCGTCCATGTATTTGCGGGCGTATTCGAGGGCTTCGCCGATGGCGTTGGTTTGGCTGGCATCGGTGAGTTGTTCCACTGAGCTCAGGTCGATGGTAAAGGTACCAAACTGGATGGCCTGTTTGTGCAAGGTTTTGATTTTTTTGGGTTTTTTCCCTTTACCAGGTTGGATGCTTTGGGACAGGGGCGCCCGGGGTCTAACCTGCCCAAAATGTTCGCCGCCTTCGGCGGCACGTTTGCTTTGGAATTGCTGGATGATGGATTTGGCCTGATCGGTTAGGTCTTCGGGCCGGTAATTGTTCATGCCGATCACCTGGTCGGCCACTTCAAAGTAATCGCCTGACCCGCCCATAACCAGGATGGTGGATATGCCCAGGTCCTGGTAGAGTTGGCGGACTTTATCGATGAACGGGGTGATGGGTTCCTCGTTTTTGTGAATGAGTTGTTGCATACGCTGGTCGCGTATCATGAAGTTGGTGGCGGAGGTGTCTTCATCGATCATCAGCATGCGGGCCTGTGTTTCGATGGCCTCGACGATATTAGCGGCCTGGGAGGTGCTGCCACTGGCATCGTCGGTGGAAAAATCGGTGGTGGTTTTGCCCAGGGGCAGGTTGTTGATGAAAGGCGATATGTCTACTTTTTCTATTCTTCGCCCGTCTTCCGAGCGGATTTTAACGGCCGCCGGCTCGCTTACCACCAGTTCCCGGCCATCGCCTGGTATGTGGTTGTATATGCCTTGTTCGATGGCGTTGAGCAGGGTGGATTTACCGTGGAAGCCCCCTCCCACGATCAGTGTGATGCCCCGGGGAATTCCCATTCCCCTGACGGTGCCCTGGTTGGGTAGGTCCAGTTCCCATCTTGTGGATTGGGGGCTTTGGAAGGGGATGACTTCCTGCCGGGGCATGGGACGCGGATCGATGCCGCTTTTACGGGGCAGGATCGACTGGTCGGCGATAAATGCCACCAGCCCGCTGTCGCGCAGTATATTCCGGGCGGCATCGGTGTCTTCACTGGTTTTATAATGCTTTTCCAGGGCTTTTTTGTCGATATGGTCATAAATGAGTGCATCATTGACCAGGGCGGGGATCTCTTCAAAGAAGAGGCTTTGGGCCTGGCGGCCGGCAATTTTACGGCCAAAGGCCGGCAACCCTACGGTAAAGCGAACCTCTATGTATTGGGTGTCGATAAAGGCCGAGGTGCGTTCCAGAATTTCCTGGCCGGGCCGGTCAATGCCGACGCGTCCGCTTTTACCCGAACCCCGGCTTCCCCTGGAATAACGGCCAATGGCCTCGTCGAAACACCGGGTGATGAAATCGCGGGTGGCTACCTCCCGGCTCTTGTTTTCAAAGGTATGTTGCGGAAACCCGGCATTGTCCTGGGTCAGCTGTACCCTGACCCTGGAAGGCGCCGCAAACGGGTCGCCCTGTACATAGTCAATGTGAAGGGTATAACCCTCTTCCTCGAATTCATAACTGCCCTGTAGGTCCTTATAGGCTTTGTAACCTTTCCCGTCAATGCGGGAGAGGGTCTGGTTGAGTTCGTTGGCTGTTCGCATCATTTGTATTTTTCCATTTTTTTAATTCACCCTATCCTTGATGGATGTCTTTTTATAACCCCCTAGTATATATAAATTGTGGAAAATTCAAAATGGAACCCGCATGAATTGTTTTTACCCCGGATAATGTATCACTCTTATTATGCTGCTTTAAAGGAGGTTATACTTATTTGACGGACAAAAGATATACAGGCATACTATAGCTCGATGAATAATTTTGTTAAATTTGAAAAGCAAATGACAAGGCAGCGCCTTTGAAGGTTTAACCAACTTATCGGCTACTTATTATTCCTGCAATTAAGTTTATATGGATTTTCAATCCCTCAAATCAATTCAACTTGATGACATATACTGGCTCATGAAATTTGGCCGGCCCAAAAGGAAGGGTACCATTTATGATTTGAGACAGGCTTGTTTCACCAATATAAGGGCACCGGTGTTTTTTCTGTCCACTGGGCGTTGCGGTACGCAATGGTTCTCCCGTCTTTTAAGCAAGGATCGGTCATTAAAAGTGCTTCATGCTCCCCAACCTTCCCTGGCCTGTCAAGGGCGGTTGGCCTATGAAAGGTTGCAGCAGAATGCCACTGCAAAGGAGAAAGCCCTTATCCGTGAAATATACCTGAGCGGGCGCGAAACCCATTTAAGGTATGCCTATAAGTGTTCGAAAAAGCTTGTTGAGACCAATAATTACATAACCTTTTTTGCGCCGGTATTGAAGGAATTATTTCCCCATGCCAAATTTATTCATATACATCGACATCCCGGTGAATTTGTCCGTTCCGGCATCAACCGCGGGTATTATACCGCGGTAAGGAAAGACGATATGAAGCGAATCCTGCCTTTGTTTGGTGAAGACAGGGAAAAATGGCCGGATTATTCACAGATCCGGAAAATAAGTTGGCTATGGAGGGCAACCAATGAATTTGTTGAAGATTTTAAGGCCCATCTTGATAACGAGCGGATTCTTACCATTGATTTTAACGCCTTGACTCCGGAGAGGGTTTATGAAACGGCAAGATTTATTGGGGCCGGCATAACTTTAGCCTCTATTCGCAGAGATTTTTATAAAAAGGTAAATAGACAAAAAACCACCATCAAATCGCCTTTTGATCAATGGGATCAAATGGAAAAGCAGGAAGTTCTTTCGATGGCAGGGGATTTGGCTCATAAATACGGATACAAGATAATGCAGAAATCATGAAAGTTGCTATTATTCAAGACAGAATCATACCGGGTGGTCGGATGGTGGTGATCAATGAAGTGATTGCCGCCCTGAATGAAATGGGGATCGTGCCGGATATTTTGACTTTTCATATGAGTCTCTCCCGTGCTGACATTCAGAAGAAATATCAAAAGGAGGTGGATTTTAAGGTCAGGCCTTTGGGGTGGAATATTTTTCATAAATTACCGGAGATCAACAAATTATGGTTTAATTTGCTGACTCGTTGGTATGGGCGTAGGTATGATTTGCTAATCAACAGCAACAATACGGAATGTATGCTGACTTCCCGCCGGCAGGTGATTTCTTATGTCCATTATCCGCGTTTGGATCGGTTGAGAAAAAATATGACCCTACATGTCGGTGAAAAGAAAGATGACAGACAGTGGAGTGCACGTTTTGCTGAGAAGTTTGATCATGTGGTAAGTCGGTTTCTTTACCGGTTTTGCTCTGCCGGCGACAACATCCATTACATTGCCAATTCCTGTTTTACCAGGCAGGCACTGCTGGCCAATTTTAACCTTGAGCCATCCCAGGTGCAGGTGATTTATCCACCGGTGGATATGGAGGCGTTTGATCTGAAGGGGCAAAAGAAACCACAGGTAGCCACCATTGGGCGGTTTTCTTCAGCAAAAAGACAGCTTGAGCAGATAGAAATTGCAGCGCGTTTGCCGGAGTTGCATTTTGCGATTATGGGATTTGCCGGGAAGGGCAACAGCTATTTTGAGAAATGCAAGGCTTACATTGATTCGCATCAAATTGGTAATGTAACGCTTTATCCGGATTTATCTTTTTCTGCCATGGTGAAACAACTGGAGGCATCGAAGTTTTTCCTTCATACGACCCGCAATGAACCCTTTGGCATCACTACTGTTCAGGGAATAGCAGCAGGTTGCATCCCGGTCACCCACAATTCAGGGGGGCAAAAAGAAATTGTTTTCCCGGAGGAATTGCGGTTTGACAATAAACAGGAAGCGGTTGAAATATTTAAAAGATTGATCGGGCAGGATCTTCAAAGCATTTATGCTCAGCTGGCTGCCCATATCCGAAATTATACAACCAAGCGTTTCAGGCAGGGATTCAGTGAGTTGATAGAGTATCGTAACCCTAATAATTAATTTTTATGGAGTTTATCATCACCGGAATGCGCAGAAGCGGCACCACCATATTGTATGATGCCTTCTATGAAGATCAGCGGTTTGATATGTATTATGAGCCATTTACTTTTGGTAAAAAGGATAATGGTGGAGGAAGTGGACTAAGAAAAATT
>CAJXLK010000011.1 GCA_913055635.1 uncultured Bacteroidota bacterium
TTATCAAATAAAGTTCCGCTGCTGATGGAAAGGTCTCCATTGATAGTTATATTCGTATTGCCATGTAATTTCACAGAATCGGAAGTATTCACCACCGCATGCTCAAGAAAAACATTGCCATTGATGTATTGGTTTTCGCCTGAACTGCTAAATGTTGTCGTATTTTCACCGGTGGTATAAGAACCGGAACCCATGGTATGCAGGTTGCCGTTCAGGGTAATGTCATATCCGTTGGCATCGAAAACAGTACCATCATTGATGATCAGCGAATCCATGGTGATGGCCTGGGTGTAAACCAGGGCCGTTTCGTTAGCCACTTCCACATTCTTTAACGGTATGTTGGAATAAATACCAATTGTATCATCAGCTGGAGTATCTCCGCTACCTATGGTAATGGTAGCGCCGCCGGCCAGGGTATGAGTTTCCGGTTCCAGGTAAATTGCCGGCTGACTCTTTGACTGTGACTGGACTATGGTTAGATTCCCGCCGGTATAGGTGAAGTCACTTCCATTAAGCACTTCAAAGACGGCACGTTCTGTAGTTGGAGCACCGTTTTTCCCCACAATAACTTTACCGCCTGTTTGTTTGTAGATAAGCTCACCTGAGCTGATACCGGTTTCTCTGCGGAGCTGAGCACCTACGCTAAGCGTAGAACTATCTTCTACGATAAGCTGGCCGGTACCACTCGAGGCATATTCAATATATCCATTGCTTTCCAGTCTAAACTCACTACTATCCTCCAATTGGAGTTTTCCGGCTAAATACAAGCCATTAGAACCGGTGATTCTTGCAGTAGCACCTTTTCGTAAAATCAACGACGTTTCCTCAGGTATATCAAAATCGCCATAATCAGAGGAAGAAAGCGTAACGTCAATATCATCATGATTCAGCACAAGCACTCCTTTTTCTAATAGCAGGGAAATCTCTGACTGATCCAAAGAAAACGGTGTATTTATTTTAACCGTATCATCTGTATTGTTTTTATCCACGATCAGTTTGTTCAAATCCACAGTTCCGTTGGTGGTAGCATTGAGTTCGGACAAGGAATCCCCTTTGAAGGTAAGATTTACGCCCCGGTTGTTGTCTTTTCTCAGGATTAAATTCCCCGGGCCCACATGGATATCGTCTTCTACGTAAAGATCATGCGCTGTGTTGCCATCACCGCCGGGAGCCACCGTAATGCTGTCTCCGGCATTGTTCATTTCAATTGTATTTTGAACCGTCATGGAGCGGGCCGGCCCATCATCCTGGAACAGCAGTTTGCCGGAATTGTCCAGGAAGACGCTATCTTCCACAACCATATCGCCATTGGGGTTGTTGCTTAATGTTAAGGTAACCGGGTTGGCAGAATATCCTATTTTGAGGTTCTGCTGGACAAGTATATCGGCGTCGGGAAGGATTTTGGTGCTGGCAGAAGTAGGATTTCCGGTAACCCATAAATCAGGAAAAGTTGTTTGATCATCTAAAATAGTATATGTAACCCCATAATACTCAAAGATGGCTGTATCATTATTAACAAAATTTCCATAATTGGCATCAGGAATATTCTCTGTAGAAGTACGGAATTTACCGCCTTTTTTGATGTCTGTAAAATCGTGCCCGATGGTGCTGTTGATATCCAAAACAGAGCCTGGTTTAATATAAATTTGACCTGCAGCTTGCCCATCATTATCTATATAAATGCTATCATTATCTCCTATTATTACTAAATCTTCAACGCCAGGAGCAGTTGCAGGATAATTTTCAGTATTATGATCAGTTAAGGACCAAGAAGTATATTCATCCGAAGAAAACAAACCACCAGGATTATAAGCTGTCCATTGACCTCCCCCATTATAGCTATAATAGGTACGATAACCTACAAAAGCCATATGCAAATCCTCCCACGCAGCAAGATATTCAGCAGTAGTCAAATCACCTTCTATCAAACCACGTTGTGGATATTCCAATACAGTAAAATTATCTTCACTACCAGGAAGAACCCACCACTGCCCTTCAAAATTAAAATACATTTTCCAGCCATCAGCTGCCCAGCTACTGCTTATTTGCGAATGATATTCAAATTCCAGTGAAATGGCATCTTCATTTGCATCCTGAAAACCCAAATCTTTAAAACCCGTTAATTCAGTTTGCCAATAATAGGACAATACATCGTAACCAAAATCAGGATTGGTTGCCGGATGCTCTTCAGGTATGGGTGTCACACGGTAGGATCCTGAGCCATTTAAACCGGTCCCGTCTATGATGACATTTACAGGAGTATACTTATCTCCATTGTCATCTGAACCAACTGGATAAACAATTGTTTTGCCGGAATAATCCCCCGATAAACTAAAATTATACTGCAAGCCTTTATCGGATGCAATCCCGGCAGTTTTAATCATTAGACTACTTGAAAAGGTATTCGCAGAAAGAATTTCATCATCATCCACACTCATCAGATCTTCTCCAATATTCATAATGCCATTGGTAAGTGTAAACTTTCCGAAATAACTGTCTCCATTGAGCTGTCCTCCGCTTCCATTATTCAGTTCCGCATGCCCGATATAAGGACTACCCAGATTGGAGCTTTCAATGGTCTGAGTGGACGAGCCGTTTAAAATAATCCGGCCTGTGGAGGATGGTCTACCCAACGTATCCTGAACAAATACATTGTTGGCGATATGCATCAAATGGCTACCATAGTCCAGAACGCCCCGTTCCACACGTATGTTGTTTGCAACATTGGCAACGGTATTTCCGGGAGATGAAAAGGAAACCTGGTACTCCGAAGCGGTTTTATTAACAATCAGGTCATGAAAGTCCAAAGTTTGGCTGCCATTGGCAATGGTTATCACCGAATTTTTCTCCCCGTTAAACGTGGTGGTATTGTTTTGTGTAATATAAGCTGCATCAGAAGTATTGGTTGAACCTAAGGTAAAATTGCCGCCAATGGCCACATCGTGATTACTTCCTGAGGCATTGAGTTCGGTATTGTCATCAATCAACAGGTTGTTGGATACGGTTAATGCAGTGTCTAGTAGTATTTCAGTTGTATTACTGCTATTTAATCTATGAATATCCATGTTCCAGAAATTCGCCTTGGAATGGAGCTTAAAGGTCTCCCCACCTCCGTCGATCTCAAATGTAATTTTTCCCCCTGTTACATTAGAATTGTCTTTATTACAATTGATATAAAAATCCGGTCTCGTTGAACTACCACTCACCCCATTTACATCATTAAGGATCAGCTCTCCCCCGCTCATTTGAAAGACAGAGGATGGCTGGCCCAGGTCAAAAATGCCGTAACTGTCATTAATTCCACTGCCGGAATAAACTTTATCGCCCCTGAGTGTAACAGTTCCACCCGATTGAATGTATGAAAATTTTCCGCCGCCTGTCCAGGTACTTCTAAGCTGAGAAGCATCGACTGAACCTCCGGTTACTATGAGCTGGCCTGTTTCTACCGGGCGGTAAACAATTCCAAAGCTATTGCGCGTACCAAACGTACCGGCAGAAATCTTAAACTCTCCAAGTATACCAAAACCCTGATGATCACTGCCGTCTTCTATTCCAGTTGCGCCAGATGGTACATTAGGTGAACCACTCAGCGCGGTACTATAGACTTCTACATTGTCTCCGGCGATCCATAGAGCGCCGTATTCACCAATGGCATAGTCACCGTTGTCGCCACCATCGTTTCCTTCTGATAAGGTTGGAATAATTACATTCCCGGCAGACAAATCCGGGACATTTTCATTGCCTCCGATTTTTAAGGTACCATGATAAATCCACAGTGCTTTCCGGACTTCAGGGTTGGTAGCTGAAAACGGATCTTCAAACCCACTAGTTATCCTACCCACGCTATTGGGCCCGTATAATTCAAAATCATCGGTTTCAGATGCGTGTAATTCAAGGGTATAGGATTTATCCTTCCCTTTATCCACAATGAGAAAATAAAAATCGGTGTTGTTGTAGAGTTTGACAATATTGTCGGATTTGCCTTTAAACCTAGCTGTAACTGCGCCGTTACCGGCAAATGAATCATAATGGGGAGCTGACAGGTTAGTAAAACGTATGGTTCCATGATTGGTCAGATCCCCATACATATTGAACTGATGGTAAAAGTCATGAAACTTTCCCTGCCCAGGTAAATTCGAGGCAATCACATAGTTGTCATCGGAATTAGGATCACCTGTTCCTACGGAAATTTCTCCGTCTGACTGAACTGTAACATCACCCAAAACAGTGGTCGTATATTTTACACCATCCGTGTCGTCGTTTATTTGAAAATCACCTGTACTGACTGTAAACTCATTGTTAACCGTCAGGTCATTCTTCAAAGTAATGGCATTGGACGGATCCGAAAGGTTGATGATCAGATCGTGGTAAGCCCGGTGTTCGGAGAGCGAATAGCCACCACCTTTATACTCTACTATGCCGGAATTGATGAAATTGGTTGTATCGCCGGCAGGGAAATTGTCGGCTTCCAGATGAATCCTTCCTTCCCCGGAAATGCTGGTAAAATCGTGTCCGGATGTGCCGGCTCCTACATCCACCACCCCACCGCTTCTGATGGAAATATGTCCACACTCGCGGGTATCTTTGGTAATGTTAACCTGATCCCCGTTCAATACCACTACCGTATCGCTTTCACCAGGGATGGATTTGCTGTCGTTCAGCAATAAAGAACCGTCGGGGTCCTGGGTCCAGGTTGAATATTCATCCCACGGTCCGCTCATAAAAGTATACCAGGTGGTGCTCCCATCAACCGAACTGTTCACCCTGTCATCGGTGCCCAGGGTATAGTATCCCTGTCCAGGATCATTTACCGTGAAAGCAATCTGGTCTTTATTTTCCAGACTGGCAGAGGATGAAACCACACTGAAATCTTCTGTTTGATTTTCACGGTGAAGCAACACATAATCATCGGCCGAAGAAGGAGCCGATCCGTCGATGCCTTCGCTGAAATCAAAAGCAATTTTAACTTCCATGCCATCTAGATCGGCATCAGCAGTATCCAGATACCAGGTTCGGTTCCAGCGTTCCTGAGCACTAGTGGTTGAGATATCCCGGGTAGTGACCGAATCTATTGAATTGTTGTGGCCGATCAACGCAAATTCCCCATTGTTAAAGCCTGATTGTTTACTGATATAAACACCCGCCGAGTTAGATTTCGTACTGGTGGCGCTTCCGTCGGAAGCCTGCCCGACACCGGCCACATCAAAGTCAAAATCACCATCTACCGTATCCCCGCCATAAACATCACTGGCCCCGGCAAGGGGCAAATTATATTTGGCACTCAAATAATTCTCCACCACGGTCCGCTGAGCAGCGTTCAGGGCAGAATTAAACACCAACACCTCAGCCATATGCCCCGACCAGCCATTGGTTGAAGTACCATCCCGGGTTCCCAGAAACAGATCTGCCGCCCCGCTTACATCCAAACTGCCATCAGTGGTCTGGCTGTTGTGCCTTGCTCCGTCTACATAAAAAGTCTGCTCCGGGGCATTTACATCCACTGTCGCCCCAATGATGTGATAGCGGTCGGTTATATCGGAAGTATCCTCCAATTGACCGCCGGAACGGTTCGGAAAACTGAAAGATGCACTGTCCTCGAGCTGCCCGAAAGCTACTGTACCCCCACTTCCAGACCAGTTGAACCAGGTTGTGCCTCCCCCACCTTTGGCCACAAAATAAAAAGTGTTGTTTTCGGAACTAAAAACATCACTGCCATCTACCGATGTGCTTTTTAATCCTGCATCATAACCGGAAAAATGAACACTTGGATGCTGATTCAATACATTGGACCGAAAGACAGGCTTTGTAGAACTGTTGACAAAATCAATCTCATTGCCGCTGTAATCATTCCAGGAAGATATCTCTTTGTAGGTATCGTACTTGACGTATTTATCGGAGCGCAACCACAACTTAAGCTCAGAACTTTCATCCAATGTTCCGACTCCTCCCGGTCCATCCTGCGCAGTTACATATACTCCTGAAAATAAAAATAATAATATTAAGAAAAATGGCTTAACAATCCTTAAAAATACCAACATTTAATCCACATTTTAGGAGATCATTATACTTTAATAATTACAAAAAGATTCATTCTAAAAGTGATATTTTACAATCTTTTGATAAAATGAAGCCTCATTTTCGCGAACAAATCTATGATTTATATAAATACCGTGAACCATTCTTTTAAGCCTTCTATTCGGCCAAATGCGATCTACCCGGCATCCCTTTGAGCAAGTACTCCCCTGGTGAGCTGGGAAAATAATGGTGGATTATTTACCTAAGTTTTAAATATCGGGGAAGGTGAACCTATTCCAGAGTAATTAACAATATAACCGGGAATTGATCAACCAACACCTTAACGCCCTTTTTTTATAGGCTATGCTTCTCATAACCGTATTATGAGTGATAAGCCTAAATCAAAGGCAATCAATTAAAAAGGGGGGTTGCCAGTAGGATGGTCCCTGGTATTGATAGCGGTCTGTTAGTGCTCCATGCTGATGAAAGACTCAAACTCCGGGAAAAATTTGTTGATCACCTTTAAATCAAAACTCGACATGATCGATTCCTTCGGCTCCCTTTCCAGCAAAAATTCAAACGATTTCTTGATCAGCTCTTCCTTGGATATGATGTTACCAGATAACTTCTTATGGTATTGATCATCAAGTGTTACCTGATGGGCCGAACCCGAGCCCCCTTCCTCAACCTTTACCTGAAAAGTGTTTTCGTCTTGTTTCGTTACTCTAACCATACGATCGTGGATTTTGGCATTCCAAAATTGATTTGACAATGCTGTTTGTCCAAAGGTAAGGGTTGTTCTGCAAAATTGCAATTGATTAATAACCCGGGGAAAAGGCTTGAAAAAAAAATTTTCTGCGGCCATTTAAATAAAGGCTAAATTATTGGCTATATTTGGTTTGATAAAAGACAAAAAGGGGCCAATGGAGCAGGGTAAGACATATCTGATCATATTTGCAATCATTCTTATCCTGGTTATCGCAGGAAGCATTAAAAGGAGATTTCATCCCGCCAAGTTTGCCCTGAGCATCATCGCTCTTTTTTTTATTCCGGGGCTGATTCTGGCATTCTGGCATGGCCTGTTGCTGGTTGTCACGTATAAAAACATTTGGTTGCCCCTGTTCATCGGGCTCATAGCAGGGGTCATCCTATACCACCTGGTACTCAAACGCCTTTTTGGATTCTCAACCTTTGAACATGAACTCTCCCATGCCCTTGTCGCCCTGTTCTTTCTGAGAAGAATCAAAAAGTTTGTGGTCACCAGAAACAACGGAGGCTACGTAGAACATTCCCATGGTTTTGGCGGTGAAGTGGGCAACCATTTTGTCTCGCTGGGTCCCTACTTCCTTCCTACCTTTACATTGATCTCAGTGTTGCTCAGACCCTTTCTACCGGTGGAATGGTTCCCCTGGTTCGATGTATGGATCGGAATCACCTTTTCCTACCAGACCATGAACAACCTGGATGAATTAAAAGACAACTGGACCAGGAAAGGATTCAGATTGGCCGGCTCCGGTGATTACACAAAAACCGACATCGGCCGGGAGGGTTATATTTTTTCATTTATCATGATTATCGCCCTGAAACTGCTTTTAATCAGCTTGCTGATGTTCATCCTGGTAAAAGGTTATCCTGCCTTCCGGGAGTGGTTAATCATCATCTGGAGCGAAAGCCTCGATTTTTTCCGGCCCGTCTTCACCGAAATGTTCTATTACCTAAAGCATATCTAATCTCATTGATCGCGAACCATTCGGTAAATATCATACCTAAAAAGGTTTACCCTTGCAAAAGCACCATGTCAAATGAAGGCTCCATTCATAAAAGCAAAAAAAAGGGGTTTTCAAGGAGAAACAACCTTCTGCAAGGGAACAAACGAAAAAAGGGGAAACCCCTTATTGAAAGGCATTTCCCCAAGTAGCAGCAAATTGTTATTGATTCAATCATTAAAGTTAACCATCGTATTTTTCAATATCAAACAATTTCCAAAAAATACGAAAAAACACCTACCTTTCAATCCATTCCATCCAAATCTCCATATCAGGGCAGGATGAGCCGGATCACATCCAATCCTTCCAGAACAACCCACACCACGAAAACGATGTAAAATCCCAGCAATATCCAGTTTTCCTTTTTGGACAGGGTTAACCGGGTTCTCAAAAAGGTGAACAACATGATGGTGGCCAGGGTCAATATGCCCATCAGGGGGGCCGCCACACGGTAATCGACCTCTGTACTGCCGGCAATCATGATGCCGGCGGGAACGGCGATCAGCAAATCAAAAATATTGCTGCCCAGCACATTCGATACACTGGGTATGCCCTGTCCTTTTCTTGCCATGCGGATGCTAACTATGGTATCGGGCAGGCTTGTAACAGCCGCCACCACAGTGATTCCCCAGATGAAGCTGGGGGTGTTGAAATAATCGCCCAGAAAGATGCAGGAACGCACCAGGCCTTCCACCCCGACCAAAACCAGGGCCAGACTCAGTGTCAGCAGCCCCCATTGTTTGCCGATCTTGACCCCCTGAGGCCTTTCCTGGTGAACATCCTGAACCTCCATTTGCTGAATGAACAGGTACAGGCCATACAAAAGAATCGGAATCAGGGCCATCGGCCGGGAAATGACACCGGTCAGCGCCTTGCCTTCCACCGGCAAATAGATCACCGCAAAAGAAAAGGTGATCAGCAAAACCGCCACCGAAATGATATAAAACTGGGCATCCTTGTATATCAACTCTTTGTTGGTCCGGATGAGTTTTGAGGAAAAAATGCCGGATAAAGCCGGGATAACCAATATGTTGAAAATGGCCGACCCGATCACCGTGGACAACCCCAACTCAAAATCCCCGTGCAAAGCCGTTGACAAAACAGCACCCGACAACTCCGGAAAACTGCTGCCAATGGCCACCACTACCGCCCCGTGAACGGCAGGAGGCAAACCGTAATAGGCACTGATCCGCTCGGCAGAGCTTTCCAGTAAAACACTACCCCTCCATATGATGGCCGAGGCAACCCCGATAACAATCAGATATAACAAAAGATCAGACATCATTTCTGTGTTTTTCAGTATAAAAAGTGAAACGTCAACCCCTAAAAACACCGGGGTTACAAAGTTCAACCAAAAACCCAATCAAATATATGGAGAAATTTGAAACAAAAAAATCCAGGTCGATTAAGGCATGCATTTATCGGGGGTGATGGTTTGTCTATAGTACTGTGCGATAACTTCTTATTGTAAGATGGCCGAATATGAGGATATGAATCACCAGGCAATTGAAAGAAAAATCGACGCTTTGTCCCCCATGCATTTGACGTTGGAATGGTAAATGATTACCTTTGTTCTGGGAATATTCTCATAAAACTGAAACAGCCCTATGAAAATTACCATACTTTACGACAACACGGCATTCAAAAATGACTTGACCCCCGACTGGGGTTTTTCAGCCCTGGTCGAAGCCCATGGCCGAACCCTGCTGTTCGATACCGGAGCTGAAGGCTCTGTACTTCTCGGTAACATGCAAAAACTGGGGGTTCAGCCTGAAAGCATAGAAGAGGTATTCATTTCCCACAACCATTTTGATCATCTGGGGGGCCTTTCGGAATTTTTAAGCAAAAACCGGAAGGTGGATATATATGTTCCCCCTACCGTACGGGGCATTCACAATGCCCATAAAATTACAAGGCTGGAGAAACCCACCAGGCTGCACGACCATTTCTTTTCCACCGGTGAACTCGACCACATTGAACAATCCCTTGCGGTAGAAACTGACAAGGGACTGGTGCTGGTGGTGGGCTGTTCGCATCCGCCCATGGATCAAATCCTCTCGGCTGCCTCCCGGTTTGGCACCCTGTATGGAATTGTTGGAGGGCTCCACGGGTTTCGGGAATTCGAGCTGTTTGAAAACCTCCAGCTGATTTGCCCCACCCACTGCACCCAGCATATCGGGGAAATAAAAAGTCGTTATCCCGACCACTACTTGGAAGGCGGTGCCGGAAAAGTCATTGAGATTTAACCTGTAAAAACCACCCGCCATTAGCACCAAAAAGATCTATTGCGCCAACTGCCATACACTGCTTTATAAATACCATAAGGCCAGGGAAGGCCATCTGGTAAAAGTTTTTCTCAAACACATTAAGGAAGACCACACCCGGGGCGATTTACGCTGCCCTAACTGCGGAGAACAATTCGCCCGCCGCAAAATGATCAAAGGCCAGCCGGCCAATAAGATGATTCAGGGCAAGGTCTACATGAAAAACTAACAAGCTGGGATGCTGAAATTGAACAATAACTGAAAAACCAGGGGACCAGGCTGCACAAGCTTGTTGAATTTCTCATAAAAAAGTCATAATTTGTCTTATAGATTTCCAAATTATTAACTCATAATCAGGAGGAATTGAGCATGGATAAAAAAAGGCAAATTTATGAGAAGCGATCAGAGATTTTGACCAAGAAGCTGCTTTCAAGGATTTATGCCCTGGAGGCCAATTACCTGGAAACCAAAATGGACGCACAAAAAAACCTGGAGCAGGTCAATGAACAATTGTCTGGTTGGGAAGAGCAATTAAAAGCCCTGGCCGAGGAACGCGAAAAATTAAACCGGCTTTATCAGGAGATGGTTGCCGCCACCCAGGATAAGTGGGAAGAGGCTTCGGGCCAGTTCGAGCAGTATGCCGAGCAGGTCAATGCCGAGAAACAAAATTTTTATGAGCGCACACAGGGATGGCTCAATGACACGGGGGCCTGGATCACGGACCTGGAAGAGCGGGCCCGGCAATCGAGCGGACAGCTGCGTGATCAGTTAAACCACCAGGTTGATTATCTTAAAAAACAACAGGCCAACCTGCGCAAAAAAGCCGGCGATTTGCAGAAGGCCACCGGCGAGAACTGGGAAAAACTAAGCAGTGGCATCAGCCATGAAGTCAGTAGTATGAAGAGCTCGATCACCAAGCTTTATCAATCGATGGTCCCTAAAGGTAAAAAAGAAAAAGGGGCCTCTGAAATGGAAACCGAGCCATAGGAAAAGGCCGGCTGAAGGAAAGAAGATGGTTTATCGCCCCTCCTTTTCCAACAGACAGCCTTTTACCCCTGGCGGTTTAGCCCCCCTGCCCTTCATTTGATCTGACAGGGCAAGTAAAGCTTTTCTTTTAAGGATCCTTCCATTTAATAATGCTCAAATGCACTGTCATCCCGCTTGCCAGTGTTCATTTGCGTATCATACCCCTGGCCGGCATGATGATTCCCGTTTTGTTGGGTTTGCCGGGTGTGGGAAGGTTGTGATTGCCCTTCCCTGGCCTCTTGCCTGGGCTGAGCGGCTTTTGCAGCAGGGGTGTTTTGGTTTGAACCCTGCCCGTTAGGTTGTTGGGTTGTTTGCCCCTGATGCTGGTGCTTCCATTGTAAATGGCTGGTACCCTGAGCCTGATAGACCCCTCCTGCCTGCTCATCGAGTTTGAAAAACTTCACAGCCTGCTTCAATTCTTCAGCCTGGCCAGAGAGCTCTTCGGCATTGGAAGCCAGCTCTTCGGAAGAGGAAGCATTTTGTTGGGTGACCTGATTCAACTGCTGGATCGCATTGTTCACCTGGTCGGCGCCGGTGTTCATCTCATTGCTGGCCGCGGTGATCTCCTGAACCAACTGAGAGGTTTTCTCAACCTCCGGGACAATCTCACTGAGCTCCTGTCCGGCCTGCTCAGCAATCTCAACCCCTGACTTGGACTTCTCGTCAATCTCTTTCGCTGCCTCTCCGCTTCGCTCGGCCAGTTTACGTACCTCGGCAGCTACCACTGAAAAACCTTTGCCGTGTTCCCCGGCACGCGCCGCTTCTACTGCTGCATTTAAAGCCAGTATGTTGGTCTGATAGGCAATGTCGTTGATGATCGAGATCTTCTCCGCAATCTCCCGCATGGAACTGGCCGAATTCTGAGTGGCCTCATTGCCTTTCTTGATCCGCTCGGTGGTTTTCACCGAGATCTGTTCTGTTTGTTTGGCGTTATCGGTGTTCTGCTGAATGTTCGACTTCATCTGTTCCATCGAGGAAGAGACTTCTTCGGCCGATGAAGCCTGTTCGCTGGCTCCCTGCGACATCTGCTGAGAAGACGAGCTGATCTGTTCACTGGCCGAGGCAATATTCTCTGCCCCATTGTGGATGTTGGTGACAATCTTTTTAAGCTTGTCTGACATGTTCCTTAAGGCATCGGCCAATTGCCCTATTTCATCCTTCTGCTTTACCTCAATCCGGGTGGTCAGATCCCCTGAAGCAATCGCCTGGGCAAAGGAAACCCCCTTGTTGACCGGTTTGATGATGATGTTGTTGACAAAATAGTTCAACAGGATCATGAAGAGCACGAAAATACCGAAAAGTACCCCCAGCACCGTAAACAGCATGTTCCTGGTCTGATGTACCTGTTGCATCACCGCTTCCCGTTGAACACCCAAAAGATACAAACCCGTGGATGCTCCAGAGAAATCTTTGAACGAGCCCTTCATCATCAAATAGCGATCGTCCATATGATAGCCCTTCTTATCGAGCCGGGCCAGGTTGAAATCCCCCTGCACATAATTCAGAAAAGTGGGGTTGACATCATTCTGACTCAATACATATTGATTGAACCGGGCCTTCCCCTCCAGGGATTCCCCGATGTTCAAATCCGATTCATTCATGAAATACAAAAAATCGGTGTTATGGGGTTCCATCTTCCGCTTGATCGAATTCAAACCCCCTTCAAAATTGGCAATCCCAATGAAACGATCCTGATGAAAAATCGGGAATAGCCCCTTCAAACGCAAACCTTTGGGCGATACTTCCAGGGCCACCTGGGCTTCGCGGGTTCGCCTCACCTTCTTGTAGCCGTTAGAATAACGCAAACTTTCCCCATATTGATCCGGGGCCCAGGACTTATAAAAGGAATTCAGATTCCGGTCGATGATATGGACCTTGATGTTTTTAAAACCCGTATTTTCCTTAAAGCTGTTGCCAAGCTCGTTGAGGGTCGACTCAAGTTGCTGACGGTTGGTATCGAGCAAACAATTCTTGACCTGCGGATTGTTGGCAATCAAAAGGGCATTGCCAATCCAGATTTCCTTCTTGGCTTCAAGGGCATCGCGGTAAACCTGTTGGGTTTCTTCAACCTTCTTCTGGATGCTCTCGGTTTTGATGTTGTTGTAATAAGAAAAGCCAATGGCCAGCACTACTGCAAGCAGAATGGCCAGGACCGATAAATTAATGGTTAAAAATTTTCGGCTAAGTTTCATGGAAGACCTCCTGTTTATTGACTATTTTTTTGGATGAATGAATTGATGAATATTTGCGGATTAAACTGAAGCATAACGAATCCCCAGTTGGCCGGTTGGTTGGGATCACCTCCCTTAATGGCACAGAGGTTATCTATGGCCACCATGGCTGAATAGCCAGCTTTAAGGGAAAATTCGTCGCTGAAGTGATATTTAAGAGAAAAATCGATTTCGGAGCCCAGGGATGCATCGAGGGCTCTGGGTTCGGGGCCTTGATAGGTCGGATCGCGCACCTTACCGGTCAGGGCAAAATGGTGGTAAGTGATCCGGGCCGAAAGCCCGGGGTTAAAGGTGTAGGACAGGCCCAGGTGGATATCCCGTAACCCACCCCCATTGGTATGCTGATCAATGGTGGTAAAATAGTCCATGCTGCCATAATAACCATGGCCTGAACCATAAAGGTTGTTGAAGGCGTTAATCGTCTGGTCGGTCGTATCCAGCTGGTTATCTCCGGAGAAATAATCCATACCGGCAATAACCCGAAAATCACCCAGGGCATAGGAAGCTTTCAACGCCCAAAAATAAGCACGGATCTGACGGCCATGCTGATTTTGTCCGCCCTGCCAGTAAGATTTGCCCATCAGTTTGAGCCGGTCGTTATCGCTGTGATAATCCACATTGATACCGGTTGTAAGGCGCCAGTAAAGGCCACTGCCAGTTGGCTGCTGATGGCCGTCGGCAATCTCCAGCAATGAAACCTCCAGCTGATCGGAGAATTGCCGGGAGGCCGAAAAAAACTGCAGGGCTTTATAATAGCTGGAGGCAAAATCATAATAGCTTTCGCTCAGTTTATTGCGGTCATTGTTATAGGCCATGCCCAGGTGCAGGTGATAATCCGGCTTTTCATATTGGAGCAATGCCATGTCATGGGTGGATCCCACATTGTTCCAATTGCAGGCTGCTAAAAGCCGCTGTTCATCATATTTAAGCACCTGACGCCCGACCTTCACAGAAAAGGAAGAGCTCAGGTACCACTCAAACCAGGCTTCATGCAGCAAAAAAGTAGATATGTCCCGTTTGATCCTGCTTTCCCCCCAGGTTCGAACATCCTGAAAAGAAACCCGCGAACGGAAATGGGAAGTGCTGTAAGTCAACCCAATCCGGCTTCGCTGGTTGGTGATAAAAGCCGGGGTTAATGAATCGCTCATAGGCTTTTTATAACCGTTGCGGTATTCACTTCGCGGCCGGTATTGAAGGGTGAAGGCCATCCGGCTCCCTTTTTCCTGAACGCCTTGCCCTTGATTAGCCCCGGCCTGTAGGCTATCAACTGGTGAACCTCCGACATGACCTTCAAAATCCAATCGCCGGGGCCCCTGGACTCCGGTCCTTTCAAATTCCAATGCTTCGGCCGAATGAATCGAAATCATGCCCAAAATGACAATGAAAATGATGTACAATCTCGCTCGCTGCATATGCCTTTTTTTTTAACAAAAGCCCCCTTTTATTTGCTCTTTCCAAAAAGCAGGCTTCCATTCATATAACACTGTGGATTAATTATTTAAAAATAAGCAATCAGGTGAATTCACTTAACACAAAAGGGGGTTAAAGAAAGTATGATATTTTTTGTATATTATCGTTTTTGGAATAATCCCATCTTTTCACCTCCAGGGGTTACCCGCACGGGCCGTAAACGAACCCCGCTTAGCGGGGTTAAAGAAAACGACCCCGCTTAGCGGGGTTAAAGAAAACGACCCCGCTTAGCGGGGTTAAAGAAAACGACCCCCGCTTAGCGGGGTTAAACAAAATGACCCCCGCTTAGCGGGGTTAAACAAAATGACCCCCGCTTAGCGGGGTACAAATAAGCAGGGGACAAATAAACTTAGGATATGAAAAAGATCAGCCGCAAAAAATTCCTTCAACAATCCACGCTCACTGCTCTGGGATTGGGATTGATCCCCAAAGCATGGGGATGGGCAGGCATTGCAAAGGATCGACTTGAGCAGCGCCAGTTGGGCAAAACGGGTATCCGGGTTACCACCCTGGGTTTCGGGGCCTCCAGGACCCAGGAACCGGCGGTGCTAAAAGCTGCCCTGGACCGGGGCATCACATTCATCGATACCGGCCGGGCCTATGCCAACGGCCAAAATGAGGAAATGATCGGGCAGGTACTCAAAGACACCCGCCAACAGTATGTCATTCAGTCCAAAATGAAGGTGGATCCTGAAAAGCTGGGTGCCAAACCACAGCGAATCAGGCGGGAGATGGAAACCTCACTGGAAGCAAGCCTCAAGGCACTGCAAACGGATTATGTGGATGTAATGTTGCTCCACGGCATCACCAGGACAGATGTTTTGCAAAACGAGACCATCCAGAAAGTTCTGGAAGAGATGAAGGCAAAGGGGGCCATCCGGGCCCATGGTTTTTCAGCCCATACCAACCATGTGGAATTGTTGACCCAGGCCAACCAACAGCCTTTCTACGATGTGGCCATGATACCGTTTAACCCCTCGGGTGGATTTAAACATTCGCTCAGCGGATGGACCACCTCCTGGGATCAACAGGCCTTGATCAGGCAGATGCAGCAAGCCCATGAAAATGGAATGGGTCTTGTGGCTATGAAAACCTGCTCGGGGGGCACCTATGCCCCAAACAACCGTAATTCTTCTTATCCCGGGGCCGTTCAGTGGGTCTGCTCCCACCCCTTTGTCCACACCACCGCGGTAGCGATGGCCAACTTCAACGAAATCAAAGCCCACACCTCATAGCAGTGATGGTTATTTATAAAGTACCTCCGGCAGGATAAAGTACCTTCGGCGGGATAAAATGCCTCCGGCAGGAATGGTTCAGGAATGGTCCAGGAATGGTCCAGGAATACACCGGAGAATATCCCCTGATGGCGGCCAAAGACATGATGCTACAGGTAGTTAGCTATAATTTACCGACCAGTCCCGCCATCTCAGCCCGGAGCCGGACATACCGGAGCCAGAATCCAGGCTTACAAATATAAACAGATTAAAGTTCAGGGACCACGAATTCAGAGGCTGGGTTCTCTGGGATGAGGCAGCCCATTATCGGGCATCTGCGCTCAGAATTCCCCGCCTGCTCCGCCACCCCGGCGGCGACCCTGCCCGTTGCCTTCATAATCATTGATGCGCCAGGTAAGGTTCAGCATCACGATGGGCGATTTATGGGTGAAACGGCTGTAATTGTAGAAATTTTCCTGGTCAATCACCGAGACATGCTCTGCCGTACTGAAGATATCGCGCATCTGGAGGGTAACATTCACCTTATCGTCCATGAAGGAGTGCCTAATTGCACCATCCACCTCAAAATAGCCTTCCTCTTTCTCCTGGGCTTCCACTTCCGGGCCCTCATAGGAAGGATTCAGCTGAATCCTTGTATTGTCGCCAATATGGAAAGTCTGGCTCCAGCGCAGCGACCAGGTGAAGCTGCTGCGGTCAAACTCCCGGCCATTAAGCTCGCCCTTCACGCGGTAATCATAGAAATTGCCGGTCAGGCTGTTTTCCCACCAGTCGTTGATGTTCATATTGTACATCACCTCTGTTCCCAGGGAATAATCGGATCCCACATTTTTAAAGGTCTCCATCATGATATTTTGCTCGTATACCTTACGGATCCACTCGATGCGGTTATGGGTGATGCGGTAGTAGACCTGCAGGGAAAGGGACTGGTTGTTAAACGTATTCTGATAGCCCAGCTCCCATGAATCGATGTATTCGGGTTCAAGGGCGGGATTGCCCTGGCGCACGTTATAGGCATCCTCCCAGGTTAAAAACGGTTCCATGAACCAACTGTGGGGCCGTTCAATGCGTCGGGTGTAGCTGGCCATCAGTTGATTCTTTTTCGGCAGCTGATAAGAAAAATGGAAAGTGGGAAAATAGTCCCACCGGTTGATCCGGGTGGCCCGGTCCGCGGCCTCTACCTTAATATCGCGGAAAGTATATTCTCCGCGGATGCCAGCCTGATAGCCCAAACTGCCCAATTCGCCCTTGACCAGGGCATAACCGGCATGAATGCTGCGTTTATAAAGCGATTCATGGCTGAACTTGTCCCTCAGATCATATTCCTCGCGGGTGATATTATAGGTATACATATCGTTCCATTCTTCAGACCGACGAAGCCTGCCCTGCACACCGGCCTCAATCTTAACCGACTGACTGAAAGGCTGTTTATAGTTAACCCGGTATTCCAACCCCCGCGAAGGCCCACCTTCCTCCGATTTCTGACTGTTGCGGATGTTGTCGCCCTCATTATACAAGGTGTTGGTCGTCTTCTCTTCCCCCTGCGAGGAATAAAGCATCAAGCGCAAATCCAGTTTATGTTCGGTGGAATCAAACTTATAGGTATATTCATTGTTCAGGGCAAAAAACTCATGCCCCCGCTCGCCATCGGTCTCACTGTCATAAATTTGCTTATCCTGCTCTTCGGAATTCCACTCGCGGTAAGTGGTGACGGAATTCTCATTGTTGACTCCCCCGCCATAGCGGCCACTAATGGTCAATGTACTTCTTTCATCAGGGAACCATTCGAAACCGGCCCGCGCATTGTAATCGCGGTCGCCATCCTTGTTGGCACCACTGGAATGCAGATAATAAGTGGTATCCCCCTGGTAGGTCTCGTTTTCCCGACTAACAGAGCCCGGATAATGCCGGCGGCCATAATCGCCCCCGACAAAAACCCTGAAATGATCGCTTTTATAATTGATCAAAAAATCGCCCCCATATTTATCATCCAGGCCCACATTGGCATGTACCACGCCATTGAGCCCCATCAGGGCATTTTTTTTGGTCACGATGTTGATGATCCCGGCCGTGCCCTCCGGATCATACTTGGCCGAGGGATTGGTAATGATCTCGATGTCCTTGATCGAAGTGGCCGGTATCTGCTGAAGGGCTTCATTGGCCCCCAAAACGGTAGGGCGGTCATCAATCAAAACGGTGAAATGGCTGCTCCCCCGCAGGGTGACTTCACCCTGAATATCTACCTTGATGGAGGGCACATTTTTGAGCACATCTACTGCAGTACCGGATATCGAAGAATATTGCTCGTCGACATGCACCACCTTTTTGTCCACCTGGTAATCCACAGAATACTCATTGCCCGTTACGGTAACCTGCTCAATATCTGATGTAGCAGGCTTAAGACCAATCATCCCCATCTCCTTTTCTCGTTCACCTTTGTTCAGTTTTAACGAAACCGACCGGTCCTGATACCCCACAAAGCTGGCTTTAAGTACATACTGACCCGGTTGATCTACTCCTACACTAAATTTCCCGGAAATACCGGTGGCAATTCCGCCTACCAGGGAACTGTCAGGCAACTCCAACAGCCGAATGGTGGCATATTCCAGGGGCTCTTCACTGCCGCGGGCCACCACTTTGCCCTTCACCTGATAGGCTGCATCATCTGACCCTCCCGGCGACTGAGCGCACAACATATTGCCTGACCCCACTAAAATTGCCATCAATAATATCACTACACCATCTCTCATCACACAACTCATCATAAATTCAATTTTATCTTCTACAATTAACTACTAAACAACTACTTGGCTCCAATATCAGGTCAAAATCTGTAGAAAATTTGTAGACCCCACTTAGCGTCCAACCCATTTTGAACTTTTCCCGGTTTAAATTGTGTAGGTAGTAGAACCTGGTTGCCAACCTAACACCAAGGATATTTGACCATGCAGTCAAATATCTACCGAACAACATCAGGTGGCGGCTATGGAGCACAGGCATTTTGCAAAACAGAACCCTGGTAAAACAGGCATTCGAATCAAACCCAAAAAATAGCGACTTATGTCAAACCGACCCTTCAAGCCTTACCCATTGATTATGGCATTATTGCTGACTTTTTTAATCATGCCTTTTCATGAAGGGGTATCCCAGCAAAAGCCAAACATGGAAGGAACGATCATTGTGGGCAACAAAAGCGGCAACACCATTTCCCTGATCGATCGGGCCACGGGTAAAACCATCACCCAACTGCCCACCGGGCTTCAGCCCCATGAAGTAGAGGTTTCCGACGACGGGCAACTGGCCGTCGTTGCCAATTACGGGGATCAGGAAAATCCGGGCAACACCCTCTCGGTCTATAACATCCGGCAAGCCCGGCAGACCAAGACAATTGACCTGGGAGCCAACACCCGGCCTCACGGGCTGGATTGGATCAAGGGCACCTCAAAGCTGCTGGTCACCACCGAAGGCACGCAAAAACTTCTGTTGGTGGATATAAAAAAGGGTGAAATCCTCAAGGATCTGGAAACCCAGCAGGAACTATCGCACATGGTGGCGGCCACTCCCAATGGAGACAGGGCCTTTGTTTCCAGCATCCGTACTGGCAACGTCACGGTATTCGACCTGAACAGTGGAGAACTTTTAGGTCAAATATACAGCGGCAAAGGAGCCGAAGGCATTGCCGTATCACCCGACGGCAGAGAGGTTTGGGTGACCAACCGGGCTGAAAATACCATTACCGTTTTTAACACCCAAAATCTTCAACAGATCACCCAGATCGCCTGCGGGGAATTTCCCATCCGGGCCAAATTTTCACCCAACGGCAAATATTTTGTGGTCAGCAACGCCAAAAGTGGTGAAATTGCTGTTGTCCATGCCCGGGATAAAAAAGTCATCAAAAAAATCAAACTGCGTCCGCCCGTGCCTGAAAACAAAGACCCCCAACGTTATTTTTCAGAATTTAAGGGAACTTCTGTTCCCATTGGTGTTGTTGTGCCCGATAATCAAACTGCTTACGTGTCCAATACCCGTTCCGACGTGGTGACCGTGTTCAACCTGAAAAAAATGAAAATCGCCAAACATCTGCCGGCAGGCAAAGAACCCGACGGGATCCACTTCTCGCCGGTCACCCTCGAATAGTTGCCCAAAACAATTCACCCAAAAGCCGCCACAGGAAGTTTTTCCCAATGGCGGCTTTTTTATTTCTCCATCTCATCAGATTTAAGGATTTTTCGCAATGACTCTTGCAAACGTTATTGGTCCTGTTAAAAAAAATTACTTAAGTATATATTCCTCATAATAAATGAATTCCGGGAAATTCTGTTGCAGATCATTGGTAAATCAAAAAAAATCCGGCATCCTTGCGCAAGTTTTTTCCCATCTACTTGTCTAAATAAGTAGTAAGGCTTTGCATGGCAGAAGAGCTTATTGAAGAAATAAAGCGCGGGGATGAGGAGGCATTCCGGAAACTTATAGCTGATTACCAGGACATGGTGATCAATACCTGTTACGGGTTGGTTCAAAATAAAGCGGATGCCGAAGACATTGCCCAGGATGTTTTCGTGAAGGTTTATCAATCCATCCACCATTTCAGGGGGGAATCCAAACTTTCAACCTGGATATACCGGATTGCCGTGAATCAGTCTTTGAATGCCATTCGGAAGAACCGGTTTAAGAACTGGTGGATCAAGCTGGAAGAGGCTTTTAGCGATCCTTCCACCGGCAGGGAGCGGCAAGAGACCGGGCCCTATTTCATGCCCCATAAAAAAATGGAAACGGATGAAGGCCTGCGCATCATCCGCAAAGCCATCCTCAATTTGCCTAAAAATCAACGCATTGCCCTCACCCTCCATAAGTATGAAGAACGCTCCTACAGTGAAATTGCCGGGATCATGCAAACCAGCCTCAGTTCAGTAGAATCATTGATATTCAGAGCCAAAAGAAACCTCCGGAAAAAACTGGTTCACTATTACAACCCAGATTGACCTCTTTGATAAGATAAAGACCAAAAACCACTAAAATGCAAAGAAGAACAGTTTGGACATAAAAATGACCCGCCCGGCCAGGAGTTGCTTAAATAAATACAGGCCTCCGAAACAGCGTTTTAAGAGCTATGAGCAACCTAAAACCGGAAAGCTGTCATCCCTGAATTATAAAGATCCAAACCTGGCAAGCTCAAACGCAAAATATACAGCACACTATGAAAACAATGAACCGTGCCGTCAGCAAACTCAACATCATCCTACTGATTGCCAACCTATCGGTACTGGTAGTGCTCTATTTCTTCACCGGGGAAAACAACCAGCAGGAAGACACCCATAACCTGAGTTATCAGATGGAAACCGAGGAATTTTTGAAACAAGAGCTGGATTTCTCGGAAGAACAATACGAAGAGTACCTGGTGATGAACCGGGAAGTCATGGGAAGTTACCAGCACATCAACAGCGTCATTTGTGAAAACCACAACAAACTGCTCCGGGAACTGTCCAAACCCGAGCCTTCCCTAAAAACCATCGACTCCCTGAGCAGGGTCATTGGCGATGTACATGTGGGGCTAAAACGCTATACCGCCCGGCATTTTCTCAACATCAGGTCGATCTGTACGCCCGCCCAAAAAGAAAAGCTCCGGGGCCTGATCAGGGAGATGCTCGACATCGGCTCCTGCAGCCAATGCGAAAAAGAAAACTGCCAGTATGATACTGCCCTGACTGCCTTTCCAGAGAGAAAAAAATTCCCCGAAAAACAAAAAAATTGATCCTCCCCCCGCAAGTTTAGCCATCCTTACCTGTCATACTAATAAAAGCATCCAATTTCAGTATGAAGTGTAAGGATTTCAAAAAACAACTCATATCAGGCAATCTCAGCGAAGAGGCCTATGCGCACCTGGAAAGCTGCGGGGATTGCCGCCAATTGTATAACCGGGTGAACCAGGCCCTGGGGCAGCTCGATGAAGACCGGCTGCTACAGACCAATCCATTTTTCGCCACCCGGGTTATTCAACGCCTCGAACACAAAAAGGGATCCTCAACCATAGGGCAACTCAAACCGGCTTTTTTACAAATTGCCAATGCCGTATCCATCTTTATTGCCGGGCTTTTCCTGGGGCTGTTGTTTTTGAAAAACATTGACGCCGAGGTTCAATTCCTCAATAAGCCCGATCAGCGCAAGGAAAGCATCCGCCAATTCATGGATGCCCATTATCTGGATGCCGACCCGCAACGCATTCAGCTCATGGACCAGCTTAAAGAGGCTTCCCGGCACAAAGATCACCATTAGCGCATCCCTTTTTGGATCAGCAACCATTGTATCAGTAACCTTTTGTGCCCCAAACCGGGCCAATTAATCTCAAAAAATGAAAAAACATCGCATCAATCATTACCGGTTAATATTACAATTAAGTGTCATCGCCATATTGTTTTACCTGGGCCATCTGGTCCTGTCACAGGGAACCAATGCCGCGGATTTCGAAGCTTATTGTCCGTTTGGGGGTTTGCTGGCCCTGGCCAATTTTGGGACGAGCCAGTCACTGGCCTGTTCCATGACTTCCCTCCAGATCAGCATGGGCATTGCCCTGGTGGTGGCGATCATCTTTTTCAGCAAACTCTTCTGTGCCTATCTGTGCCCGCTGGGCACAATCACCGAGTGGCTGGGGAAAGCCGGACGCCGGCTTAAAATACATCGCACCCTAACCGGCACCCCCGACAAACTCCTTCGCCTTATTAAATACGGCCTTTTGCTGGTGGTTTTTTATTTCACCCTTCAGTCCAGCGAATTGTTCTGCAAAACATTTGACCCTTATTTTGCGGCAGCCACTGGTTTCGGCCCTGATGTGGAAACCTGGATGGCCATCCTCTCCATTGCGGTGTTGGTCATCGGATCCATCCTGGTGCGGATGTTCTGGTGCAAATATGCCTGTCCGCTGGGGGCCCTGTCCAATATTTTCATGTTTCCGATCCCGGCCTTTACCGTGGTTTTGGTCTTTATCGGGTTGGCCCTGCTGGGGATTCACCTAAATTTCATGTTTGCCCTGGTTCCAATGGCCATCATTGGATACACCGGGGAAGTAACGGAAAAGAAATTCGGGCAGTTGCCCCGGTTGCGGATCACCCGGAACGATCAAACCTGCATCGACTGCAAAAAATGTGACAAAGCCTGTCCCCAGGGCATTCAAGTATCCCGGTATGATCAGGTCGATCACATTGACTGCCATTTATGCGGTGAATGCATTGGGGTGTGTCCGGTAAGCCATACCATGGGGATCAACAAAAAACACAGGATGAAATGGTTGCCAGCCGCCCTGGTCATTGTACTGGTGGCAGGCGGCATTGTTGCCGGAAACCAATTCGAAATACCCACCGTCCGGATGTTCTGGGGAAATGACAGTCAGCGCAGTGATGCCCGGGTTTTTCAGATGGACGATTTACGCAACATTAAGTGCTATGGCAGTTCCATGGCTTTTGTCAACCAAATGAAACGTGTAAACGGGGTATTGGGTGTATCCACTTTTGTAAGGGATCACCAGGTAAAGATTCAGTATAATCCGCAACAAACCAACCGGGAAAAGATCAAACAGGCCATCTTTTCTCCGGCCCGGATGCTGGTGAAAGAACCTTCCGCCACGACCGATTCCCTGGAAATCATCAAAGGCCAAATCGACAACTTTTTCGATTCTTATGACAACCGCTTCATGACCCGCCTGCTTTCAAGGATACCCGGTATATATGGCTTTGAGTCCTATTACGGAGAGCCTGTACGAATCCGAATATATACCGATCCACATGTGGCGGTTGACTTGTATGAACTACGGCAAATCATGGAAAAAGAGCACCTGGAATACCAGCAGAACGGAACTTCATACAGCGAAACACTTCAATACGAGGTGGTCAACCTCCGCCATACCGATCAGCATAAGGCGGTGGGCCAGTTCATGACCACCATGTACCGCGATTATGACGGCAAAGCCAATCAGCGGGACCAATATGAACCACAAGAAATTGAATCGTTGAGGGTTAGGGTTACGGATTATCCGAAGAATTCGCAGAGGGCGCCCCATCTGCGAAATGACATCGCCCGTAATGACACCGGTATAGTTAGGGTGAAAACCTACTATACCGGTGATTACCCGGTAGCTGAATTTGAATACGTCAAAGGTCTGACCGATTCGCTGAAAGTCTGGCAACAAATCAGCAAAGACACCCTCAAGGTCACCTATTCCAACGGTTTTGTCCAAAAAATACGAAATCCTTACACTTTTGAACGCTTTGGTGCTGAAAAATCCCAAGTTAAATCTCAAAATCCTCCAAAAAATGATTAAACGGTCGCTATGGACCCTTTTGATTGCAGGAAGCATGATCCTGACCGGTTGCAGCCTCGGTGCCGGGGTTGCCCAATCCGGTGAAAAGGGCGATAAGGAGCAACAAGAAAACAGCAAGAACAAAGACAAAGATAAGAATGGTAAAATCAAATCCCTGGATGAAGTAACCGAGTCGTGCAAAAAGATTGACGGGCTGTTCACGGTCTATCAGGACACGGTCAAAGGCGATCTTTACTTGCAGGTGGAAAAAGAAAAGGTAGGCAATGAGTTCATTTATTTTGGCTATGCCGAAAACGGGGTGCCTTCGCTGGATCTTTTCCGGGGTGCTTACCGGGCGAATATGGTCTTTAAGATCAAACGCTATTTCAACCGCCTGGAGTTCCAGGTGCCCAATCATAATTTTTACTTTGATCCGGAGAGTGCCCTAAGCAATGCATCGGAGGCCAACATCAGCGATGCGGTCATCTTTTCCGGCAAGATCAAAGGGATGAACAGCCAACAAGACACTTTCCTGATTGAGGCCAACGAATTGTTCATGGAACAGACCCTCTCCCGGATTGAGCCCCGGCAGTCGAGCCGAAGGGCCGGATACAAAGTGGGTCGGCTCAACGACGACATGACCAAGGTCAGCGACATCCGCAACTATCCGGAAAACACCAATGTAATGGTGGAATATGTTTTTGTCAACAAAAAGCCCAAGTACACGGCCGGTCCGGTTCTGGCCCATGATAAGAGTGTGAGCTTTAAGTTCCAGCATACTTTTCTGCGTATGCCCGAGAACGATTATCAAAAGCGGAAAGCCGATCCGAGGGTAGGTTATTTCACTTCCAAGCAAAACAAGATGACCTCCACATCGGTGACCCCGTACCGTGATTTCATCCATCGCTGGAAGCTGGAAAAGAAACATCCCGAGCAGGAGCTTTCCGAGCCGGTCGAGCCCATTGTTTTCTGGATGGAAAACACCACCCCCAAGCATCTGAGGGATGCCGTACGCCAGGGCATTTTGAACTGGAACAAGGCGTTTCGCGAGATCGGTTTCAAGAATGCGATTGTTGTGAAGCAGCAACCCAAGGATGCGGATTGGGAGGCTGGCGATATCCGCTACAATGTAGTGCGGTGGACCTCTTCTCCCAATCCGCCATTTGCCGGGTACGGGCCGCGTTTTTACAACCCCAGAACCGGTCAGATCCTGGGAGCCGATGTGATGTTGGAATACACCCAGTTCAAGCGAAGGGTCAACTACAAGACCCTCTACCAGGATGAAACCGCCAGCCAGCAGCTTTACAGCAAGGAAGGGCCAAAACCCTTATCGCCCGGAGAGATGATGGCTCAGAACCTGGCCTTCGGATCCCTGATGGCCACCAGTCAACCCGAAATGGAAGGCATGCTGCACGATGCAGTCGTATCCCTGGTAACCCACGAAGTAGGCCACACCTTAGGGTTAACCCATAATTTCAAGGGTTCCTATCACTTAACCCCGGAAGAGATCAACGACACCACCATCACTTCCGAAAAAGGTCTGAGTGCCTCGGTTATGGACTATACCCTGATCAATGTGGCCCTGGATACGGCCAAACAGGGCGACTATTTCTCAACCACCATCGGACCTTACGATTACTGGGCCATCAAATACGGCTATCAACCGGTCGATAATGAGCAAGAACTCGAGGCCATTGCCCAGGAATCGACCGAGGAAGGCCACCTCTTTGCCAATGATGCCGAAGCCATGCGCTCCTATGCCAGGGGAATTGATCCGCGGGTAATGACTTACGACCTGACCAGCAAACCCATCGAATATTCCATTAAACGGATGAAGCTGGTGGATTCGCTGATCAGACAACTGCCCGAGAAATACATGGAAAAGGGTCGATCTTACCATGAAATGCGCTATGCATTCAGCACCCTGATCAATCAATACAAATATGCCGTAAGAACCATATCACGGTACATCGGCGGTGTTTATACCGACCGCCACCTGGTAGACCAGCAATCCGACCAACCCCCCTATCAACCGGTGCCGGAGAAAAAGCAAAAGAAAGCCATGGAGGCGATCACCGAATATGTCATGTCGCCTGAAGCCTTTGATTTCCCCAAAAAGCTGCTCCAGCACATGCAATACCAGCGCCGCGGCTTCAACGTGGGCAACGACGCACCCCCGGTACACCGGATCGTGGAAATCCTCCAGAAAGAAGCCCTCAGGCCAATGATGTACCGCACCATGATGCAACGCTTGCTGGACTCCGAACATTACGGCAATGATTATGAGCTCTCCCAGTACCTCAGAGACCTGACCAATGCCATCTTCATGGAGGACAAGGGCGAAAAGGTTAATACGTTCCGTCAGTACCTGCAGGTGCTCTATACCAAACAACTGGCCAATATGAGTGGCCCCAGCAGCCCGTTCTCACCAAACCGTTATCCCTATCAGGCACGGTCACTGGCCGTGGGTGAACTGGAGCATATCAAAGACATCGTTGCCCATGATGTCAAAGATGCAGCCACTCAGGCCCATCATCAATACCTGAACAAAATGATCAAAAATGCCTTCCGGCATACCCAATAAAACACCAACACCAGCAGAGATCTTATCATACCGGGGCTTTATGATGCCCCGGTATGATAAAACATATGGAAACCTAAAATGAACCATGATGCAATTGAAAGGAATATTAACTGTACTGGCGATGCTGTTGATCTCAATGAACACCCTGAGTCAGGAGCATTTTGTCACGGGAAAAGTTAAATCAGAAGAAGGTGTGGCCCTGCCCGGCGCCACTGTAAAGGTAGCATCTTCCCAGACCGGCACCACCACCGATATCAAGGGAAAATATAAAATCCGCATGCCCGAAGATCACAATGTTCTGATCTTTTCCTTTGTCGGATACAAGAATAAGCGGGTTGAAGTCAATGACAAGGAAACCATCAACATCACCCTGGAAAAGAAATCCCAGGAAATCAGCGAGGTGGTTTGTGTCGGTTACGGCGGGGCCAAGGCAAAAGAAAAGCTCACCGGCAGTGTGGATCACGTCGACTCAAAAGAATTAATGACCCAGCAATCGGCTGCGAGCGTAGATGAGATGATTGGCGGGATGATGGCCGGGGTTCGGATTAAAAGCAACAGCGGCAGCCCGGCTGACCCCAACAAAATCCGCATCCGTGGCCGGAGTTCGCTGAAACAGGTCACCGGCAATGCCATGGTGGCCTCCTCCCAACCCCTGATCATCCTCGACGGGGTGCCCCTGGAGGATGTCTCTGCACCCAATGAGGCCAATGACATGGTCAAGAAAAAGGTCAATCCCCTGGCCATGATCAATCCCAAGGACATTGAATCAATCACCGTCCTTAAAGATGCCTCGGCAACAGCCATTTACGGAGCAAACGCCTCCAACGGGGTTATCATCATCAATACCAAAGACGGACAGCAGGGTGAAACCAAGTTCGACTACACTTCCCGAATGGGCTTTTCACAACCGATCAACCACTTTCAGTTCCTCAACACCGAAGAGTATGTGACCCTGGCCAAGGAAACCCTCATGAATTCAGGCTATACAGAAGAAAAAGCCATGGAACAAATCGGCCCCACCGATGTCTACACCAACTGGTTTGACCTGGTCAGCCGTACAGGCATCACCCAAAAGCATAACCTGAGTTTCTCAGGAGGCAAATCCGGGTTAAACTACCGCTTCTCGGCCGGATATTTTAACAACAAATCCATCGGCAAAGGCAACAACCTGGACCGCATCACCACGCGTCTGAATCTGACGGCTGATCTGACCGATAAGCTTCAATGGAACTTCATCCTGGGGGTTTCCAAGATGAAAAAGGATGTGTTCAGCGCCTTTCAGTCCATTTCATTCCCCCCCAACCTCTCTCCCTATGATGAAGACGGTTCCTATAACGACGACCCCCCGTTCAACAACCTGTTGAACCCCCTGGCCGGTTTGGCTCAGAACGAAAACTGGATTAAAAATTTCTACACCAACGGGAGTACCAAGCTGCGGTATCAAATCACACCCAATCTGAAGCTCTCTTCTACCTTTGGTGTGGACTACAACAGCAAGGAAACCTATGTGTTTTACAGCCAGCAAAATGCCCTGGGAAGCAACCGCGGAGGTTATATCGCCCGGTTGAACAAAAACCGGCTCAAATGGATTTCATTCAACCAAGCCGACTATCAGCTGACGATTCAGGACAATCACAACCTTGAATTCCTGGCCGGTTTCCAGATGGAAAACCGCAACGATTTGGTGCTGAAGGGCACCAATTCCGATTTGCCTTTTGAGAAGATTAAGGAATTAGGGATTTCGGAGACCGAAAACTCCAAAACCCGCAGCAACACAGGTAGTTTTGGATCGGTTTCCTATTACGGAAGAATGAGCTACAATTACCGCAACCGGTATTACATGAACATGAACTTCCGCAGTGATGCAGCCAGTGTTTTTGGCGGGGACCAGCGGAGGGAAAATTTTGCATCGGTAGGTCTTTCATGGGTCATCTCCAAAGAAGCCTGGATGGAGCAATTCGACAACCTCGATATGCTCAAGATCCGCGGGTCCTATGGCAACACCGGGAATTCGCGGATCGGCACCTATGCGGCCCAGGGCCTTTACCAATACTCCGACCGCTATGGCTACGGCGGTGTGCTCGGGGCCCAGCCTCATCAGCCCCCCAATAAACACCTGACCTGGGAAAAAAATTACAAATTCAATATTGCCCTAGACATCGGCCTGTTTGAGCGGATGGACATCAAGTTCGAACATTACGTCAACACCACCCGCGATGCCATAACCACAATGAAAGTGCCTTTTGAAAGCGGGTTCAACAACATACCGGTTAATGCCGCCGACATGCGCAACAAAGGATGGGAGCTGACCCTGCGCAATCAAGTCCTTCAATCAGAAAACTGGAACTGGACGGTCGATTTCAACATCGCCTCCAACAGCAATAAAATTCTTGCCCTGGGCAACGACCAGAATTATGTGCCGGCATCCAGTTACAATTCAGCCGGGCTGATCATTGGTGAAGAGGTCTCTTCTATCCTGGCCCTGCGTTATGCCGGGGTCAATCCTCAAACCGGGGATGCCCAGTATTACCTGAATGATGGCTCGATCACCACCAATGGGGATATTGCCAATCAGCCCAAACACCGTGTGGTGGTAGGCAAATCATCTCCCGATGCCCATGGCGGGCTCAACACAACCATTCAGTATAAAAACTGGACCCTTACGGGCATGCTCTCTTACGAATGGGGCGGATACCTGATGTTGCCCTACAATTCCTTCCGCTTTAACAGCGATGGAACCCAGATCCTGATCCACAACCAGAGCGTCAACCAGCTCGACAGGTGGCAGGAACCGGGCGATCAGACCGACATCCCGGAATTAAGCCTGGACAACCGCCCGGTGAAAAACACCACCCGAAACCTGTTCGACCGCACCCATATCCATTTCCGCAACGTGTCGCTGTCCTATAAACTGCCGGAACACCTGGTTGAGAAATTCAAGTTGGATATGCTGCAGGTCAACATCACGGTCGACAACCTCGGCTATTGGTATAAAAGCGACAGCAATCCCAACCGCAATGGCATTGCCGAATATCGCTATACCTACCCCGTTTCCAGAACTTTTACTTTAGGATTGAACGCCAAATTTTAACCCATCATGATGCGCACAACACTTTACATAATGCTCAGCCTGCTGATGTTGCTATCAGCCACTTCCTGTGAAGAGTTCCTCAACCGGGATCCGGAAGACAAGATCTCCAACGACGGGCTGTTCAAGGACATGACCGGCGTTAAATACGCTCTGGCCGGTGCCTACAACAGCCTGGCCGATAACGACTACTACCGCAAAAACTTCATCCTTAATGCGGAATTAAAGGGGGGCAATGTCAAATTCTCCTCCAACATTGTGGAGATGTATATGGATCGCTACCGAGATACCTACAATTTCAATCATTCTCCCAACGATGAACGTACCTCCTACTATTTTTACCGCCACCTCTACGAGGTGCTCAACATGGCCAATAATGTGATTGCCAACACCCCGGATGCCAAAGGCGGTACGCAGGCGGAGAAGGATCATGTCCTCGGCGAGGCCCGTACCATAAGGGCCCTGGCCCATTTCGACCTGGTTCGCTTGTTCGCCCGGCGATATGACTATACCAACAATGCCCAGCATCCCGGTATCGTCATCGTCAGGCAGTCTCCAGATGTCTTTGACCAGCCGGAGCGCTCAACCGTGTATGAGACCTACCGCTTTATTGTCGATGACCTGAAGCAAGCCATCAACCTGCTGGAAAACAGCCCATCCAAAGACAAAGGCGATCTGTGGATCTCTGCCGCCACGGCTAAAGCCATCCTGGCCAGGGTTTACCTCTACAAGGAAGACTGGAACAATGCCATCGACATGGCCACCCAGGTGATTCAGAACAACAACTATAACCTGGTTCCCCATCAACAATACGTGGAAAAATTCACCCAGGATCAACCCAGCCAGGAAGATATTTGGATGCTCGACAATTCTTATGAACTGGCCGAAGCCCTCTCCAAATTCATTGGAGTGCCGGGTAACGCCGATAAAACTCAGATGTCCGTCTCCAAAGACCTGCTCAATCTTTATGAACAAGAGGATGTGCGCCAGGAGTTGTTTACCACTTATGAAAACGATACCGTTTGCCGCAAATATCAGGCGGAAAACAACATAGAAAGCAACATCCCCATGGTTCGCCTGCCTGAGATGTACCTGATCCGCGCCGAAGCCAGTGCCCGCATCGGCGAACCAATCCAGGCCCGATCCGACCTGGATAAGATCAGAAAAAGGGCCAACCCCGATGCTCCCTTTCCCAATTTAACGGGCCAGGAACTGATCGACCAGATCATCCTGGAAAAACGCAAAGAGCTGGCCCTGGAAGGACATCTTTTCTATGAACTCAAGCGCCTGGGCCGCGACATCAACCGCACGGATTGCAATGCAACCCGCAACCAAAACCTGACTTATCCCGATTACAGATATGTCATGCCCATACCCAAAGATGAAATGGACTACAACCAAAATATGATCCAGAATGAAGGCTATAAATAGCTGAATGTAAACCCTAAAATTTAAATTTATGAAACGCAGAACACTCACGATTCTTATGATGGTTGCTTTTGTAGCAACCATGGGGTTGGTTTCCTGTGAACAGGAAGAAGACAAAACCCTAAAAGTTTCCTTTGGACAGACCGAACTCTCCATTAAAGAAATCAACACCTCGACCCTGGAAGTTCCGGTCAAACTGAACATCAAAGCGGACAAAAATCTGGAAATTCCTTTTCAGGTCAGCGGCACGGCCGAGGCCGGTGTTCATTATGAGGCCATTGAGGACAAGACCGTGATGATCGAAAAAGGTGAAGATTCAACGGTTATCCTGGTTGATCCGATCAATGAAACCAAGATTCAGGGCGACAAAACCCTGGAACTGAAACTGGGGGCCGGCGATGGTTATATTCTGCAGGAAGCCAATACCGCCGAGGTTACCATTGTTGACAACGACGAAACCCTCAGCAACGCTCCGGTGGTGCAATTCACCTCAGACAGCACCATGACCAATGCTTTCCTGCGCGACACGGTCGAAATGAAAGTGGGTTTAAGCAAAGCCCTGGACAATGATGTGATGATTCCCGTATCATTTGACGGCAGCACCGCCGAAAAGGGCACCCATTACGAAGTGGTTGGGCTCAACGATAACAACCAACTCAAGATGCCGGCCGGTGAGGTTTCAGCAAGCTTCGGCATCGCCGTCAAATACACCGGCAAGATGAACATCGAAAAAATGGTCGAGGTATCACTTGCCGAACCCAACGTCACTTCCTATCAGCTGGGCGAAACCGGGAAAAACCTCGCCGTTGAGATCATCGATCCCAAGGTCACCAACGTATGGTTCATTGATGGCCGCTCCTGGGACGGAGGAAACCAGAAGATGGTCTTTGAGAAAAACGCCATCGGCGAGATGGCCTTTGACGAAAACTGCATCCCCAACCTGGTATTGGCCGAAGGCGTTTATGATCCCCACGTGCTCCGAAAAGAAACCGACGGCTATTCTGCAGCCTATCCTCCCCACACCGTTACCCAGCATTCGGAGGATCCCAATGCCTGGTCAGGCGACTGGACCTACACCTTCATCCGCAGAAGTTGCCCCACCAGTGAAGAACAAGACTATCCCTATTATTACAACTACCGTTGCAATGCCTATGACCTGACCGACGAGGCCCTGATGACTGAAGGTTACCTGGTCGGCTATATGAACAACGGCATTCGCGTGGATAAATACCTGCGGTTTGCCGCCATGAACAAAGAAGGGACCAAAGGTAAAGTGGTCATACCCAAACAAACCATTACCGGTTATGCCGCCAAAGAAGGCTACGACTGGGATGGTGAATCTGTCGTAGGCGATGTCTGGGGCAAGCAGAAAAACTGGAAAATCGATTCCCACAATTCCAACGGCAAAATTGAGGAAAGCGATAATGTGAAGGAAGTGAACATCACCGTGCATGGCGAAGGTTCCTTTAACACCGAAACCAAGGAAATCAAATTTACGGTACACTTCTCCTCAGAAGATCCCAATCTGAAGAAGGAAAAGGCTACCTTTAAGATTTATCCAACCCGGGATGACGTTCCCGAATGATAATCCCATACCATTTATAAAAAAGGGATGGCCCCGGCGGGGTCATCCCTTTTTTTGGCCCGGACCCCGCCAAGCCATTCTCAATAAACGGCCCGTTCTATTGTTTTCATATCATTGGCCTGGTTGTGTGAGGCCATCACTGAAACCCATGTAAGCCCTAAAACCACACCCCCTGCGGTTGTTTGATCATGATTCTCTATTGATCGCACAAACCAAAAAAACGAACATTCCACAGAAGTGCCGACGCCAGCCATTCCCAAGCCCCTCTTAATCAAGAAGGAGACACGAGCAATCCCTTTACGGATCAATTGAGGCATTTGTGCTGTAGGTTCTGTCCTACAGATAAAACCGAAAGATTTACGGACCCCGGGATCAATGCAACGGGAATGAGGTGCTTTAAGGAATCAGTAACCCATTTAAACAACATCCAGGCAATTGGGCGATGCTTCAATTTTTATTATTTTCCCCCAATGAGAAGCCCATTGGACAAAAGATAACATTTCCCGGCTTGCTCCGTTGAACAAAGAAAAAATTCGAACGAGGGCAACCTTTCCCGCTATCCAAGGAGGTACCATATGTCAATCATCAACCAGGATCAGCCAACAAAAAAGAGGCATCAAAGGAATATTCCCTTTCGTTTGCGGCTCCTTTTCGCCGGGCTACTCATGTTGTCGCTGGTGTTGGGTATCTTATATTTTCAACGGGTGGGCCACCGAATGGCTTCCCATTATACCCCTATGCTAAAGGCTTCCAACAACATCAAGCAAAATATCACCTCAGCCCATTTGTGGACCGAGGAGGTCATCCTGGGAACCTCCAGGGTTCCTCTTGACTCGGTTAAATCACATATGGACAGGGCAATGGCCCTTACAGAGGCCATGCTGGAAGGGGGTAATGTGAAAGGCAACAAAATATTTCCTTTGACGGATAGCATCCTGCGCGAGAAAATGCAGATCACCCAACGGCGGGTAAAAAAATTCCACGCCCTGATTCTCCAAAGATGGCCCGGAGATGTCGGGTCAGGAAACACGGAAACCCAACCCCATTCCAGGTTCAACCGCCTTTACCAACAGATTGTACAAACGGTCGATCAACTGGAATTTCAGCTCCACCAACGCTTTAAGAGAGAGCTTTCCCGTTTTCGGTTCCTTCAGTTCCTCCTGCTTGGGATCCTTATCGTGATCGTTATCTACACCACCCTACTGGTTTATCGCTTCACCCGCGAACGCAATCAAACCCTGCAAGAGATCGCCGAAAACGAAAACAACCTTCGTATAACCCTCAAATCCATCGGGGATGCTGTGATCACCACCGATCTGAACGGCAAGATCACCCGGATCAATCAGATTGCAAGGGAGCTTACCGGATACTTCGAGGGGGAAGCTCTCGGGCAAGCGGTCGATGACATTTTGATGCTTTATCATACGCAAACCCGCGAAAAAATAAAAAATCCAGTCAATCTCGTCCTGCAAACCGGTAAAACAGCGGGGCTGGCCAATGACACCCTGCTAAAATCAAAAGATGGCAGGGAATATCAAATTGCAGACAGCGGAGCCCCCATCACCGATGCAAAAGGGAACATCCATGGGGTTGTTCTGGTTTTTCGCGATATTTCCGAGGCGTATCAAAGGCAAAAACAAATCCGCGAAAGCGAAGCCAAATACCGGAAATTCTTCAAGACTTCACGCGATGCGGTTTTCATCACCACAGTGAAAGGCCGCTGGATTGACATGAACGATGCAACGGTTGAATTGCTGGGCTATTCCAGCAAGCAGGAACTGATGGAAACGCCCGTGCAACAAATTTATTACCGCCCTGAAGACCGGAAAGAGCATACCAGTCAAATCATCTCAAAGGGTTTTACCCGGGAGTACCCGGTTGATTTGGTTAAAAAAGACGGAACCCTGGTGCATGCCCTGATCACATCGGTGCCTTTCTACGACAGCAGCGGCCATATAGAAGGTTTTCAGGGCACCATCCACGACCACACCTACATCCAGCATACAGAAGAAACCCTACGACAGGAAAGGAACAAACTGCGCCAACTCACCGAAACCAGCCCGGTAAGCATCCTGTTGATGGATGAAAGGGGTAGCCTGAATTACGCCAATCAGCGCGCCCGGGATGTATTGGACCTGGATGATGATGCCCTTGAGAGCCACCGGTGCATGGAGTCTCAATGGCAGATCACCGACATGAATGGCAATCCTGTGCCCCGGGATCAACTTCCCTTTGAACAGGTCAAAAAAACGGGTAAGCCCGTGTATGGAAACGAATTCACCTTTACCCAGTCCAATGGCCGGCAACTGATGGTTCAGGTCAATGCAGCCCCGATCTTCGGAGGTTCGAACCATTTGAAGGGGGTGGTGGCCACCCTGGAAAACATTACCCGGCGCAAAGAAAATGAAAAACGCATCCATCATTTAAATTCGGTGCTGGATGCCATCCGGAAAATCAACCAGCTGATCATCAAAGAACAGGACAGAAGCACCATCATTCATCAGGTAGGTCATATTCTGACCGGGTCTAGAAACTTCACCAATTCATGGATCGCATTGCTGGATGAGCACCATCAAATTACCATGACCGCCGCATCCAACCTGAACCAACAATTTCCGGCTTTCCGCGAAAAACTGGCCGAAGGGTTTTGGCCACAATGCCTGAATCGGGTGATCCACCAAAAAACCACCTTCATCCCGGATAAACAAATCCACTGCCACGCCTGTCCCCTGGCTGATCTCTACCAGGAGACCGGCACCATTTGCCTGCCGCTTAAACATGGAAAAAAAATCTTTGGGATGCTCAATGTCACCCTGCCGGTTGAAATGACGGCCGATCCCGAAGAAAAGGCCCTGCTCGAAGAGATGGCCCACGACATTGGTTTTGCCCTTTTCAACATCGAATTAAGGGAAACCAAAGCCCGCATGGAAGCTTCCCTGATGGAGAGCGAACGGAAGTTCCGTACCCTGATGGAAAATGCTTTCGACGGGATCTACCTGACCCGCTCCAGACATTTTGAATATGTGAACCATCGCTTTTGCGAAATAACAGGTTATACCGCCGGCGAACTCACCTCCAGCGAATTTAATTTCTATGATTTGCTGACCCCGGAAAGCAAAAACCTGGTGGCCCAGCGCTACCAGGCCCGCCAGCGGCAGGAAAAAATCCCTAACCGCTACGAAATGCGCATTTATACCGAAGCCGGGGAATTGAAAGATGTAGAACTGAGCACCGTATCGCTCGAATCCGGCAATGAAGTGACTGTGATGGGCATCATGCGGGATGTGACCCAACGCAAAATGGCCGAACGGGAACTGCTCAAGGCCAAAGAAAAAGCAGAAGAAAGCGACCGCCTCAAAACGGCCTTCCTGGCCAACATGTCGCACGAAATCCGAACCCCCATGAATGGCGTGGTTGGCTTTACCAAATTGCTCAAGCAAAAAGACTTTCCCAAAAACAAGCAGAAAGAATTCCTCGATATCATTGATTCCCGGGCCAACCACCTGCTGGATTTGATCAACGACATCATTGACATCTCCAAAATCGAAGCCGGCCAGGTGCACATCGAACACACCCGGTTTTCCCTCAACGAAATGATGGACGAATTGTACCAGATGCATAGCAACGAACTGCAAAACAAAAGCAAAAACAACATTACCCTGAACCTTCATAAAGCTTTTTCTGATGCTTCCTCGGAAATCTCTTCTGATCAGCTGCGGCTCAAACAGATCCTTACCAACTTGCTGAGCAATGCCGTGAAGTTCACTTCCTCCGGTACCATTGAATTTGGTTATGAGCCCGCCGGGAACAACGGGCTTATGTTCTACGTGGAAGATACCGGACCGGGTATTCCCCAGGAAAAGCAAAAACTCATATTCAACCGGTTCCGTCAGGCAGATGAATCATCCTCCAAATCATTCGGAGGAACAGGCCTGGGATTGGCCATCAGCAAAAACCTGGTGGAAATGTTGGGAGGCTCCATTGAGGTGGAGTCCGAAGAAAATCGCGGCACCACTTTCCGCTTTACCCTGCCCTACCAGCCGGCCATCACCAGCAACACCTCCCAGTCTGCACCGGCCCACTCCAATCTGAGTCAATACGACAATCTGTTTGAAGGTTTTCAGATTCTGGTGATTGAAGACGACCCGATCAGCAAACAGTTTATCAGCGAAATCCTTCAACCCACCGGGGCGGTGCTGCATTTTGCCGAAAAAGCAACCCTCGGTTACCGGCGCTACTTCAAACTGCACAAGCAAATTGACCTGATTCTTATGGATCTCCGACTGCCGGACATCAGCGGACTGGATATCACAAGAAGAATCAGAGCGTTAGACAAAAACCTGCCCATCATTGCCCAAACTGCCTATGCCATGAGCGAAGACCGGGAAAAATGCCTTCAGGCCGGATGCAACGATTACCTGGCCAAACCCACCGACCAGTTTAGCCTGCTGGCCAAACTCCAGGCTTACCTCAAATAATACCTTTTACAAAATAAAGCCACCGCCTTTTGAGTTTATTTTTGTAATATTGTTGATCGCTAAACATCAAAATTACAAGTATGTGGCGTAAAATCCGGATAACACTGAAAAACCACTGGGTCAAAATACTCTCCTCCCTGCTGGCTGGTTTGCTGATCGGCAGCGGCATCATTTATTCCATTGAACAGCAGCAGGAAGAATTCTGGCGCCAAAAATACCTGGCCCAGCAACAAATAAGTGATTCCCTGAAAAATCAACTAAGTCGGGCCCAGGATCAACAGGAGCAACTGATGGAAAAAAACAAAAAAATACGCAATGACCTGGGGGTAACCATCCTCTCCAGCATCCGCTCCAATTTTTATGACCTGAAAGCCCTGAAATCAAAAGATTATAATACCCAGCTTTACTACAACCAGGAAGAATACAAATCCAACCTGGTGCCCAAGGCCATTGGGGAAAGATGGAACATTGACATTTTCAACCAGCAGTACAAGGCGGAATTGCAAACGATGATGGATTCGATTGACCAGGCCAAAGAGCAGGAAAAAAACTAAATCATCATAAAACCAGGTCTTATGGAATGGGTTAAAGAACTTGAAATTCTTTTACAGGTCATTATTGCCTCGATTTTAGGGGGCATCATAGGATACGAAAGGGAAAAGACCGATAAACCGGCCGGCATCAAAACCAACATGATTGTTGGCGGGTCGGTGGCCTTGCTGGTATCGCTGGGGGAGACCATCACCCTGCATTTTCACGAGCTGGATATCTCCGAAGACATTCAGGCCGATCCCACCCGGATCATTCAGGCCATCATTGTCGGGGTCAGCTTCATTGGCGCCGGCACGGTGATGCAGGTGCAAAAGGTGTATAAGGTCAAATACCTGACCACCGCCGCTTCCATCCTCTACTCTACGGGGGTGGGCATGAGTGTTGCCCTTGAGCAGTATATTCTGGCGGTCGGATTAACCGCATTCATTTTGATCATCTATTACCCGATCAAATGGATAGAAGACAAATTCATCAAAAAACCCCCCGAAGACTAAGAACCCCGCTTAGCGGGGTAAGCCCCCCGCTTAGCGGGGGTAGAAAAAGGGACCCCGCTAAGCGGGGTCGGATTTTTTTGACCCCGCTAAGCGGGGTGGGGTTAACATTTCTGTCCTTAAATTTGTACCTTAGGGTGAACCAAATCAAAAAGACCGGACCATGAGCCAGCGACCCGAAGAAGTATCGACCCAGCAATTGATGGGGCATATACATGATGCTCGTCATGTGACAATAGATATTCGTCCCATTGAAGCCTATAATGGCTGGCCTCTCCAGGGTGAAGCCCGTGGGGGCCATATTCAGGGATCCAAAGCTTTTCCTTATGAATGGACCGGTTATGAAAACTGGTGGCAAATACTCCAGGATAAGGGTGTTTCAATGGACCGGCCGGTAACGCTCTATGGTAATGACCCCGAAAAAACAGAGCAAATGGGAAGCTGGTTGATGGAAAAGGGCCAACAGCAGGTGAACATTTACCATGGCTTCACCAGGGAGTGGTCGGCTGATAAAAGCCTGCCCATGGAGCGGCTCGAACGCTACCCAATGCTGGTTGGCCCTCACTGGGTCAATGAACTGATCAACGGAAAGGATCCGGCCACTTTCGAAAACAAAGAATTTGTGGTTTGCCACAGCCATTACGGCTACCTGAAGGATTATCACAACGGGCACATTCCGGGGGCCATCGAGCTGAACACGATGGATCTTGAATCGTCTGAGACGTGGAACCGCCGATCACCGGGAGAATTGCGCCAGGCCCTTCTTAAGCGGGGGATTACCAGGGATACGACGGTGGTTGTATATGGCCGTTTTTCCTATCCCGACAACCGCGAAAAATACCCCGGCCAACGGGCCGGGCATCTGGGCGCCATGCGGTGTGCAGCCATATTGCTATACGCCGGGGTACGCGACATCCGCATACTCAATGGAGGATTGGCCCGATGGGAACAGGCCGGTTACCCGGTTTCCCGGCAAACCAATAGCCCCGAGGCAAAGGATAACTTCGGGGCAGAAATCCCCGTGCATCCGGGGGTATTTGTGGATATGGAACAGGCAAAAAACATGCTCCAGGCCAATGGCAGTGAACTGGTCAGTATGAGAAGCTGGGAGGAATTCATTGGGGAGGTCAGCGGATACAATTACATAGGTAAAACCGGACGCATCCCCGGGGCCATCTTTGGCAACTGCGGAAGCGATGCCTACCATATGGAAAACTACCGCAATCCCGACCATACCATGCGGGAGTATCATGAAGTAGCCGCTAACTGGGCAAAAAATGGGATTGTGCCGGAAAAGCACATTGCCTTTTACTGTGGCACCGGATGGCGGGCCAGTGAAGCTTTCTGGAATGCCTACCTGATGGGATGGCCTAACGTATCCATCTATGACGGGGGATGGTTCGAATGGGCCGGTAACCCCGACAACCCAATTGAACAGGGTGACCCTGGCCAGCCTTCCGGGTCAGCTCAATAAGCCACCCCGACAGGGAGCTTCCCGAAAAGTTAAAGGTTGCGGCCATCACCTTCCTATTTGAACCACTATAGGGGCGTCGGCATAGCAGGGCAAAAAAATCTTGACATCTCTTAATATCTACCGTAATTTGGTAAAAATTCTAAATCAATCAACTATGGCCAACAATGAAAACTCAGATTTCCGAGCATCTCCGGAATATCGAAAGTTCAAGAAGCATTACAAGACAGTGATCTTGTTGGTGGTTCTTGTAATTTTGGCGTTTAACGCCTTTTTCCAGATCGGCGCCGAAGAAGTCGGTGTGGTTACCCGGTTTGGGAAACATGTCCGCACGGTTAATTCCGGGCTTAAGACGAAAGTTCCCTTTATAGAAGACGTATATAAAGTACCGGTTGAGCGGCAAAAGAAGCAGGAGTTTGGATTCCGCACGGCTCAGGCCGGGGTTCGCTCACAGTATGCGCGTTCGTCCAGCACCAGTGACGAAGCCCTGATGCTCACCGGCGATTTGAACCTGGCCAATGTGGAATGGGTGGTTCAATACCGCATCGACAAGCCCCACAATTACCTGTTCAAAGTACGCAATGCCGAGAGCACCCTTCGGGACATCAGTGAATCGGTGATGCGGCAGGTTGTAGGCGACCGCACGGTCAACGAAGTTTTGACGGTGGGAAGGGCTGAGATCGCCAGCAAAACCAAAGCACTGATCCAGGATTTGAGCCGGGAGTATTCCCTTGGTATTCAGGTGGCCCAGGTGGTCCTGCAGGATGTCAATCCGCCCGAGCCGGTTAAAAAAGCGTTTAATGCGGTGAACGAAGCCCAGCAGCAAAAAGAAACCCTGATCAACCAAGCCAAATCCGAGTACAACAAAGTGATTCCCAAAGCCAGAGGACAGGCTGAAGAAACCATACAGAACGCCAAAGGTTACGCCACGCGAAGGGTCAACAACGCCCAGGGTGAAGTGGCCCGTTTCAATGCCCTTTACAAGGAGTACGTCAGGGCGCCCGAAGTTACCAAACGGCGCCTCTATCTGGAAACCCTCCAGGAGGTGATCCCCAAACTCGGAGATAAGATCATCACCCCCAAGGAAGGCGGCAACACGATCCCCCTGCTCCAGATGCACCTGAAAAACAAACAACAATAGTCTCAACCACCAAATATTCCCATTATGAAAGGCAAAAAGATATTATATATCAGTTTACTCATCCTTCTGGGCATCATCGTGCTGGCCCAGAGTGCCTACGTGGTTAAAGAAACCGAACAGGTGGTGGTCACCCAGTTTGGTAAACCCATAGGCGAACCGGATACCGAACCGGGATTATACTTTAAGACCCCCTTTGTCCAAAAAGCCAACTTCTTCGACAAACGCTATCTGGAGTGGGACGGCGACCGCAACCAGGTACCGACCAAGAACAAAAAATTCATCTTTGTCGACACCTATGCCCGCTGGCAGATCACCGAACCCCTGCAATTTTACAAGCGCCTGACCAACGAGCGGGGTGCCCAATCGCGGCTGGATGATATTTTGGACGGGGAAACCCGCGACATCATTGCCAGCCACAGCCTGGAAGAAGCCGTTCGCAGCACCAACCGGAAGGCCGATACCGCCGGTCGCATCAGCAAGCTGGTGGCCGACAGTTTGGTCAACATCGAACTGGGCCGGCGACGGCTCCAAAACATGGTTCAAAAGGCCGCCAACCAGCAAACCCAAGACCTGGGCATTAAAGTGTTGGATTTTCGCTTTAAACGAATCAACTATGTACAGGATGTACGCAAACGGGTTTACGAAAGAATGAGAAGCGAGCGCTTCCGAATTGCCGATAAATTCCGTTCGGAAGGGCAAGGAGAAGCCTCCCGCATTAACGGCCAGAAAAACCGGGAACTCAATCAAATCCGCTCGGAAGCGTTCAAAAAAGCCGAAAAAATCAAAGGGGAAGCTGATGCGGAAGCGGCAGAAATTTATGCCAACGCATACAATAAAACCAACCGCGCTCAGCAACTCTATGAATTTACCAAAACCATGGAAACATTCAGGAAGACATTTGACAGCACCACCACAATCCTGCTATCCACCGATAGCGAGCTGTACAAATACCTGGATTCCATGGATTAAAAAAAACACCGACAATCATGAAAAACCGGGCCTTGTCACCAAAACAAGGCCCGGTTTTATTATTTCCATCGCCTGACCGTTTTTATGCCTGTAGGCAATCATAAAAGGTTAACCCACATTGTATTGCCCGGTTATTCAGAGATACCGCCATCTTTCGTGACGGAACTTTCATGCCTCAGGCATTTCCTTGTTATGCAGGTTTGGTTTGCGGCGCAGGCGGGTTGGCAGAACTTCATTCGCTTTTGATCAGTTCTATGTCAACATTGATTCCAACCTCACGGCCTACAATCAATCCCTTTCCAAACGACTTATCCCAGTCAACATTGTAATCAAAGCGGTCAATGCTGCCGGTGAGTTTAAATCCGGCACGGGTAGCACCCATGGCGTCAACCGTCCCCATGTATTTTACATCAAAGGTTTCAGTCCTGGTAACATCCTTGATGGTAAGCTGACCGGTAAGCTCATATTTTTGTTCCCCGACTTTGTCCATCGATTCACTGACAAACTTAATGTCAGGATATTCGGAGGTATTCAAGAAATCTTCTCCCTGAAGGTGTTTATCGCGTCTGTCATTATCGGTATCTACACTGGCAGCATCAATGTTCACTTTGATCTGAACATCGGTAAAATCATCGCCTTCAGTGAGGATGGTTCCGCTGAAATCATGAAATTTTCCGGCTACTTCCGAAATCTTCATATGGGTAGCGGTAAACTGAACCTTAGAATGAGCCTTATCGAACTTCCAGGTAGTCGATTGCCCAAAAAGCACCCCTGTTAAAACCAGGAAGGCCAAACTCAATAGCACATGTTTCATTTTCATAGTCTTAGGTTTTAATATTTAACAATCACTAAAAGTCAGACAATCCACCAAAGGATTTTGTTCAGAAGGGATATGGCGCATTTCAGGGGTTTCCCGGCATACCTGGCGATACCCTACCAACCTGGTGGTTTAAAAAGACAGGCTCCCGGCCGGGCATTTTCATACCCAGGGGGTTTGTAAGTTGGCGGCATCCGTTTTGCCCGGGCATTGACTCACAACAGATCAACCATGATCCTGGGGTTTGTAGAAAAAAGGGATCAAAAGGGTCCAGAGCACCAGGATCACCGAGCCGATATAGCCGGTATAGAGGCCATAGTAAGCAAAAGGACCGCCCAGGGCGTAGACCCAGACCATAAAGGAAACCATGGTAAAGAGGATCTGCCGGGGAACCTTGACCTCCATGATCCGAGTCATATAAAAAGGAATCAGCACCAGCAGGATGAGTGTAGCCCCGAGGCTTACCCAGGGGGCGGTTGAGGCTTTTTCAGGTATCAACCCTTCAATAACCAGGTAAGCCGCCACAATTTCAGAGGGGATCAGCTTTAACAACCGGTCTTTATAAGGGTTTTCAGCCAGTATTTGACGGGACATAGGAAATTAATTTTCTGATGAGCCGGCCGTCTTTTTCGCGGGGGTGTAAGCCATAAAAGGCAATGACCTGAAAGAGGCGGGGCATTCGAGCTGAGGGGTTTGCCCATAATGATGGTTCATCAGCGATTGCCTGACATCCATTATCACATCGGACCGAGGGCCGGCATGCTTGTCATCGCTGAGCTGTTGGCACAGGTAATAGGTAAAGGCCCCATTATAGGAACCATTGATCAGGGCATCGGCAGATGTCTGATGATCCTGGCAACCGGCCCATAAAACATGATGCCTGGTAATGCGCGGATCATCCCGGAAAGCTCTTTTAGCCTTCAGGGGAAGACGCTGCTCGGAAAAACGCGCGGAAATATCCATTGGTGGCGGCCAATAACGATTAATGACGGGGAAGAAAGGGCCGGGCTCTTCAGGCTGGCCAAAGGCATCAAAGCGGGTTGCGGTACCTGCATGGCAACAATCCAATATGATTTCCATGAATACCCCCGAGGGCAATTGTTCGACCAATCCCCCCACCATATCATCGCTGATAAAACCATTATCCCAGTTCATATCACAGGGACACAAAATTTCATCGAGATGGTCCTTTAGTTCATCGTTGTTTCGGTCCCTGATCTGCGATCCATGGCCTGAAAAATGGAAAACCAATACATCACCCGCCTCAGCATAGCTAATCATTTGTTCCAGCCGCATCAGAATATTCCGTTTGGTGGCGCGTTGATCGGTTAATACCCGTATATCCTCATTATCAAATCCAAAGAACGTTTTCAACACATTCCTGATGTTGGTGACATCGTTGATGCATCCCCGTAAATCATGAGCCCCGCCATAATCATTGATGCCTACCAGCAATGCGCTTTTATTTCCATTTTCTTTCATAGACCGTCTGAATTATTACCACCCAACAAGTTAAGCTTTCTTGGCCGGGAAATATTGTAAAAATCGGACAAGTCGGCCAGATTTCACCACAGATGTTTTGAACCCGGTCGCCTTACCCCCCATAATCAGCTCGGCCTGCATTCAGGCAGCTCTGATCAAACTTTACCTGAATGTATACCTTCCCTTGGTGGTTCAATCCATTTTTTTATTATATTTGTTCCCAACAAGAATTAATCACTACAATTTAAATCCTGACTCCGGTTTACAAAAAAGGAGGATGCACAAGCATCCTTCTTTTTTTTCTTCCTATCGGGATAAGCTGACTGCCGGGAAGTAGTGCGGTCAAAAACGGATAATCAGTTTATTGAAAGCCACCTGAACCGATTGGTCTTTATGCTGAAAAAAATAGCCGGTAAGGAATCCAATGGCGGCGCCGAGCACCACATCGGAGGCCCAGTGTTTATCTTTATAGACACGGCTCACCGCGGTTGATGCCGGCAAAAGATAGAGCCATCGGCTGTACTGTTCGGCCAGAGGGGTAAAAAAGGCAAAGGCCAGGGAAGTGTGACCTGAGGGCAGGGCTTTATAATCGGGTTTATTGGGGGGAAACGGATTGAAAGCACCTGGTCCATGGCCGGTATAGGGGCGACTTCGGCCTAAAGTACGTTTTAAGCCTTCGGTAATGATCGCTGTAGCCACAATACTTTTCAGGGCATTCCAGGAAGTATGCCGAAGCTGCTGGTTGTCGCCCAGGTAACCGGTAGCCAGAAGGGCTGCATTCAGGGGAAGCACCAGGGTTTTATCGCCCATAAGGTTGGCGGTGTTAAAAATGTGCTTGCCGGTGGTTCCCTGATGATTCTGCATCCAATCCCGCACAGGCCGGTCGGTTAAAAAGGCGCCAGTCAACAAAAAGCCACCGGCCACTGAGGTATGCCGCACCATACGCCACTCCTTTGGGCTCATCAGGGACGTCGTATCCTGAGCCTCCAGCCCGTCTGAAAAAACGATCAACAGCAGGGTCAAAAAGACGGGAATATGTGGCCAATGGGTTATCCGGGGCATAGATTCAATGGTTTCAACCCCGCTAAAATAAACCATTCCCCCTTAATGACCCAATCGGCGGAAGGGGAAATTTCAAAAAAGGCCTGTATTTTTTGCAATTGCCCCCAAATATCCTGCCTTGATCATACCCCTTTATCCATGACAGCGATTGGATTCCTTCAATAAACGGCCATGGGGGAAGTGACCCACCAGGATACAAATAACATACCCCGTTTCCGGGGCGATGCACCGCTCAGGACTTTAACAACTTCTTAACCTCAAATAAGCTGTTGTCCAGGCTCCCCCTCAATTAAAACATCAGTGTAACCCCCAGATTGCCGTAACCAAAGCTTCCCCGGCCCCCTTCAAAATAGAGCGAGAGGAAGTCAGAAAACTTATACCGAAAACCCGCCACTGAACCCAGATTCATATTAAAATCATCCTGATAGTAATCCTCATAATAATCGTCGCTGCTGGAATAAGACCGACGTTCAAAAATCAACATCAGTGAGATGTAAAAGTCCCATTTGCTCTGATCAATTTCAGCGTCGGTCAGCTCATTGAGCAAAGGAATATAGTGGTAGGAGCCCCTCACCCCAAAATTCAGGAAAGACCATTTATACTCATAATTGCTGTACCCCTGATAACGGTAACTGCTGTAACCCAAGAAGCCCCCCGCACTGATGTCGTCAGCAACAAAGGTTTCATAGCTGGCCGAAACAGGCAGGGTAAAACCTGTGCGGCTACCGACATACCCATAACCATAATAACCAAATGAAAAACCACCCTGAATGAGCTGACTGTAAGGCCGTTCATATTGCCCGGCCTCTTCAGATTCCTGCGCGCTGGTTTGAACCGAAAACAAAAGCGCCAATGCGGTCATTACCAAAATGATCTGTTTCATCATGCAAGTGTTTTAAATGAACAAAAATCAAAGACAATCCTGTATTATATAAAGCCGCCTATACCATATATATACTTTTAGCACGGGAAAAATCTCAGGATTAAAACCTCAGGGGGCATCAAAACACCCTGTTTGTCTTTACTTCCGATGGTTTAGAAATTTCAGAAACTTGCCCTGGCCATCGAAGCACATTGTTTCGATTTACCTTTGCCCCATTCAGGAGGTAATAAATTTGCCGTAACCATCAAAGCATGCTGGCGGTATTCATCCAAAACACGTTCAATCAGCCAAAAGGAGTCCGACAATGATTTTTTCTGCCCTTAGGCAATCTACCCGGCCTTATGTATAAAACAGAATAAAGGGCACACATTCATGAACAAATTAAGACATATACATGTATATAATCCCGGCAATTTTATTGCAGTCAAAACCACAAACGAAAAAAAACAACAACTATGAAAAAGACAGCCATGTTAACGGCCGTATTTATGGCCCTGATCACCATCTCAGGCCTGGCCCAGAATAAAGTTGAAAAGGGGAACTACTATTTCCGCACCACCATCCCCGCCCCGCTTGAAGAAGCTACCTCAAGGGTTAAATCAGCACTTCAGGAAGAGGGATTTGGCATTGTCAGCGAGCTGAATATGCACAAGACCTTCAGGGAAAAACTGGGCAAAGAGATCGAACCTTATCGCATACTGGGGGTATGCAACGCATCATTTGCCTGGAAAACCATCCAGCGCGAGGAGAACATAGGGGTTTTTCTTCCCTGTAAAGTGCTGATCAAGGAAAAAGGCGAGCAGAAGACAGAAATTGTAGCGGTCAATCCGTCGCATCTGGTCAAAATACTGGAGAATCCCGAACTGAATGGTCTGGGAGATGAAATCACCCAACGTTTTCACCGGGCCCTCAAAAATCTTTAAAGAGGAAAAAAAGGCAGAATGTGGGTCGCTCAGGGATCTTTAAATGAAAGGTCCCTGGCTTCCACCTCCTGGTCATTCAATCCAGGGATCAATGAGCCCATAAAAACGTCAAACTTCCTCGTTTAGCCTTATACCAGCACATCCTGTCTGTTGGGATGTAATGGCCTCTTATTCGGGAAGGGTTGATTTTTTGCCGAATATTTCTTAAATTGGAAAAGGCAAAAAAAGAAGCCTCCTGACAAGAGGCCATCGTTAAACACAAAAACCGGATCCATGGAGAAAAAATACAGGCGAACCCGCGACATCTATGTGCTGATTCTAATCGTTGGAATGATCATCGTAATAGATAGTTTCAGATTAGATCCTTTCATCTGGCTGTATGACGGCATAAAATTTTTAATTGCCCTGCTGGTGGCCCTTTATGGCCTATGGGGCATATTGATTCCCTATGCCACACTGACTGAGAAAAAACTGCAGATTAATGCCACCATCTTAAAAACCAAAATTTTCGATTTGGCCCAGGAAACGACCATAACTTTTAATGACCGCGAAGATACCATCGAGATAAGCGACAACAAGAAAAGCCACCTGATCAGTACCAGAAACATCAAAAAATCAGACCGAAGTAAGCTCAAGAACGACCTCCAAAAAGCTGAAAATCAAATCTAAAACAAAAAACACATAAATTTTTTAAACATTTCCCCGCATTGGGGGTCTAAGCATTTTTGGGCGGTCCAAAATAAAATAACCGTCCGGGCGGGAAAGGTCTATTGAGTCGGTGGCCCGGACGGTTATAATCCCAAGTTATCTTCCCGACTCAACCTCTTCAATAATTAATCCCTTAAAACAGGCCGGTATTGATTGGTGCATCCTTGATGTTTTACAAGATTATTTTTTGTCTATTTAATTGGCCTTGTGTAACTTACCATGACATAATAATCATCTTCTTTTGTGATATTAATGATGATTTTGTCATGGACGTTTCATTTGTATAAAATTTAATGAACAGTTTGTATTTCAGTATAATAATAGCATGTAATTCGTTGGTCTCGGTAACCTCTGCCATGGAACCCCCATGTTTTATTCATTACCTTTTGTGCTAGTCGGTGCATGAGGGTTTCAGAAGGATCAAATGAGATTTCTCAAAATGATACCCGTTTGATCAATTTGTTAAATATAACAATTCTCATCACGCGTCCACGGCAGGCGCGATGGAAAAATTTTAAAAATCACATAATCAAAGAAATGGGTGCCATCCGGAGGGTTAATAAAAATTTAGTCTAAATAGAAAATAACCCGGAGGGATTTTAAGCGGAAGGGTTGTTTTGCTGGTCATATTGTATAATTTTGTAGTAAAAGAGGCGTTCATGAAAACCATTCGCTGGGGCATCATAGGAACCGGTTATATTGCCGGAAAATTCGCAGAAGACTACGCATACGTTCCGGAAGGTGAGGTTGCAGGAGTGGCTTCGCGTTCTGCCGAGCGGGCCGAGGCCTTTGCCCGGGAACACAAGATATCAAAGGCTTACAGAAGTTACGAACAGCTTTTCAAGGATAAGGACATCGATGTGGTCTATATTGCCACGCCTCATTCCGAGCACTATACCAACACGATGTCGGCCCTTAAGCATAAAAAGGCTGTTTTGTGTGAAAAGCCGGCTGCGGTTAATGCCGGTGAGTTGAACGAAATGATTGCCACGGCGCAAAAGTCGAACCTGCTTTTCATGGAAGCCCTGTGGACAGCCTTTCTTCCCACTATCCGTCAGGTACATCGCTGGATTGAGGATGGGGTCATTGGGGATATTCGCTTGATACAGGCAGATTTCGGCGCCCCCTCGGTGACCAATCCCGAACACAGGCTTTACAACCCTCATTTGGCCGGAGGGGCGCTTCTGGACCTTGGCATTTATCCGCTTGCTTTCGCCAATATGATGGTGGGCCAGCAGGAGCCGGAAGTAATGGCCCGGGCCATCCATACATCCACCCACGTGGATGAAACCACCAGCATGCTGCTTCAATATCCCACTGGCGCTTTGGCTCAACTCAACTGCTCGGTTAAACACCGCACATCCCACAAGGGTTGGATCTTCGGGACCAGCGGTCATATAGAAATTCCCGACTTCTGGAAAGCCCGCCAGGCGACCGCCAAAACCGGCGACGAAACCCTCCCCTTCCAGGATAATCGCGAATCCATCGGCTTTAATTATGAAATTGAAGCGATGAACCGTTTATTAAAAGAACATCAAAAACAAAGTCGGGTTATGCCCCCGAAAAGTTCCCTTCATAATCTGCGCATATTGGATGAGGTGCGCCGTCAAATTGGATTGGTCTACCCCTTTGAAAAAGCTTCCCCGTGAAAGACCCACACTGATTAGCATCCGGTAAGGGCCCATCTGCTACCACGACAATACCTTTCAACGCTAAGCCCGGGGCCCTGAAAAAGTTACCAGCATGCCTTTCACGCGGCTCCACTCCAAACCACAAAACAGATGGAACATTTAAAGAATTTAACCCACCTGCCACGAAGATCGGGTAAATTTTTGTTAAATTTAACCTTTTAATCCTCAACCTATACTGTTTATGGCCATCAAACGATTTGGGGTTTCCCTGGATGAACAGATATTGCGGTCACTGGACAGCCTGGTGGAAAAGCATCAGTTTCCCAACCGTTCTCAGGCCATTCGATATTTGATCAAGGAACATATGATTGAGGATAACTGGCAGGAAAACCGGAAAGTAGCCGGCACGGTGACCCTTTTATATGACCACCACAAAAACGACCTTTCCGGACAAAGCAATGACATTCAGCACAAACACCATCATTTGGTGCTTTCCATGCAGCACGTCCATCTGGACCACAACAACTGCCTGGAGACCATTGTTTTAAAAGGAAAAGCCGAAGAATTAACCGAACTTTCCGATCAGCTGATTGGGCTGAAAGGAGTAAAACACGGCAAGCTGGTTATGACCAGCCTGGATTAGTTTTTTTTGCCCCATTAGTAACACGATTTTGCGAATAATAACACAACCGGGGCGCGGCAACATCACAATTGGTATAGGTATGGACAGCAAACTTATGGTTTCAGAATCTAAGGGGGCAAAATTTTGGTTTTGGCTCGGAAAAGGCAGGAAGATAACCATACCTGTTTTTTGGCCTGGAAAAGGCAGGAAGATAACCATACCCTGGATTGGGCAGGGCAAAGGCAGGAATGTTGGCCTATGCTGGTCTGGGCTTGGTAGCGGGATGAAGGCAAGCCTACCCTGGATTGGACGCACAAAACAGAGGATGTTGCTCATATTACGGTTGGCTCCTGGCATACGAACCACAACGGTTACCCTCCTGTTGTTATTGAGCATGGGTTTATTGATGTTTGGTTGTGGGCAGGAGGATGGCGATTCTGCTTTTCAGGGTCATTCTTCGGATGGGATAAGACAGGTAAAAGATATGCTGGGGCGAGAGGTAACGGTTCCGGCCCATGTTGACCGGGTCATAGGCATCGGTCCGGGTGCCTTACGGCTGCTGGTCTATCTGGAGGCTGAAGACCGGGTAGTGGGGGTTGAAGAACTCGAAAGGCGCACGGGTCGGCCTTATATTTTTGCCTGTCCGGAATTACAGGATAAACCCACCATTGGCCCACCTTTTACGGGAGATGCCGAGTTGATTGTGGCCCGTAAGCCGGATGTGATTTTTAAGACCTACACCACAAAAGGAGAAGCCGAGGAGCTTGAGAAAAAGACGGGCATTCCCGTTGTTGGCCTGCGGTATGTAAACGAGGGGCCTTCATGGCGGGTACTCGACAGCGCGCTGTCTCTGATGGGCAGGATCCTGGATCGTTCTGACCGGGCCAAAGCATTAACGCGATATTACCAACGCCTGATTGATACCCTGGCCCTCCGAACCCGGGCGATCCCGCAATCCGAAAAGCCCCGGGTTTACCTGGGGGGATTGTCGCACCGCGGAACCCATGGAATCAATTCCACCTCCCCCTGGTATGAATCCTTTGTTTTCGTCAATGCCCGAAATGTTGCAGCTCCCCTGAAGAAAAACTACCAAAACAATGAAGGGGTATTGCTCGATATAGAACAGCTGATGCAATGGAATCCCCAGGTTATCTTCATCGACCGGGCAGGCCGGGAACTGGTCAAAAAAGATTTCCGGGAACATCGCGCATTTTTCAGCCACATCCGGGCTTTTCAAAAAGGACAAATCTATGGGGTTCACCCTTACAACTGGTACTCCACGAACTATGCAACTGTGCTGGCCAATGCCTGGTATGTGGCAAAAGTACTGTATCCCAGCCATTTCAGAGGAACCAACCCGGCCCAAAAGGCCGATCAGATCTACCAGACATTTCTGGGCCAGGGTGTTTACCGTCAAATGGAAAAGCAGTACGGAGGATATGGGCCCTTCAGGTATGATTCAACCCTTAAAAGCGAATAATTGCCATGGAAACACCCCAACTGCAAAAACAAGAGATACAGGTTGCTGCCTTGCATTTACGCGCGGGTACGAACCCGAAAAGCCTTTTTGACAGCAGGGCAAAAAAGCAATACACCGGCCACAATGCAATGGCATAACCATTCATGAATCAATTCGATAAACCTCTATGGAGACAGCACAACTGGAGAAGCAATACAGCAGGCATATAGGCAGGAAGCACACCCTGATTGCCATTTTGTTGATCTTATTGGTAATTTCAGCCATTGCGGGAATGGTATTGGGATCAGCTGAAGTGGGCTGGAAGGCCATGGTTGAGACCCTGGGTTCGCAGGCCTCCGCCATAGAACAACAGATCATTGTGAACATCCGCCTGCCCCGCATCTTATCGGCCATTATTACCGGGGCAGCTCTGGCCGTTTCGGGGGCAGCCATGCAGAGCATCCTGAAGAATCCCCTGGGCTCGCCTTTCACCCTGGGCATCTCCAATGCCGCAGCTTTCGGGGCAGCCTTCGCTGTTATCATTCTGGGAGCCGGAACCACCCAGAGCGGCAGCGCCAATCCGGTGATCCTGAACAACCCATACGCGGTAACGGCTTCAGCCTTTCTTTGGAGCCTGGTGAGCACCGGCATCATTTTCCTTCTGGCCCGCTATAAAGGAGCTACCCCCGAAGTGATGATTTTAACAGGCATCATCCTGGGTTCGCTCTTTTCGGCCGGTATGACCGCTTTGCAATATTTCGGCGACGACATTGAAATCTCTACGGTGGTCTTTTGGACCTTTGGCGATATCGGACGGGCCTCCTGGCGGGATTTCAACATATTGCTGTTGGTGGTGATCGCGGCCATGGTCATCTTCATCCGCAACCGCTGGAACTACAATGCCCTGGATGCCGGCGATGAAGTCGCCAAAAGCCTTGGCGTGAACGTGGAAAGAACCCGGCTGGTCGGGATGGTTACGGCTTCCCTGGCCACAGCCATCGCCGTATCCTTTTTCGGAATCATTGCCTTTGTCGGCCTGGTCGTACCCCATATCGTGCGCCGCCTCATTGGAGGTGATGAACGCTACCTGATCCCTGCTTCTGCCATCTTTGGAGGCGTTTTCCTGCTGGTCTCCGACATCGTTGCCCGTACCATCGTGGCACCGGTGGTATTGCCGGTAGGTATCCTGACTTCTTTTTTAGGAGCCCCCCTGTTCCTTTATCTGCTGATTAAAGGCATTGGCAAAGGGTACTGGTGATCAAATCCGCATGCAGGAACCTGTGCAACCAGGCAATGAATAAAACATACGGTTCCCATGGCCAAAAACCAATAACAAACAATTGATGCTTCATACCACACCGAATTCAAACCTTTTAAATAAGTTTAAATCCCCATGAAGCTCTCCATCCATAATGTTACCTTCAGCTACAACGGGACACCGGTACTGGAAAATGTAACGGAAAATATCCCGGCCGGCTCCTTTGTTGCCATCGTAGGCCCGAACGGTTCGGGTAAAAGCACCCTGCTGCGCTGCATCGACGGGATACTCAAACCCCGAATGGGTTCCGTTCTGCTTGAAGACCGCGATGTACAAGACTTTGACCGGCCCCACAAAGCCAGAAAGTTCGGATACGTTCCGCAGGAAGCCGGGCACACCCCTCCCTCCACTGTTTTTGACACCGTGCTGATGGGTCGAAAACCCTACATCGGCTGGCAGGTCAAACAACAGGACAAAACCATTACATCCAGGATCATCCGTCAACTTCACCTGGAGGAGATCGCCCTGAGAGATGTCAACAAACTCAGCGGAGGTCAGCGCCAGAGGGTTTTCATAGCCCGGGCCCTGGCCCAGCAACCCGAAGTATTGCTGCTCGATGAACCCACCGCCAACCTAGACCTGAGACATCAGCTTGAAGTCCTCCAGCTCTTGCAGTCGGTCTCCCAAAAACAAATCACTACCCTGGTGGCCATCCATGATTTGAACCTGGCAGCTCAATACTGCTCCCACTTCATCATGTTGCGGGAAGGAAAAATATTCTCCAGCGGCGGCCGCGAAATCCTTACCCGCGAAAATATTGAAAGCCTTTACGACATTCGGGTGAACATTTTCCAGGCCGATGACAAAATTTTCTTCGTTCCGGTAGATAAGAAATGAAGGGATTGCCTCAACGGCCTGTTGACCATCGCCCGTGCTCATGCCCGAAAAATTTGCAATGGCCCCAAAATTTGCAAGATCCACCAAAATGAAGGCATCAAAAACAAACGCGGAAGGAACCCTGCATAAACCGATTCAGTGATATGAACCCTGAAACCTACAAAGAGCTGATCATCCCGCCGCATCAGGTCAATAAAAAAGCCCTGGTGGCCATAGGCCCGATGGTAGGCCTATATGTATTGCTGTACGCTGTTATGTGGAATGACCATTTCTCGTGGGAAGCAATCCGGGAGGCCATACCTGCCAACCCGCTCACCCTGTTCGCAGTCCTACTGGGCGGCATCTTCCTTCATGAAGGCCTTCACGGTTTAACATGGGCCATTTTCAGCAAAAACGGCTTCCGTTCCATTCGTTTCGGTTTTATGCTCAAGCTGCTTGCCCCCTACTGTCACTGTAAAGAACCCCTTAAAACGCCCCACTACATTTTGGGAGGCCTGGCCCCCGGCCTGGCCCTGGGAGTGGCCCCTTCTGTATATGCGCTAATATCAGGTAACATGAGCTGGCTCCTTTTTGGCATCCTATTCACAGTGGCTGCTGGCGGCGATTTTGCCATGATGTGGCTCCTGAGAAACATCGCTCGAAACCGGTGGATCAAAGACCACCCTTCCCAGCTGGGCTGTTACATCTATGAGGATCCAAACACCTGAACCCCCCATCCAAGAACTTACACAACAAGGCAATGAATAAAGCATGGGGGTTCCATGGCAGAGGGAAGCAAACCATGCAATGTTGGAAGTAAAATTATATTGAAATACAGAACGTTAATTAAACTTTATACGAATGAAACCTGCATCCAGTAACCTACACAACAAGGACATGATTATTCCATGCAGGTTCCATACGGCCAATATATTAACAAAAAAAAATAACCGTATGAAACCACCCTCCTTGCCTTACCCAACTGCCCCGTTTTCAAACCATATCAGAGGGAATGTTAACGGATTCCCCAAATAAAAGCCCAAATCCTTCCCTTCGATTGGTAATTTTCATATCTTGTTATCCAATTTCCACTACGAACACCTTGCCGGTTTTACCTGCAAACTTTTAACGCTTCAGCACATTAAAAAAATAAATTGGGGCATCCAATTATAAATCCCGCAAGCAAGGAATGACGCATTAAAGCGATGTATCAAGCATGCGGGATCCATAAGGCCAACATATTACATAAAAAATAACCGTATAAAACCCGCATGCAAGGATTTACACAACAAGGACATAGACATACATGCGGGTTCCATAATGATTGACCCCATAATTTCTGTTTAAAGATTCAGACCATATTGATTTACAAACTGTTAATTAAGTTATATCCGTATGAAACGCGTTACCAGGGACCTCCAGGTTAATCTGATCAACTCCCTGAAACCTGGCAGCATCGTCTCCGTAGAGGGAGCCTCGGGGGTTGGCAAAACTCAATTGCTCAAACAAATCCACCGCCGTTATGGAACGACAAGCCTATACCTCAACGCAGACAAGGAAAAAGAACGGTTGAGCATACAGGACGGCAAAGCCCTGAACATGTCCGATATCCCTTCATTATGCATCATTGACCAGGCTCATCTGCTTAACAACTGGCATCAGGTCGTGGAGGCCATCCTCAAACATCATCACCGCACCCGGATCATCATATCGGTGGAATCCATCGCCCAATTAAAAAACAACCACATCATATCCCACCAGCATGTACTATTTCCCTTGAGAGAAGGAGAATTCAAACAGTTCAAACCCGTCAAAAACCATGAGGATTTTCTCGCTCAACGCCTGGTTTATGGAAATTATCCCAGGTTGCTTCACCTAAAAACGCGAAGGGAGCAGCAAAATTACCTAAAGGAACTGGTTCACTTATATATTAGGACTTATTTCAGGGGCAACGAGCAAAAAGGCATTAAGCTCTTCAGGATGCTTTCCTTTTTAGTGGGGCGGGAAATATTTTACCGGGAGTTGGAACAGAAAGTTTCTTTAAGCCGCCGATGGATCGAACAGTTTATTGAGGTACTCATCGAGCGGGGCATCATTTACCGGTTGTGGGGGATCAAAAGGAAGTTGAAGAAGGAAGTGGGCAAGCATGCCTGTTTATACTTTACGGACAACGGGGTACGCAACGCGATCATAGATGATTTCAATCCCGTGCGCATCCGAAGCGATGTGGATAAACTCTGGAAGAACTATCTGATCAGCGAGCGGATCAAGCAACAAGGTTACCGGAATATGGCGACCACCAATTTTTTTTGGCGCACCTATGATCAACAGGATTTGGACTGGGTTGAAGAATACCAGGGGCAACTCACGGCATATCGCTTTTCGCTGGAATCTGATGCCCCCACGGCACCATCGGCCTGGAGAAGGGCTTATCCGAAGGCCGAATATAAGGTGATCCACCCCGACAACTACCAGGAGTGGCTTGGCTATTGGCCCCACCCCGCTTAGCGGGGTCGAAACATAACGGGGTCGAAAAATTTGATGGCATCAGTCGTAGCCAGGGCGAATCTTCTATAACCCCTACTTTCCTTGTATTTGGACCCCGCTTAGCGGGGTTCATTTCCGGGTTCGTTTCAAGCCGGGTTAGCGGGCTGGAGGTAGGGACGAAGCATCGCCAAAACCCTTTGCCGATGGAGGGGTTTGGCAATGTAATCATTGAACCCGGCCCGGATAATCGATTCACGGTCTCCCTTCAAGGCATAAGCGGTTTGGGCAATAACCGGTATGTCCGGATAGCTCTGCCTGATCTGTTTCAAAGCCTGATAACCATCCATCCCGGGCATCTTGATGTCCATCAGCACCAAATCAATGCCCGCATGCTCCCGCATAAGCTTTAAACACTGAAGCCCGTCACTGGCCTTAAGCATATAGATGCCGGTGTCTTTCAACAGTTCTTCCAAATGGAGCATATTGGCCATATCATCTTCTGCAATCAAAACCGTCTTGCCCTTCCAATTCTGAGGTTCCTCATCTACAAAACGTAGACCTTCCCCGGGGGTGGCCTGCCCCCGATACCAGGGCAGAATAAAATAAAAGGTGCTGCCCTGATCGGGCTCAGATTCCACCCATATCTCTCCCCCCATTAATTCCACCAGGTTCCTGACAATGGCCAGCCCAAGGCCGGTGCCACCGTAATCCCGGTCCTGGCGGGTGTCTGACTGACGGAACTGATCAAATATGACGGCCTGCTTCTCCTTTTTGATCCCAATGCCGGTATCCTGAACATAAAACAAGATGTTGTCGGAATTCTGAGGCAGGTAACCCACCTCGATAAAACCTTCTCCTGTGAACTTCAGGGCATTGTTGATCAGATTGGTCAATATTTGCTGCAGCCGGTTGCGGTCCAAAACCACCTGAGCGTGTAGATCATCCAGTGAGGTCTTCATCCTCAGATCCAGGTTCGCGGCAGCTTTTTTCTCAGGCAGCTGGCCTTCATAAGAAATTTCCAACTCCCGGAACAACTGATTCAGATTAAACGATTGCCACTGGACCTCAAACTGACCGGATTGAATTTTGGAGATATCGATGATGTCGTTGATCAACTGCATCAATTGATCGCCTTTGGAGCGAATGATCTCAATGAATTGTTTTTTACGTTCGGCGCTCAATTCTTCCTTTTCCAGCAGGCTGCTGAACCCCAGGATGGCATTCATGGGGGTGCGGATCTCATGGCTCAGATTGGCCAAAAAGGCTGATTTAAGCTGATCACTTTCCCTGGCTTTTTCAAGGGCTTGACTGAGTTCCTGTTGGTGGGCTTCCAGCTTTTGATTGGACTCAGACAATTCGTGGTTGGAACGCCACAATTCCTTTCTGACCTGCTCAAGGGCTTGCTTCTGCCGGTTCAGATGCTGCTCGGCCAGGACCTTTTGCAATGCAATGGCCGATTGAATCAAAAAAGCCTGAATAACTTCATTTTTTTCGGGTTTGGTCTTTTTCGTCAGCAACAGGGTCACACTGCCCAGCAATTTCTCGTCGCGGGTCAGGCCCATGCCCAGATATTGCTTTGCCCTGACCGCTTTTCCGATCTTTTGGTCGAGCATCTGGTAGTTTTTCCGATGGATGGCCCGGGCAGAAGGGGTTAATTCCCGCAAGCGGGGTTCAAGGTAGCCCCGGGTTGTATCGTTATCCAAAGAATAAGTCATCTCCACGGGATCCCGGCCCAGGATTTTCCGGATCTGCCGATAAAGCTCTTCCGGGGCTTCCACATGTTCTATGCGATAGCGATCGTTTCGGGCGTCATAGGAATTGACCACCACCAGTCCTTCTTCCACAAAGTCAAGCAGTTTGTTGCCGATGTATTGATAAATGGATTTGGCCGGGGCCATCTGAATGAATTCAAGGGCGGAATTGGAAAGGAAGCGCATATCGGCGACCTGTTCGCGAATTTGTTGTTCATTTTTTTTGCCTTCGGTAATATCCAAAAAGGCTCCAATGATACGGGCAGATTTTTGAGCGGTATCGAGCAGCAGTTCGCCTTTGGAATAAACCCACCTTATTTCTCCGTTGGGGCGTACGATGCGTTTTTCCAGTTCATAACCGGGGGCCCCGTCGATGACTTTTTGATGGGCCTGGCGCACCCGTTCACGGTCATCTGGGTGAACCCGTTGGATTTGGGCCTCCAAAGAGGGGGTGATCTCCCCCGGCTGGTAGCCGCAAATATGGTAAAGCTCATCGGACCAATAGGTTTGGCCGGTATTCAGGTCGACTTCCCAGCTGCCGAGGTGGGCCATTTCCTGGGCCCTTTCCAAAAGCCGTTCATTTTCCTGCAGGCGGCTTTCGCTGATGATTTTCTGCAGGGCAATCGAAGCCTGGGTGACAAAGGCATGGATCACATCCTGATTGTTGATTTGATGGCCCTCAAACAGGGCGATATTAACAATGCCCAGCAAATCATGATTGCGCGAGAGGCCCATCTGATAAACCGTTCCTATGCGAAAGGTCTTGAACAAACCCGAAGCCTTTGTTGATGACAACCAGCGCGTGATAAGAAAAGCCGAGTTGTCATGGAAAGGGGTCAATTCTTTGCGCAGTAGAATTTCGCGTTCCCCCAATTCGATGACAAACTGCATTCCCACCGGATCGGCTTGTAAATAAGTTTTCCATTCTTCCCACTGGCGGTCGATGCCCTGGACCGATTCAACCTTAGCCCTTTCATGGATGGCATCATAGGAGCTAACCACGACCACACCCTGGCCGATCAGCCGGTAGATGCTGCGGGCCACTTCCTGGTAGAGGTCATCGGGCGAGGTGAGTTGGATCAGTTCCAGGGCAGCTTGAGAGAGAAAATGCATTTCCTCAATGCGCCGGTTCATTCGGGCTTCTGCTTCCTTTTGGCGGGTTATATCGGAAGCAATGCGAATGACAAGTTTACGGCCATCGGAGAGTTGATCCAGAGGAGCGGCGCTCATCAGCCATTGTCGTTGCTGGCCCGATTGGGTAATGAGGGTATATTCCTTTTCGTTCAATGCGTTTGTTTCTCCGGTCTGGTCACTAGCCGTATCATCGGGGCCAGCCTCCATACCTGAGGGGAAGGCCAACTGGAGCCAGTCCTGGTATTGAGGGATCTGTTGAAGGCTGTACCCGGTGGTTTGCTGCCATGTCTGATTGATCAGAAGCACTTCACCATCTTCAACATGCAACATAATGGGGATAGGGGCTTGCTGAACGGCGCGTCGAAATTGTTCTTCACTCTGGCGCAGATCCTGCTGCAATTTTTTTTGTTTGGCCCGGCTGCGCATAGATTCGATGCCAAAAGACACATCATTGGCCAATTCTCTGATCAGACCCATTTCGTCTCCGTCGAAGGCTTCTCTTTGGGGGGCATACAAGGCCAAAATCCCCATTGCCTTTTGGTTGACCAAAAGCGGAAAAGCAGCTATTGAGCGGTAATTGCGCGCCCTCACCTCCTTTTGCCAGCTGCCGCTCTGGGCTTTATCCTGACCCGACTTCCATACCACCTCCTTTCCCGTTCGAAGGGCTTTGCCAACAGGCTCGTGGGTGTCAGTCCCTTTGCCCTGGCTCCTGTGAGGGGCCTGGTATAAACCCTCCAGATTTCCCGCCCGGGCCGCCGGTTCAATGGTTTGATGCTTATCGCCCCGGGCATAACCAATCCAAACCAGCGGGTAGCTTCCCCGATCAGCAATGATGTGACAGACCCGCTGCACGAATGAATCCTCGTCCTCCACCTGGGTCAGTTCCCGGTTACACCGGCTCAATATCTCCATCGCCCGATTGATACGCCTCAGGCTTTGTTCAGTCTGTTTTAGCTTTGAAATATCGGTAGAAACGCTGATGATCGAATTCAGGCCTCCCTGTTCATCCAATACCGGGGAGCTGGAAATGATGGCGGCAAAGACCCGGCCATCTTTATGGCGGACGTTGAGTTCGCCGCTCCAGGCATAACCATTGCGCAAAGCCTCCATAATATCCATGGCTTTGGCGCGCGAGGCATTGGGTATGATCACCTGATGGATATTCTTACCCAAAACCTCCCGGGCACGCCATCCGTAAACTCTTTCCGTTCCCCGCCCCCAATAACTGATGACCCCACCCGGATCAGTGGCAATAATGGCCTGGCTTACTGCATTCAACATACGGGCCTGAAAAGCATTCTTTTCCTGAATGCGCTTGCGATGGGTAATGTCTTCCATGGAACCTTCAAAACGTAAGACCTCTCCCACCTCATTCATCACACACCGGGAATTTTCCAAAACCCATATGATTTGGCCGTCATAGCGTTTCAAGACCGTTTCAAACTGATAAACCTGGCCCTCAGATTTCATCAGGGTCCGCCATTTTCTTCGATCCTTTGCATCGGGATACAAATCTGGGGCATGAACATTTAAAAGGCTTTCTTTACTGGGGAACCCCAGCAAACGGACCATTGCCGGGTTGGCATCCATGATGGCCCCGTCGGGCCGGCTGACATAAAGGCCCACCGGCACATGCTCGAACAGATGATGATAACGCTGCTGCATCGCCTCACGGGCCTGCTCGGCATCACTCTGTTGCTGCTCTACCTCCAGGTTATATAAGGCAAAACTCAAATCCTGGGCAATCTCACGAAACAACTCCTGCTCCTGCTTTTCCCCTGAAAACTCATCGGGGATATTCACCCAAAGCAACCCCATCAGCCGCTGATGATAACTCAGGGGATGAATCAGAACGGAATTGCCACAGGAGTTGCTATATAAAGGACACTGCAGACATTCCTCCTGCCGGTTGTTCAAAACCACCAGCGAAGATGCAGCCATGGCTTTTCGCATACATTGCTGAAAACCAACATCCGGACTTTTCAGGTTTTTTTCAATGGCCTCCCGAAGGGGCCCGGCTGAGGCGTGACCAATGATCTGGCGGTTCTGATCAAGTAAAATGATCCAGGCGTTGTCGTATCCCCGTATTTCTACCAGCTGATCACAAATTTTACCGGCCAGCACATGCTTATCCCGCTCATTCACGATTAACCGATTCACCCCCCTTAAAGTACGCAACACCAAATTCAGATGGGCCATTTTCCGTCCCGATTCATGGCGCTCCAGGGTATAAAAAAGGGTTCTTTGTAAAAGTTCCGCATCAACGTGGCTTTTTACCAGGCAATCCTGGGCCCCTTGGCGCAGACATTGAGCCGCCAGGTCATCATCCCGCTGCGAAATCATAACAACCACCGGCAAAGTATTAGCAGCAGCCCTCAGGGCAATAAGGGTATCAAGGCCCTCGCTATCCGGTAAAAAAAGATTGACCAGGATAAAGTCAATCTTTTGCCCACTCAAAATCGACAAAGCCTGCTCCAGACTCCGGGCACGTATAACCTCCGGATCAATCCAACTGGTTTGAGCCAGCAATTGATCCATCCGTCCCAAATCGGCCTGTTCTTTTTCAATGTGTAGAAGATGAATTTTTTCCATCTCTTTTTATTAACGCAAAATCTTATTATCAACTCAAAATCTTTTGATTCGTATAAAGTTTAATTAACAGTTTGTATTTCAGTATAATAATAGTATGTAATTCGTTGGTCTCGGTAACCTCTGCCATGGAACCCTCATGTTTTATTCATTACCTTTTGTGCTAGTCGGTGCATGAGGGTTTCATAAGGATTTAACTTAATTAACAGTTTGTAAATCAATATGGTCTGAATCTCAAAACAGACATTATGGGGTCAATCATTATGGAACCAGCATGAAATAATCATGTCCTTATTGTGTAAGTTCTTGGATGGGGGTTTCAATGGGTTAAATGAAAAATCCAAGGCGATATGGCCCCCAAGGGGTTAGGCATACTCCTGCATCAACCGCACAAGCTTATCGATGCCACCACCAGCTTTATCTAAAAAATAATGCGCTCCCAGCTCATAACTCTTCCTTCTTTGTGAAATATCGGTTAACCGGGTCAGAACAACGACCAACATCTCCAGGTCATGATGTATCAGGTAATCAAGGATTTTAAACCCCTGATTCCTGGACAAATGTATGTCAATGATAATGGTATCCGGGTAATGGCTTCTGATAACATCAATGGCTGAGTCAACATCCCCGGCTTCAAAGATAAGATGGAGGTTTTTGACCTTACTGAGCAACCTTCTCAGCTTGCTGCGTTCTGCTTTGGAGCCATCTGCAATTAATACTTTCATGCTCATCTGATAAAACCTTTACGGACGATAGGTGAAGCGGCAGATCTGACAGGAATTTCATCCTTTGGCTTCAGGGAAAGGAAGGACATTATAAGACCACTTATGATCTGTTTTGCCGTGAGCAAAAATCGTTTAAAGGACGTTGAGCAAAAACCTTTTGAAGGATGATGGCCATTCCTTCCTATTTCAAGATACAACATTATTTGATGCCAAACAAGTTTTTTACGTATTAATACCTAGCTTTAAAAATTTGTATTTATAGCTTTGAGTTTGTATTTTAATAAGCATGAAGAAACTATCTGCAGTGGCCCTGGCCTGTATGGCCCTGGTTCAGGCAAGCATTGCCCAGGACACCGACAGCCTGGTCCTGGAAAACACCCGCTATCTAAAAAAGCAGATCAACCTCTTAGAGTACAGGCTCAGCCAGTTGGAAAGGGGCACCCAATCGGGGTTCGACAGCCTGCAATCCTTGTCCTCCTCCTCCCAAAGGAAGCTCGAAAGGCTGGAAGCCCAGGCAAAACAGCAACACAAAAGCCTCCAGGACAGCCTGGGTCAAAACGCTAGTCACCTGGAACACTTTTTAACCCGCGCCCAAAGGCAGCTTTCACGCTCATCAACCCTTCATCTGGCAACTTATGGGGTAGCAACAGGGCTGATCATCTTGCTGTTGGTATTGTTTTTCCGGGAAAGGAAAAAGACCATTGACCATTTGATCCATCAGGGCGAAAAAATGGCCGGGCAGAATGAGCAAATCCTGGAGAAAACCGCTGAGCTGGATCAAATCAGAAACGATCTGGAAAAGAACCTCAAGCAGCAAAAAAAATTGAAAAAGAAGGTCAAAAAAATCAAAAAATAAGGCCATCCGCCACAGAAAAACCCGATTAATCCTCCTGCGTTTTGCCAGGTATTGAGTGAACAATAATTTTACGGGCTATGGGGAAGTCAAAAGCAACGATTGAGCGGGAAAAAGTCATCAAGCAAGTAGGCAGGGCCCTGGGTAGCTATCAAATGGTAAGCTCAGGCGACTCTATTCTGGTGGGGTTATCAGGCGGGATAGATTCATCGGTGATGTTGGATATCCTGGCCACCCGGCATAAATTCCTTCCCTTCGGCTATCAGCTAAAGGCCCTGCATGTTGAGGCTAAGGGTGGACCGCGAACGAGCGATCAGGCATATTTAAAGGAACTATGCGCCAGGCATGGAATCCCCCTGCATACCCAAAAGGTGTTTCCGGAAGAGGACCACCAGGGAAAAAAATCATTTTGCTTTCAATGTTCCTGGCAGCGCAGAGCAGCCGTATTTAAAAAGGCCCGGCAATTGGGGTGCAATAAAGTAGCATTTGCTCATCATATGGACGATGCCCTTGAAACCCTGTTTATGAATATGACCTTTCATGGTGAAATCTCATCCATTCCCCCGCGCATAGAGATGTTCAACGGAGCCTTTGAGCTGATTCGCCCGATGATTCTCACCAGCAATGCCCAGATTGAATCTTATGCCCGGCATGAAGGCATCCGGGGTGCCGAGTCAAAATGCTCCTTTGAACATACCAGCAAAAGGGAAACATTCAGGCAGATGATCGAAAACCTCTCCCAACTGCATCCCCAGGCCCGGCAAAATTTATACAATGCCATGGGCAACATCTACCAGGGTTATTTACCGGATAAGCCAACCGGCTGACGCGAGGGTCGGATCCATTGCAAAAGCAGCCAGCCAATGAAAGCCCCGGCTATATACCAGGGAAAATCGAGCCAGGAAAAGGTGGACCCCAGAATCGTGTGGCCCACGAAAGTAGAGCGAAATGGTTCAAGGAAGGCTGGATGCCAGTTTTGAAAAAATTCCACCAGGGAAGTCAGCAAAAAGGCGAAGGTGACCAATAATACCGAAAAGTGTTCGGGAAAAAACAGGTAAAGGATCAGGGAAAGCTCCACGACATAAAAAGCACCGGCCAAATGATTGGACACCCATGTCCCTTCCCACGCCGGGAGCATTTTTGAGACCACCCCCAGGGCGGCAACCAATACAATAAAGACAATGGTTTTGATGACGGTATTTCGATCACGCATAAGACAGGATAAAATTTGATGGAATGAAGGGGATCAAACAAGCCCTGGAGTCGTTCATATCTACACATCCAATTTTCCATGAATGATGGTAATGACGGCGACACAGAAGAAAATCAGATTTTCCACGCGGGCTTCATTGCTCATGTTACTTTCTATCAACCGTTTAAATGAGCGGATTTCATGATTCATCAATTGCTCGAGTAAAGACAATTTTGACTGGTCGAGTATACTGGAGTTTTCAGCCAATTCTACAGCTTCCCGGGAAAGGGCAAGGAGTTCTTCCTTTTTCAGGGTATCGGGTTCCGATTCGACTGCATGATCCCGGATCTCAATCAAGCGTTTGATGTTTTGTTCCGTTTGATCCATAGGGCCTTATTGAAAATTGGGAGTCAAATATAGCAATATTTTTGCATTTAAAAAACCGAATGCCACCCCTTTTGCTACATCGATGGGAAATGCATTGGCCCGGGCAGGGACCTGGGTGTCCAGGGCTCTGAATGGCAACGTCAAAAGGGATGCTGAAGAATTAGACTACTCGCTTTCGAGGTCAAAGGTATCGGGGTCAATTTCAGCGATAAACCTTGAGGGATAGGTAAAGACGGCATCATAAGCATAAAGGACACCGGGAAAGGTGATATATAGCTGTTCGCGGGCTCTGCTGCAGGCCACATAAAACAGGCGCCGCTCCTCCTCCATTTCCTCGAGGTCTTTGGCACGAATGGAAGGGAACAACCCATCCAGGGCGTGGGGGATGATCACCGTATGCCATTCCAGGCCCTTGGCCGAGTGGACTGTGGAGATGGTCATCGGCGATTCTTCGCTCTCATCGACCAGCGGGGTGGAATCGCCCGAGAGGCTCCTGGATGGTGGTTCCAGGGCGAAATCCGAAAGGAACTTATCAATGGATTCGTATTTTTTGGCCAGGTCAATCAACACATCTATGTCGAGGAGCCTGGATTGGTAATCCGTTTCATTGGCTTCCAGGATGGGGGCATAATAATCCTTCAATATAGAAAGCCGCTCGCTGACCATCAACGACTCCTCGCCCGCCCGGTTCAAAACATCCCTGAGCTCCCGCAGGCGAATAAAAAACTTCTTATTCATAAAAGCCTCCAGGTCAATGGCACCGGTTTTACGAACGGTCTTGACAATATTCCCGGCGGTAACCTTGCCGATACCAGGGAGGATCTTCAATATCCGGTGCCAGGCCACCGAATCCCTGGGATTGACAATAATCCGCAGGTAGGCAATCATGTCTTTGATGTGCTTGCGTTCATTGAATTTAAAGCCGCCCACCACCACATACGGGATGCCCCGCTTATTCAATTCGGTCTGGACATAACGGTTGTGCCAGTCGGCCCGGTTCAAAACCGCAATTTCATTCAACGCTACATTCTGCTCGCGCAGGGCAAGCACCTTGGAGACCACATAGGCGGCTTCCTCCTCTTCATCATAAAAACGCCGGACCACCGGTCGGGTATGCGACTCAATGTCTGAAAACAACTTCTTCTTGTAGCCGATTTCAGCATGATCAATGATGTTGTTGGTGAATTGAAGGATTTGTTGATTGCTCCGGTAATTCTTCTCAATTTTCACCACCCGGCAGTCACCAAATTGATGGGGAAAGCGCAGGATGTTCTCATAATTGGCCCCGCGGAAAGCATAGATGCTCTGCGAATCATCGCCCACGACCATGATGTTGCGGTGTTTGGCCGCCAACAAATCCACAATCTCCTTTTGCACCACGTTGGTATCCTGATATTCATCGACCATGATGTAAGAAAAATCCTCCTGGAGCCGCTTCCTGAACCGGGGCTTATCGCGCAGGGCATTGCGCAGAAACTCCATCAGATCATCAAAATCAAAAAGGTTGCTCAACTCCTTATACCGGGTATAGCCATTATAGATCAGCTCAATGTCTTTGATGTAGTCGGTAAGGCCGGTATAAAACCGCTCAACAAAGCTGCGGATGGTCATATTCCGGTTTCTCGATCCGGAGATGATTTTCTGCAGGCGTTTCTTTCGTGGGAATTTTTTTTCTTTCTGATTGTATTTGAGTTCGGTACGGATCAGGTCGATGGTATCCTCACTGTCGGCCGTATCTATAATGGTGAAGTTGTTGCTCAGGTTCAACATCCCGGCATATTTACGCAGGGCGTGCACGGCAAAAGAATGGAACGTCCCTCCCATCACCTTCCCGGCCCGGGTATCCTGCAGCAGTTGTTCCACCCGGGTAAGCATCTCATGCGCGGCTTTACGGGTGAAGGTCAGCAGCAGGATCCGCGAAGGATCTACTTGGTTTTCAATCAAATAACTAACCCGATATACGATCACCCGCGTTTTGCCACTGCCTGCCCCGGCTATCACCAACAAAGGCCCCTCTGTTGTGGTGGCAGCTGTCAATTGGGCCTGATTCAGTTGCCGGCCATAATCAATCTTATAATCCCCCTTTTTGACCACATCCTGGCTCACCAGCTCAAGCTGATGCTTTTGCTGCTCAATGGAACGGGCAATTTCGCGCAATGCGTTGATCCGCTCACGCGTTTCCTCAGGTATCTCTACCGGCGGGTAATCATCCACACTGAGCTTCTGTATTTCAGGCAAATTGGATTTGCTCTCTCCCGGGGTGACTTCGGCATCGCCAACCTCCCCCAAAAAATCCTCCAACAACCGCTCGCGGTCCATATCATTGATGTCGCCTTCCCCTTCTTCCTGATTTTTGCCTTTCCCAGAGCGGCTGCTTTCATCCCCCTGATCATCCGATGAACCTTCCTGCTCAAAATAAAGGGGAACCATTGCCTGCCTACAGACCCTTATATACCACTTCAATATATGCCAATTCCTTATCATACGCCAACCATTTGCATTTTCAAAGATAACCAAAAAATCAAATCATCAGATCTCATATAATTTTGTTGTATATTTCAGGTTTTAAAGCCTTGGTCATCCCGGGAAATATTTACCAAAAGATGAACGATTCTTTGAACCGGATCAAAAGAAGCCCGGGCAATAATAAACACCGGATCGATCAAGTCAACCCGCGCCGGCTTGACCTCATCAGGCCTTTTTCCTGGCCAGGCCGGGTTTTGGTTTCATCCAGGCAAAAATGAACATCCTTTAATACCATGCATGCTATGGAGAAAAATTGTTTCTTTTGCAAATGCGCGCTTTGATTAAATAAAAGCAAAATGAATTTTGCACCAACATCAATCTTTTTTATGAAGATAAAGACCCTTTTGCTGCTTGTATTCCTGATCATTCCCTGGCTCACCCAGGCTCAAAGGGGCCAAATCATGCTCACCCACGTACGGGAAAACAATCAGTTCCAAAACTGGTCGGTGGCCCAGGACAGCTTAAACAACATGTACTTTGCCAATCGAAAGGGCATCTTGCAATACAATGGTGAAAGGTGGAACTTCATAGATACACGGGCCATGCCCTATGCTTTATACACCCACCCGTCCAGTGGGAAGGTGTATGTTGGGGCCGAGCAAGACATTGGTTATCTTAAAACCAATGAAACGGGCCGGCATATTTATAAAAGCCTTACCCCAAAAACCTCTATTCCGGGTAAATTCATCAACATTGAACCGGTTGATTCGGTGATCTATTTTATGAGCCAGCAGGTGATCATCCGCATTGATCCTTCTCAGCCCGGGCAAAAAAAATTTTGGCGTGCGGAAGCGAACCAGCCTTTCACCGGGATGGTTCACAACAACCAACATGTATTTATCAACCAATGGAATGAAGGCCTTCACCGCCTCCAGTCAGATACCCTGTTCCCGATTGTCAGCGGTTACAAATTAAAGAACCAGGAAATCCTTTTCAGCCTGCCATATGACAGCACGCGCGTTTTAATCGGAACCGATGCCAACCGGCTGTACTTGTTTGACGGGATGAAGATTTCACCTTACCGCGTTGCCAACCATTCCTATTTGGCCCAGGGCATCATCTCGGGGGCGGAAAACATTTCGCAGCGATATTTGGCCCTGTCTACCCTGGCCGGGGGAGCTGTCATCATTGACAAAAAGGCCCGTGAAATCCGTTATACCATTAACTACCAAACCGGCCTGCCCGATGATGAAGTGGCAGCCCTTGAGCTGGACCGTCAGGGGGGGCTTTGGATTTGCCACGCCTCAGGGATCACCCGTGCCCACTGGGACCTGCCGGCAAAAAATTTCAGCCATTATCCGGGATTTGAAGGCAGACCCCTTCATGCCCTCAAGCACCAAGGCACCCTTTATCTGGCTACCAGTGAAGGCCTTTACCATCTGGGCAAGGAAAAAAAGTACCGCGAAAAAGAGGTGACCGTCCGCGTGGAAAAAGAAGTGCCTGATCAATCCCGGTCAAAAAAGCAGGCCGCTTCTGCTTCGCAGCAGAAAAACAAGGAAAGCCAAAAAGCAAAGCAAAAAGAATCGGGCAACGTTTTCAAACGTTTTTTTAATAAGATATTCAACAAACAATCGGATTCGCCCAAAGAGAAAGCCCAGGAAGGGACTGACCGAAACAAATTTTCCGCTCAGGGCCGAAATAAAGCTCAGGCCAGCGACAAAGATAAGGACAATGAGGAAGGACAGGCCGAAGAGAAAGCCCAGGCCGGGCAAAAAGGTCAGCCCGTGACCAAAGCTCAGGCCAAGGAAAAAGGACAGACCGGGAAGAAAGCTCAGGCCGGGGAAAAAGGACAGGGTGATCAAGCCAGCGGTGAGACCAGGGTCTCCTATCGAAAAAAGAAGATCTATTCCCTGCAATCGGTGGATCACCGGTTTAAAAAAATTGACCCTGTGGAGGGCAAATGTGAAATATTGCGGGCCTTCAGGGAAGGGGTGCTGGCCGGGTCCCATAACGGACTTTACCATATTGGAAACCACAACGGGGTAAAAACAGTCATTCAGGGCATCCATCCCCATCAGGTGGTCATTTTGCCCCAGGAAGCTTCAGTGCTGATCGCCTCTGAATCAGGGGTATATCGAGCAGAGCTAAGGGGGGATACCTGGCACAGCGCACCTTACCTGAGCCAAATCAGCGAGCCGGTCTATTCCATGGCCCTGCAACCGGAAGAGGGGCATTTATGGCTCGGGTGTAATGACAAGGCCTACCGGGCCCGAATCAAAGCCCCGGATGACCCGCTTAAGAGCTATTCCATTCCCACGCCTTATCCCGAGCGTTACCTGGTTCGCCGCAACGATCAAAACATTCATCTTTTCACCTCTTCCGGGGTATCCCGGTTTGATGCCGCGGCCGACACGTTCATCAGAACCCGGCGCTACGCCCCCGATGCATCTATGCCGGATGAATTCCGCTGCCTTTTTACCCCTGGCGGGCACACCTTCATCAAGCAAAGCAGTGAATGGCAAATCATGGGTAACTCCACACCAGCCGGCGACACCCTGCTGGCTTACCTCCAGCTTTTTGACCAGGTGCAGGATCTGAACATCACCCCCGACCTTCAATCCTGGATCATTGCGGGAAATGAACTATACCGGGTGGATCTCAGGCAAGGACTGCCCCGGGATGAAGGCTTCAGGGCCTACTTCACCCGAATACGGGTAAATAACCAGCGGCATTTCCTCAAAACCCATCTCAAGGTAAGCCGCGAAAATGTACCCCTGGCCTTTCGCCTGGCCGCCCCCCAGTATATGAGGAACCAGCAGATCCAATACCAATACCGGATCGAGGGATTAATGGAGGATTGGTCGCAATGGTCCGAAGATCCGGAAATACGGGTGTTTACCCAAAAAGGCCATTATACGGTTCAGGCCAGGGCACGTAACCTGTGGGGCCAGGTCAGTTCAACCCGCAAGATCCGGTATGAAGTGCCCCCACCATTCACCGAAACCAGCCTTTTTTATGTCATCCTCCTGCTGGCCGCAGGGGGCCTGTTCTTTTTGGCTATCAAGCTGCGCGAACGTAAACTGCAAAGGGACAAAAGGATCCTGGAAGAGGCCGTCAAACAGCGCACAGCCACCATCGAAGAACAAAAAAACGAAATCACCACCCAACGCGATGCCATCCTACAGCAAAAAAACACCATTGAACAAAAGAATCAGGAGATTACCGGGAGCATCGAATATGCCCAGCGCATTCAATCCGCCCTTTTGCCCAAGGAAGAACAGTTCAAACAAGCCTTTTCAGACCATTTGATCATATTTAAACCCCGTTCCATTGTAAGCGGCGATTTTTACTGGATCCATACCAACCAGAACAAGGTCTATGTCACCGCTGCCGATTGTACCGGCCATGGGGTGCCGGGGGCTTTTATGAGCATGCTGGGCATCTCTTCGCTCAATGAAATTCTTTCCCACCACCGCACCACCCCGTCCAACGCAGCAGAAATACTCAATCAATTGCGCTCGACAGTAAAAAACTCACTGCATCAGACCGGTAAAACAACAACGACCAAGGATGGCATGGATATGTCGCTTTGCGTTATCGACCGAAGTCAGGGCAAACTCGACTTTGCCGGGGCGTTCAACCCCCTGTTTATATTCCGCAATGGCTCATTTGAAAAATTCTCCGGCGACCGCATGCCCGTGGGAATTTACCACAGCGAAAAAAACTCCTTCACCAACCACCGCCTCGAAATCCACCCGGGTGATACCCTTTACCTGTTTTCGGACGGCTATATTGACCAGCTTGGAGGCCCCCGGCACAAAAAATTCAAATCCAAAAACCTGATGGCCCTGCTTCAAAAAATTTATACCCAACCCATGGCAGAACAAAAAGCCATTCTGGAACAACAATTTGAAGAATGGAAAAATGGCAATTTCCAGGTCGATGATGTTGTATTGCTGGGATTGCGCCTATAACCATTTGGCCCCGCCGCTGGCGTTGCGATTCTAAACGGCCGGTGATGCTGTATAGCTGGGCTTGCGGCTATGATCATCCCACCATGCTCGGGGCGTTCTTATTGAATGACCAAGGGTGTCATATTGCCTGGATTGCGGCTATGATGCCTGAAAAATTCGGCCAATAACAATAGTACACCTCGTCCCCAACCCGGCTGGAGCCAATCGCGACTAAAACCGGAAAAATGCAGCTTTGAAACGCTCCCTTTATGACAAGGTCAAAATCCCCTATCCTGGGGCTAAGATCGAAAAAAAAATTCAGCCCGGCGCATTAACAAGGAAGCCATGCCCTTGCTGCCGGGCTGAATAATTCGCTCAAGTTGGAATAAGCAAACTACGTTATTCCTCGTCTCCTTCTTGTTCTTCCTCTTCCAGTTTCCTGACCTTTTGATTCTGGGTATGGGCATCAATCATCCAGGCATACCTGACCCGCTCGCCGGTTTGAACCGATTCGTACTCCAGGCCCGTTTCGCCTTCCACAATGACGCATTTACCCAGGTCATAGCGCAAAGACATCACCGTGTCTCCTACCTTCAAAGGCTTGCCGTCATAGTCACGCAGTTCCTGCTTCTTTTTCTTTTTACCGAAAAGTCCCATGGTCGTTTTTCCTTTTTATTGGGTATATTGATCAATGACCATATTGATGGCCCGCTGGCAGGCCGCACAAAAATGGTCGGTACGGGTGAACATGATGCAGTTGGGCTCGGAGCGGTAGATGCCTTCGCTGTGATACATGGCTCCTTCATAAGCGCCCACCTCTCCTGCATGAGGTACAGACGAGAGGTAATCTTCTTCCCATTCCCGCTGCTTTTTAAAGAGGGCTTCCATTTTTTTCTCACTGACCTTCTCTTTGCGCATCTGCTCACGTTTCTGCTGGATCTGACGGCTGTGCTGGTTGAACTTCTCCTTGCCCCACGGGGTCGGCAACGGGGTTTGTTCATCAATCAAATCGCCCCATTTAATCTTTGATTTTTCGGTGTGGGTCGTTACATTCAGCTGATAGGGTTCGACCACGTCACTGCCCATTTCGTAGGCGGTAGCTGAAGTATAATATTCATCGGCCAGGGAGGCGAAATGGTGGCCGAACTCATGGACATAGAGGTATTCATGAAAGGCATTGTCGGCAGCGGCCGTAATATAAAGGTTATAGATGCCGCCGCCCCCATAAATGCTGTCGTTCATCAAAATGGCAGTAAACTCATAGGGTACGGTAGAAGCGGCATCGCGAATCGTCTTATTGTCATACCCCAGGGCATACCGCTGAGAGCCAAATGCGCCATAGCTGACCGACAGGGCCGAACGCTTATAAATATCCTGCTGGGGATGATTTAAACCGGAATTGGGGGCCGGAACCTGCACAGCCCGTATGTTAAAATCTTCCTTTCGGGAAGCAAACGGTTCGGTGGAAAACAGGGCTTCAGCAAATTGATCGGCGTCTTTTCTGAATTCATCCATTTCCTCGCGGGTATAGCCCTCACTTAAAAGCACAATGTCCACCTTATTCTCCGGTTTTCCATGCTCGGCCACATTATAGACCGAATAGGGGGTTTGAAGCTCGGCGGGATTGACTTTACGCGAAGCCGGATCGACCATGTAATCCCAGACGGGATCAAATTTTTGGTCGGCCTTCCGTTTATAGATCACCAGTTTAACCTTTTGCCGGGGCCAGGGGAAACGAAGGGATTCATGAAAAACGCCCCATTCCTCTTTGGCTTCCGGGGTGGTCTCCCACTCTCCGTAAATGCTGGAATATCCCCTTGAATAAAGTACTTTGCCCGTTTCAGGCTCCTGTATCTCAAAAAAGTATTTGCCCAGCCTGAGCCCATCGATCAACTGATCTTTGTTCCCGGCCCAAATGCCGTCATTGACCATCTTGTCGAGGGAAAAATGTTCCTCTTCGGCCGTGCCGGTATGGTAGTAATCCAGGCGCATGGTCTGATCCTTGAAATAGTCCTGGAAATTCACATCTCCCCTGGCGGGAAGCACCATTAGCAATGATATCAGTACAAATGAAAAAAAATACATGATCCGTTTCATAGCGCATATTTTTGGGTTTGTGCTTCCGAATATATAAAATAATTCCTCAGCGAACAACACAGGGGCGACAATCGAAACGGGGCCATCGAGCAGAAGTATTTACCTATGACAGGGATTATATCAAATAATGGACCCCGCCCGCGAGCGGGATGGCTGTCCAGCAAAGGCAATTGCAGATGATGGGGGCATTAAAAAAGAGGGTACCTTGGGGCACCCTCTTTTCTGATTATGGTAAAGTCATTGGTTTGAATGCGGGAGCATGGGTTATTCCAATCGCTCAGCCAGGTTAACGTCCTCAAACACGGACGTCAACGGGGAAGTCATCCATAACCTGCTGTATTAAACCAGGCGCTCAGCCAGGTCAACGACCCTCATGGAGTAGCCCCATTCGTTGTCATACCAGGAAACCACTTTCACCATGTGGCCTGCCATGACCATGGTACTTTGGGCGTCAAAGATGGAGGATCTGGGATCGCCGACGATATCGGCCGATACAATGGGATCTTCCGTATAGCCCAGGACACCTTTCATCGGGCCTTCAGAATACTTCTTCATGGCGGCGTTCACCTCTTCAATGGTTACATCGCGCTTGAGGTGAGCGGTAAAATCAATCAGTGAACCGGTGTTGGTCGGCACACGTACTGCTTTGCCGTCAAGTTTTCCATTGAGCTCAGGGATGACCTTTCCGGCTGCAGTAGCCGCACCTGTTGTGGTGGGAATTTGCGACAGTGCCGCTGCCCTTGCTCTTCTCAAGTCCTTATGCGGAGCATCCTGCAGGTTCTGATCGGCCGTGTAGGAGTGGATGGTGGTCATCAGACCATGCTCAATGCCAAATTCGTCATTGAGCACTTTCACCACAGGTGCCAGACAGTTGGTGGTGCAGGAAGCATTGGAGACGCACTGATCGTCAGCCTTCAGATCGCTGTCATTTACCCCCAGAACCACCATGCGGTCAATCTCATCTTTGGCCGGAACAGTCAGCAACACTTTCTTGGCCCCATTTTTCAGATGGTCGCCATATCCGCCTTTTTTATCTTCCCGCTTGCGGAATACACCGGTTGATTCGATCACTACATCCGGGGTCTGATCCCACGGTATCTGAGCCGGATCCTTTTCGGCACTGACCTTGATCTTTTTACCATTGACTACCAGGTACTCGTCCTGTTGTTCTACCGTTCCGTTGAAATGACCGTAGTTGGAGTCATACTTCAGCAGATGGGCTAAAGTTTTTGTATCAGTAATGTCATTGACACCTACAATGTCGATATTCTCTCTCTCGGCAGCGATACGAAACACGCTTCTGCCGATTCTTCCAAAGCCGTTAATGGCAAGTTTCATGTTAGCCATATGAACCAATTTTTAAGGTTTGTACAACAATCTATTAATCTACAGCTCTTATTGAGCCTATCAAAATTAAGGATTTATTGGCAAAACATCAATACAGCTCTTCCTTTTTCCTCCCCGTTAGAATATATAAACATCTAATTATAAGTGCCTTATTCTTCCTTCAATTGCCCAAAATTTTGCCGCTCCCGCCTGAAAACGTTTTCTAACACCCCTTTCTTCACTCAATCATTTTCTCATTCTTCCATTCTATCATTTTCTCATCTTCTCATTCAATCATTTCCTCATTTACTCACTCCTGGTAATACACGCGTTTCACGCGTTCGGAAATGCCGGTAAATATCTCATAAGGGATGGTATTGAGCTTATGGGCGAGTTCGCTCACGGGTATTTCATCGCCAAAAACAATCACCTGGTCGCCCTCCTTCACATCGCAACCGGTAACGTCGGCCATGCACATATCCATACAAATGCTTCCGACCACCGGCACATAAAAGCCATTGATATAGAGGCGCCCCACACCATTGCTCAGGGCCCGGTTAAACCCGTCGGCATATCCGACCGGAACAATGGCTATTTTCATCTGTCTGTTGGCCCGGGCAGTACGTCCATAACCGATTGTCCCGCCCGGTTCAACGGTTTTAATTTGAGTGACTGTACTTTTAAAGGTCGAGATGTTGCGCAACTGGTCCTGATGAACGGCACCCACTCCATAGAGGCCGATTCCCAGGCGCACCATATCGAACTGGGCTTCAGGAAACCGCTCAATGCCGGCTGAATTCAGGATATGGCGCAGGAAGGAGTAACCCAGGGCATCTGCTATTTGCCGGCTCAGGTGATCAAAAGAACGAATTTGTTGACGGGTGAATTCATCCTGCTCAGGTTCATCGCTTGCGGCCAGATGCGAAAAGACCGAATGAACCCGAAGCCGGTCAGACGCCCTGAGTTGGTCAATCAGCTGAGGCACCTCCAGGGGTTTAAATCCCAGGCGGTTCATGCCTGTATCCAGTTTGATGTGCACCGGGTACTCCTTCCTCCCGCTGGCAGCCAACTCCTGGTTGAATTGCTCCAGGACCTGAAAGTGATAAATTTCGGGTTCCAGCTCATAATCGATCATCATGCCAAAACCGGCTGTTTCGGGATTCATCACGATGATGGGCAGGGTGATGCCAGCTTCCCGAAGGGTAACCCCTTCATCGGCGAAGGCCACCCCCAGGTAATCCACCCGCTGGTACTGGAGCAGGTTGGCGATCTCGTAGGTGCCGCTGCCATAGGAGAAGGCCTTGACCATGACCATCAGCCGCGTTTGGTTGTTCAGCAGGGAACGGAAATGATTCAGGTTATGGACCAGGGCATCCAGGTCAATCTCAAGGACCGTTTGGTGCATCTTTTCTTCCAGGGCATGGGTGATCTGCTCAAAGTGGAAATTTCGTGAGCCCTTCACCAGAATGGCCTCATTTCGGAAGTGCTGGCTGGTGAGAGCCGTCAAAAAAGCCTCTGTAGAGCGGTAGAACTGTGCGGGAATATTGAAACGATCGTGGTTATGGGAAATCGCTTCCCCAATGCCAATCATCCGGTCAACCTGGTTGCGTTGCACCAGGCTGGCCACCTCGTCATAGAGATCCTGGTCGTTGCGCCCGCTTTGCAGGATATCGGAGAGGATCAGCGTTTTGCGGACATGCTGCTGTTGTTGATTCAATACATTCAGGGCAATATGGAGCGATCCCAGGTCGGAATTGTAGCTGTCATTGATCAGGGTGCAGTTGTTGATGCCTTTCTTCATCTCCAGGCGCATGGCAATGGCAGGCAAATCCCCCATCTTTTTATGGATGTGCGGGTGATCAATGCCCAGGTACAACATCAACAGCCAGGCATGAATGGCATTTTCCAGTGAACCGGCATCGGTAAATGGGATGGTCACTTCCAGGGCCTCCCCCTGGTAAAGGGCCTGAATAGAAGAAGACCCCAGGCCGCTTTCCACCCGGGTGATCGTCAGATCTGCATCGCCCCTGAACGACCAGGTAAGCAGCTGCTTGCCCTTCCAACGGGAATCTCCGGTGATCTGCTGGTCGATGGCATCATGATCGCGGCAGTATATAATCGCCTGCGCCCCTTCAAACAATTGCAGTTTCTCGCGGATCTTCTCCTCCAGACCCGAAAAATTCTCCTGATGGGCTTCACCAATATTGGTCATAATGCCGATATCAGGCCGAATGATCCCGGCCAGGCGCTGCATCTCACCAACCCGGGAAATACCGGCCTCAAAAACCCCTAAATCAAACCCTTCTGCCATATTCCACACCGACAGGGGCACACCCACCTGGGAATTGTAACTCTTCGGACTGCGCACCAATCGCCTCTTACCAGCCATTAGATGATAAATCCATTCTTTCACAATGGTCTTGCCATTGCTCCCGGTAATACCGATTACAGGATAATTAAAACGCTCACGATGATCAGCGGCCAGTTGCTGCAAAGCCCCCAATGTGCTGTCGACCCTGACAAAATTGGCATCGGTGTAGCGGTCAATATCGCGGGGCAAACGCCTTACCACAAAATTGCCCACCCCCTTCCTCCAAAGCTCATCAATATAATCATGGCCATCATGGCGGTCGCCTTCCAAAGCAAAAAAAATGGTTTGCCGGGGATCAAAAATTTTCCGGCTGTCAATGGCCAAATGCACAATGGTCGATTCACGGTTCTGATGCAGCTCCCCACCCATTCCTCGGGCCAGTTCACCTATGGTATATGCCATAAAAATTCAATTTTCGGGATTTAATTTTGGCTTACTTTGTTCTCAACATCCTTATATTGATGATGATGGCTCAAACTTTAATCATTTGATTGGGCTTGGGTTGTTCAACATCTTTATTGATAAGGACTCCTCTATCTTTTTTAATCATTTATTTAGCTTTGCTTGTTCAATATCCCTATGGATGTATCCTTTCCCGACCTTTTTTAAGTATTTGGCCGCTGCCATGCTTTATTTATTTTTAATCTGATTGAAGCACTGGCGGCACAGGGGTTCGTATTCTTCGGTTTCTCCAAGCAGAACCAGTTTTTTGGAGGGGGCTTTGCGGTGGGAATAATGGGCCAGGTTGCCGCACCTGACACAAATGGCATGTACTTTGGTTACATGCTCGGCCGTGGCCAGCAAAGCGGGGATCGGGCCAAAGGGTTTGCCCTGGAAATCCATATCGAGCCCGGCCACCACCACCCTGGTACCCGCATTGGCCAACTCATTGCACACATCGATCAGTCCCTGGTCAAAAAACTGCGCCTCATCAATGCCCACCACATCCACCTGGTTGGCCAGCAGCAGAATGTTCTGAGCCGCCTCCACCGGGGTCGAACGAATCGCTTTTTCATCATGGGAGACCACATCTTCTTCCGAATACCGGGTATCAACGATGGGCTTAAAGATTTCAGTGGTCAGCCGGGCATATTGTGCCCTTCTTAACCGCCGGATCAACTCTTCGGTTTTGCCTGAAAACATAGACCCCACGACAACTTCAATCCAACCCCCTGTGGACCTGTGGTTTTCAGTATTTTCAAATGGCATTGTCACTAATTTTCCTGATTTATTCGTTATTTTTGTAAAATTATAAATAAAAACAAAATTATGGATTTTCACCGCAAACTGGAAAACATCATCAAAGATATTCAAGCCATCGAAGATGATGCGGCTGATTTATCCCGGGCAGAGCAGATGTCGAAGTTGGAGGTTGATCTGTTAAAACAAAAGGTTCGGGAATTATATGATCAAGTGGTTATACTGGATCGTCACTATCCCTATTCAGGTTCTGAAAGCCAAAAAAGTAAAGATACCGGTGGAATGCAGGACTCGGGGAATTCGGGTTCACCCCGGGATAGGAAGCAGAGAGCGGGTGATTCATCTGACCCAGCCCCTGGCATAGCTGGTAAGGGGGCGATGAAAGAGCAGCCCGGGCCTTCATCGCCAGCGGAAGCCAGCCAGGCTCATGGTTTCAACCAAGCGGCGGGCAAGGAAGAGGGATCGGCCCGGGAAGAAACCCCAGGTAAAACACCCACCCGGGAAAACCCGGATGAGGCAGCGCCTGTGGAAGAACCTTCGGTTCAGGGAACCCCGGGTGAAGCAACGCCAAAGGAAGAAACCCCGGCTAAAGACACCACCGGTAAAGAGACGGCAGGTGGGGAAAACGGGGGTAATCCCGACAGGGGCCCTGAAGGAGAGATGAGACAGGATCATTCAACCCCCTCCCATGAGCATTCCCCCCAGCAACATCATAAACCCTCAGGAGAATCCAACAACAAGGAAACAGAGGGCCCCGAAGTGGTGGCCGATAAATTTCAAAACACCAGGACATTCCGCCACGACGACCTGGCCCGCAAACAACCCCAAAACAACCTTTCCACACGGATGCAATCACGCCCCATCGAGGATTTGGCCAAAGCCATCGGGTTGAACGACAAGTTCCGCTTTATCCGCGAACTGTTCGATGGTGACCGGGAAAAATACCATGAAGCCATCCAGATCCTCAACGAACTGCCCAGCTATCAGGAGGCCGAGCATTATATCAACCAGCGTTTCGACTGGGATCAGGAAAAGCCGGAAGTTCAAAAATTCATGGAGCTGGTGCGGCGAAAATTTTCCGTTTACCAATAATCGCATTTACCCTGTTACATGGCAACACTCTTCATCATACCCACCCCCGTAGGCAACCTGGAAGACATCACTTATCGTTCCGTGCGGTTGCTCAAAGAGGTCGATCTGATCCTGGCCGAGGACACCCGCACCACCAAACATTTGCTGGATCATTACGGCATTGAAGCCCGGATTGAATCGTACCATAAGTTCAACGAACATAAAAAAGCCGCGTTGTTGGCTCAACAGATCAGCAACAACCAGCAAAAGGCAGCCCTGGTTTCGGAAGCCGGCACCCCGGGTATTTCCGACCCGGCCTACCTGCTGATCAACCGTTGCCTGGAGCAACAAATAGAAGTGGAGACCCTTCCGGGAGCTACGGCCTTTTTGCCCGCCCTGATCAACTCAGGCCTGCCCTGTGATAAGTTCGTTTTCGAAGGTTTTCTTCCCCATAAAAAAGGCCGCAAAAAGCGCATTGAATGGCTCTGCCAGGAAGAACGCACCATCGTCCTTTACGAATCCCCTTACCGGCTGGTCAAAACCCTCCAACAACTGGCCGAATATTTCGGCGAACAACGCCAGGCTTCCATATCCCGTGAATTGACAAAAATGCATGAAGAAACCCTTCGGGGCACCCTGGCCGAATTATCCCGTCATTTCCAGGATAAAAAAATAAAAGGCGAAATCGTCCTGGTGGTGGCCGGAAAAGGAAAAGGCACCTCCTAAAGCCTCCACGAAACATGAAGATATCTGCTTCTCATCAGGTGGGATGCCTTCAAACCTGGTTGAAATCTAATGTCTATTGCAGGTGCATTGACAGGAGTGCCCCGTTCATTGAAAAGCCAGCCCGGGGAATTACAAATGGGCAAACTTATAGAAGAGAGCCACCGCCTCAGGGAGGAAGCTTCTTAAACCACAAATCCCATAACCGCTCGTTGGAAACATTGAAACCGGTAAGTTGGCCCTCCCGGTCTCTGACAAACTGCACCTTCCTGAAAAACCAAATTTCGCTGCGAAACAGGTCAAAACGCACCGGTTCAAGCACAATGTTGTCAAGGCGGCGATGGCTGACCACCAGGTTATCTCCGCTGGTGTAAATCTGGTACCAGGTCATTAATTCCGGACTAAAATAAACACCGGCATAATGGGCTAAGATCTCGGATTTATAATGATAGGGTTCCATGAAATCAAAGGTGGCGTTAAGCTGACCGTTGCTGTATAATTCCATCGCCCTGGATTTGCCATTCCTGTTGCTGAATACCAATTTATACCTTCCCCCCTGACGACCCACTGAAAAAGTGTTCAATCCGGCAGGAATCAAGGGTTGATCGACAAAATCAATTTGATGGTACCACAAAGTATCATTTTTCAGATAAATCTTTCGGCCTTCCCCGTAATTATCACTCCAGTAAAAGCCACAGTACCGCTCCGGATGGTCTGGCAGGAAATGGGAATAAGGCAATATTTCCGGGACAGGGGAATGGATCAGGGGCTTGATCCTTTCGGGAAAAGCCCCCTGAAGATAAATGTCGGCAATTCTCCAGCCGGTTTCTTCCGCGTCCAGGGAAGCATCATTGCTGAGGATCAACACCGCGGCCTGCTGCCTGGGGAATCTGCCCAGGAAAGCTCTGTATCCTGCATCGGCCCCTGAGTGGCTAATCACCCGCAGCCCCCGGTAAGTTCCAATTCTCTGGCCCATGCCAAAACAAATGGTATCCCCGTTATTGAGCACACCCCTGGTGCGCATCTGTTGAAAGATGCGTTCGCTGCCGACCACCGGATCGGAAAAATTCATCACCCATCGCAACAAATCATCCAAAGTGGTATACAACGAAGTCGCACCGGCATGGGCATAATTGATTTGAGCATTCTTATAGGTGCCCTCGTGCTGGTAATAAGAATCTGTCCGGTTTTGAATCAACTGTTCATGGGTTTGGGCGAAAAAAGTATGGTTCATCCCCAGGGGTTCAAAGATGCGTTTGCGGGCAAAATCGGCAAAACCGACCCCGGAAACCCGGGCCACCATTTCTGCCAGCAGGGTATAACCCGTGTTGGAATACAAGAACTGTGTGCCGGGGGAAAAATTCAGTTCTTTCTGCCAGCTCACCAACCGGAGGATATGTCTCTGGGTGATAACGTCTTCACTTCGCCATCCGGCCAGGGCCAGCAACCCCCACTGGTCCCGCAGTCCGCTGGTGTGGTAAAGCAACTGGCCGAGGGTGATCTTTTCGCCAAAATCGGGAACCTCCGCCACATACTCGCTAATATCGTCATCCAGGTTAATAAGGCCTTCATCGGCCAACAGCAGAACGGAAAGGGCGGTAAATTGTTTGGCCAGCGAGGCAATCTGGAACATCGAACCCGGGGTGATATCAATGGCGTATTCAAGGTTGGCTTTGCCATAGGCCTTTCGTAGCACCACATTGCCATCCCTGATCACCCCCACTGCCACTCCCGGTTTATTGCCTTTCTGCCTGGCGGCAAACAGCCGGTCAACCTGCGCTTCAGCCGCAGCAGTGTTTACGGGAATCTCGTTGATCAAAGGCTGTGCCATCACCCTCTGGCTAAGCACCAACCCGGCCCAAACACCCAACAGGCCTGTCCAACAAAAAGTCCACCGTCTCATCTGATCTTGATCCTTAAACCCGCTTTGACCTGACCCCGCTTAGCGGGGTCAGGTTTTAACTTACCCCCGCTTAGCGGGGTCGGGTTTTAACTTACCCCCGCTTAGCGGGGTCGGGTTTTAACTTACCCCCGCTTAGCGGGGTCGGGTTTTAATCTACCCCCGCTAAGCGGGGTATAAAAATTACAACTTTTCAATCAGCATTTCCAGAAAAAACATGAAAATCAACAAGGCGATGCATAAAGAGCCCCATCAGCATAATAGCTTGTTCAGATAACGGTGATATGCCTCAGCCATTTGCTGCCTGGGGGCGGTAATGAACTGTTCATCGAAAACCCGCTCGATACCATCGTGCAGGGGCTGATGACAGAGGTTTTGGTTGGCCACAATTTGCCGGGCCCGATTTTTTGGGGGAAGACTTTTAAGAAAAGCCAGCCGTGGGGCTATCCCCAAAAATGGCCTGAATGGTCATTCTTTAATGTTTCAAAGACATCACGGATGCTGTCGACTTCGGGTTTGGGGGGATACTTTTCCCACTTTCCGCCCTTGCCCATCCAGTAGATCACCCAAACTTCCCGCGTTTTGACAAACTGGGTTTTGACCACCGGGGTGTGGACCTTTTCATCCTGCTTATCCCATCGGGGGCGTATTTCAAAAATTTCAAGGGTATTGTTCTCGAAGGTATAGCCCACGTCCAGTTGTTCCCTGATGTCTTCCGGGGGCCGGATGGAATCAATAAAATCCTCGGCTTGTTTGGCAATAAGGTTGATGGTACGGCCTGCTTCTTCACTCATAAACTCCGGACTTACGCTGCTTATACTTTTAATTTCTCAGGCCACCAAAATAAGAAAATTATAGAGATTCCGAAAAAATCCCTTGTTTTTCCTTTCAGGTAAAAGGAAAACATTGATTCGCGTCAGACCCGGGTAAAAGCAAGTTATTGATTGGAGCCAGAGGATTCCGGGTTCAATTTGCCTCCCCGCACGGTAGCCCCCAGGACAATACCGGCACTGAGCAGCACCAGATTCTTGATGATGTACTGGCCTTCCAGGGTCAAGGAGAATGGGAACCGTGCAAAGACTTCCCCGGGGAACAAAAACACCGGCATAAAAGTTCCGATCATCTGAAGATATAGCAGCAAAAGCGTTTCCCTGAGGAAAATATTAAAGATCAGGCCTATGCCAATCAACACCTCCCAGGTGGCCAAACCGTAGAGAATCGTTTGTTGCGAAAACAAGCCAAAGGTAAGGGTTTGAATGGTACGGGTAGCGATCTCCTCGGCAGGGCTGAACCCTGTAAAGTATTTAACGCCGCCGAACCAAAGAAAAATAATTCCAATGCTCAGGCGCATCAGGGTCATCCCGTTGGAAGCCATCCAACGGGTAACGGCTATATCCACCCGGTTAAAAGTTTTTCCGCGTAATTTCATGGTCATAAGGTCTCATTAAAGGTTATCAATCAGAGTATTGCATCATTATCAATCCTTATCGGAACGCTGGCCTTGGGAACACTTAACCTGGGAACACGCACTTTGGGAGGGTTCACCTTAGGAAGGCTCACCCTGGGCCCCCTTGCTTTATGCATCTCCTTGTTGTATCATCCCGTGCATGCGTGTTTGATTTGGATGAGGAATCGAGTGAATTGCCGGATATTGCTGGCGGATATACCATGCAAACGCGTTTTATCCGAATGAAGATTGACTTAAAGTTCTGTAAATCAAGTCAGGTATTGAGGGTTGACAATCCCCCATCCACGTGCATGATTTGTCCGGTGATCCATCCAGCCTCCTGACTAAGGAGAAAAGCAACCATCGAGGCTATATCCCGGGGCTGGCCAATCTTCTTTAAGGGATGGCGCTCCTTCATGGCCTGCTGCTTTTCATCGGTACTGATAAGCCGCTGACTTAGGGGTGTATTGGTCAGTGAAGGGGCCACTGCATTGACCCGAACCTTAGGGGCCAGTTCAGCGGCCAGGGTCCGGACCAAGCCCTCTATGGCGCCTTTGGAAACGGCCACTGAAGCATGGTAAGGCATCCCCCTTTGAACCGCTACTGTTGAAAACAAAACCACCGAACTTCCCGGTTTGAAAAGCTTCTGAACCTTTTGAATTACCCGGATCGCACCCATTACATTGATGCGAAAATCCGATTCAAATGTATCCGGTTTTAAGCCGCGAAAAGGTTTAAGGGTAATGGTACCCGGCAAATAAACCAAACCATCCAGTGATTCGGGAAGGAAATGTTCCGGGAAATCATCTTCCACGATGTTCATTTGAGCGTGCCCATGCTGATCACTCTGCTGGGGCAGATCCTTTCTGCTGGTCGTATAAACCGCATGGCCGGACTGAAGGAGTTGTTGAACCAGGTTTTGACCAATAGCAGAGCCCGCTCCCGGTATTAAAAACTTTTTTTGCATCATTGGTTGATTTTAAAGCGATTCCCTTTGAAAAATGTATGACTTTTCCCGAAGGTTTTGTTATATCACTAACATATCAAACCACGATCTTGTTTAACAAACAAGTTGAATTTTTAAACAAAGGGGGCGTCTTCACTCCCTGACATTCATCATCAGGAGATGGCCAATAAAGGCATTATTTTTAAAGGGGATATTAAGGAATGAAGGCAGGCTTCTGCAGGGAGGTCTTTACCAGAAGGCATAAAAAAGGCTGCCGGAGGGAGCCGGCAGCCTTTGATGGATAGCAATTATTCTAAGGGTTATTTCTCGGGAACGGCCTTGAGGGTTTCCTTCAGGAAGGTCCAGAACTTCTTAACGGTTTCGATATTGACCTTTTCGCCCGGAGAGTGGGGATAGCTGATGGTAGGTCCGAAAGAGATCATATCGAGGTTGGGGTAATTCTGGCTGATGATGCCGGTTTCCAGGCCGGCATGGATGGCCTTGATTTCGGGCACCTTACCAAAATGCTGGTTGTAAACCTCCTTCATGGTTTTCAGGATGGGCGAATCGGGGTTGGGCTTCCAACCGGGATAGCCGCCTTCATGGACCACTTCAGCGCCACCAAGCTCAAAAACACTGCGGATCATATTGCCCAGATCCTCTTTGGAGCTATCTACTGAACTGCGCTGGAGGGTCTGGACATAGACCTGTTCGCCATTGGACTGAACCACAGCCAGGTTGGTGGAGGTTTCGACCAAATCAGCCATGGCATCGCTCATGCGCATCACCCCATGGGGGCAGCCATACAATGCCCGAACCAGGTTTTCCTGAGTCTTGCCATCCATCACTTCCTTCGGCAGATCGGTCTCATTGAGTTCAATGCTGACATCGGGATCCACTTCGGCCAGTTCATTCTTAACGCTTTCATGGACCTCTTTGGCGTAATTTTCAAATTCTCCGGTCTGGGCCGTGGGCACCACCACTACAGCGGTGGCTGAGCGGGGGATGGCATTGCGCAGGCTGCCTCCGTCAATCGAGCTGATGCCGATATCCAGGTTGTTGCTGGCATACCACAACACCCGGTTAAGAATCTTATTGGCATTGCCCCGTTGCAGTTTGATGTCCAGACCAGAATGACCACCCTGCAAACCTTTCACCTCCAGTTTATAAGCTTTGGTGTTGGAAGGGGCGGGCTGGGTCTTATAGTGAAACCTGGCTACGGTTTCCAGGCCACCGGCGCATCCAATATAAAGCTCGCCTTCATCTTCCGAATCCAGGTTAAGCAGGATTTCGGCATCCAGCAAGCCCGGTTTTAAAGCACTGGCCCCGGTCATCCCGGTTTCTTCATCTACGGTGAACAAAGCCTCGATGGGTCCGTGCTCGAGATCATCCGACTGCAGAACCGTCATGGCTGCAGCTACACCCATGCCATTGTCCGCCCCCAGGGTGGTGCCATTGGCGGTAACCCACTCGCCATCCACATAGGCTTCAATCGGCTGACGCTCAAAATCAAAATCTCCGTCGCTCTGCGGTACCATATCCATATGGCCCTGCATAACAACCGGCTTCTTGTTCTCATAACCTTTTGTGGCCGGTTTTTTGATGATGATGTTGCCCACATCATCCTTGTAAGTCTCCAGGCCCAAATCCTTGCCAAACTGCTCAATGAATTCAACGACCTTGGCCTCACTCTTGGAAGGCCGGGGAATCTGGGTCAGCTTATAAAAGTTTTCCCATAAGGGTTTCGGATCTAAATGTTTAATGTCACTCATGTTGGTTCCTCCATTTTTTTAGGTTGATTCAGAATACTCTTGTTGTAATTCGCGGAAGGTAATATAACGTTGTTCATAGAGCTGGGAGAGGTATTTGGTAACCCGGTCCTCCACTTCATTGAAGGGTTTAACCTTTTCCCCCAGCTTTTCTTTCAGCCGCTGGCAGATTTGCTCTACATTGCGTTGTCCGTCAATCTCGAGCCAGGTGGCAGAGCCCAGGTCATCGAGATAAATGGTGAAATGTTTTTTCCGGCGACCGTTAATAAAAAAGTCCCGCATCCATCGTTTCCGGAATTTGGGGACAATCAAACACACCTTTCCTTCTTTGGTAAATTGGTGATCATGCAACCTCACCGGATGGAGATCCATTGGGTTGGTATTGCGCAGTATTTTTCTTCGTTGAAAAAAATTCAGCCCCATTATTGGTTCAATTGCTTTGAGTTCAAATTTAATAAAAAGGATGGAACTTTAGGCCATCTTAAATGACCGCTTACTGTGTTCAGGATCGCTTGTATAAAATACGAGATGGGAGGCCCATCACACATAGAAGGAATAAAAAGAAACCGTCCCGGGCGGACGGTTTCTTTTTATTGGATCAGCAAAGTTATGCTTCCTGCTCCGATTCGGCTACGTCACTGCCGGCGGATCGGCGCAAAGGTATTCTGACCAGGATGATGCCCAATACGATAAAGAAGGCGATGCTGGTCAGGAAGGACGGATCGGAGAATCTCCAGATGTCGACCTTACCGAAGGCGAGTCCGGCAAAGAGCAGACCGACGAGGGCTTCACCGGCGATCAAGCCGGAAGCCAGCAGGATACCGATGTTATTGGATTTACCGACCCTTGATTCGCTAAGATTTCGGCGTTTCTGATAATATTGGAGGATGCCTTTGATCATACCGCCGATAAAGATGGCGAAGGTTGTTTCCAGGGGCAGGTACATACCCACGGCAACGATCATGGGGCTTCTAACCTGCATCAGGATGAAACCGACGCCCATGAGGATACCGACAACGATCAGGGCCCAGGCCATTTTACCGGCGATGATGCCCTGGGAGAGGACGGCCATCAGGCTGGCTTGGGGAGCGGGCAGTTCCTGACTTCCAAAACCCCCTTCATAGCCCATTTGTTTGCCGGTTTCAATATCGCCGGCATGAAGGATAAACAGGGGGATAAACAGAACGGCAGCAGCGGCAATCACGCCAATGATGTCGCCCACCTGCATCCGCCAGGGGGTACCCCCGAGGATGTGACCGGCCTTCAGATCCTGCAGCATCTCACCGGCCACAGCTGCCGATACGCAGATCACAGCTGCCACAGCCAGCACGGTTGCCACGCCACTGGTGCCGGTGGCACCCAGGATAAGCAACAGCAAGGCCGTGACCACCACCGTGGAAATGGTCAGACCACTAATGGGGTTCGAGCTGGAACCGATGATCCCTACCAGGTAACCCGATACGGCAGCAAAGAAGAAACCAAAAATGACCATCACCACTGAAGCAATCAGGGCCGTCATGAATTCAGCCCCAAAAACCACTTTAGCGATCAAAAAGGTGGCTATGGCTGCGGCCACAATACCGGCCAGGATCCAGCCAAAGTTGAGGTCTTTTTCAATGCGCTCATCAGCGGCTGCACCGGAAGCCGTTTTTTTCAGATCCTGAATCGAACGGCTGATGCCACGGGCCAGGCTTTTGCGCATGCCCCAAAGGGTATAGAACGTACCCACCAGCATGCCGCCAATGGCAATGGGCCGTACAATGGCTTTCCATACTTCGCTGATGCGGAACATGGGATCCTGAACTTGATCCATGGCAGCACTCATGTTCTTGGCCAAATTCTCATCCACCAAATACTGGGCCCAGGCCTGCATATCTATATGGGGCCCAATGAAATATAAGACAATCGGGGTGAGTAAGCCCCAGGCAATCACCCCGCCGCTGAAGTTCAGCGAAGCCAGCCGGGGTCCGATGATGTAGCCCACACCAATGTAAGCCGGCTTAAGACCAGGCGAGCCCAACAGAATGCCGCCTTTGGCTTTAATCGCCTCTCCGGCTCCGGTGATAAACTGGGTCTTGAATTGAATGAACTTCTCATAAACCGGCAGGAAAATCCGGAATTCTCCAAGGGCCTTGACCAATCCGCCAATGCCCATGGCCCAGAACAAATACTTCGAGCCGCCACCGGTTTGCCCGGTCTTGTGGATCTCAGCGGCTGCTACCGATTCGGGGAAGGGCAGGGTGGCATCGTTGGCCATCACCCGTCGAATCAATGCAACAAACATAATCCCCAGTACACCGCCGGTAACCATGATCAGGGCAGAGATAAGGTAGTGCCCCGGGGTGTAAAACTCAGGCCATATACCAGAGATAAAAAAGGCCGGTAACGTGAAGATCGCACCGGCTGCTACTGACTCACCTATCGAACCGACCGTTCGGGTGAAGTTCTCTTCCAAAATCGTTCCATTTAAAGCCCGCAGAATGGCCATCCCGATCACGGCCGCCGGATAGGTAGCCGCTATGGTCATCCCGGCTTTTAAACCAAGATAGGCGTTGGCTGCCCCCAGCACCACGGCCAGGACCAAGCCGATGATCAGTCCGCGAACCGTCATCTCCGTCATCTTGGTCTCCGATGAAATGAATGGTTTGTAGTTGAGTTCCTGGTTTGCCATATCAGAAAGGGTTTAAGCATTAAACATTGCTTTCAAAGCGTCATAAAAGTAACAAAATTTTCCCGTTAGCAATGCCTTATCGCCAACAGATGTTGGCCTGGCTGTGTTGCTGTCATTTGATCCCGCCCGATAATTGATTAAATGGTTGTCCTACGGCCATTTTGCCTCCTTTTGTAACTTATTGAATTCTTCTTCGTTTAAAAATACCAGACCAATTTGTCTGAAAAACACATCAACCATGAAACACAGATTTCTCCTGCTTCTGCTCCTCTCAGCCCTCGCTACCGGCTCAATGGCCCAGAAAGAAAAAGTACATTGGTACAGTTTTCAAAAAGCCGTCCAACTCAATAAAGAAAATCCCAAAAAAATCCTCATTGACGTCTATACTGACTGGTGCGGGTGGTGTAAAAAAATGAAAAAAACAACCTTCAATCACCCGGATATTGCTCGGTATATCAATAAAAACTTCTATCCGGTCCGCTTTGATGCCGAGACCAATAAAAAGGTACACTTCAAGGGCCGCACGTTCACCCGTAAAAATGAATCGGGCCGCAACCCCCATGAACTGGCAGCAGCCCTTTTGAAGGGCAAAATGTCCTATCCGTCGGTGGCCTATCTCGATGAAAAAAATCAGCTGATCACTGCCGTTCCTGGCTACTATGGCCCGCAAAAGATGGAACCCATCCTGAAATTTTTTGCCAACGACATTTATAAGAAAAAATCATTCAAGGCTTACAAAAAGAATTTTGAGCCGACCCTGGTCGACAAATCAGCTGATTGAAGCCATTTTACGCATAACCATTGATTGTTTTGAAAGGCTAAACGCTAAATGAGGGTTGATTTTACTGAAGGGGATCGTTTTTTAAATTGTTTACTGATAATCAGCATATAAGGATCAACCCCATTGGGGAATATATCCTTCTCAAACAAGCCTACCCGGACTGTTTTTTCAGAGATCCTACTTATACTCGGGATAATCGATAAAACGCGAACGGTTCAAAAATTTCAGGGGCATTCTGAGCACCGGTCCGTACTGGTAGATGTCGAGGTATTTCTCTGCGATCATCCGTTCCCCGTATTTAAGGCTCAGTTGGGAAGCCACGGGCGTGCGGTAATAAAACAAGGTAGAATCGTGGTTTCGTTGGTTCAAGGAGGCCATTTTTTTAACCTGTCGTGGATTTTCCTGAAGATGAATATTCAGCCAAACCGGATCGCCCTTGTCGGCTTCGGCCTTGAGTATGCCTTGCTGCTGGGAGAAGCGAAACAAAATCAGCGGTTCCTGCAGGTGTGTGTCATCAGGGGTCAGGCGTACGTTATAGTGAAGGGTATCAGAAAAAGTGCGGCCTTCAAACAAATCCAGGTAATCCTGTTCCAATTGATCCATTTTATTAAGGGCCGCTTCCATGGCATTACCTTCGGGGTAGTAATCGCCCATACCGGAGATCAGTTCAAAACGTTTTTCGCGGATCATAAAAATAAAGCTGGCCGCTTCCCGGGCTTTTTCGGGCAGATCCTTCTTGATGGTCTCGGTCTTTTCAACCGGCACACTGGCATAGAGCGAATCGCGCCAGACCTTCTCATAGACGGTGCGGGTTTCCTTGCCCACAAACTTTTTAACGCTCAAATCCTTGAACAACACCTCTTGCTCAGGCTGAGGGGCAGGATAGAAATAGGTCTTTTCGGGTTGCCGTTTTTGCTGATCAAAAGGGATGATCCAACCCTGGCGGGAAAATTTTTCCCAATCCAGCCTCACTTTGCCCCTGGGTTGGGCGAGGTAGAGTTGCTGATAATCGATGCGGGGGGACTGATGGATGCTGACACCGGCAATTTGCCAGTCAACTGTTTTTTCGTGGGGGATTCCGGAAAGCCCCAGCAATTTTTCCCCGTATTGATGATAAGGTCCCGGCACACGCCTTTCACGAATGACTTTTATATCAAAAGAGAGGCGGCTCTCAGGCAATCCATAAATCAAACCTTTGTTAACCTTCTTCTGCTCCAGGCTATCGAGTTGATGAACCTTGACCGTTGTTTTTTCCCCAGTGCTGCAGCCAAGCCCAAAGAGGGTCATCAAAATAAGGGTCATCAGGGAAACACCTTTATGCTTCATTGCTCAAACATTTAAAAGCTTTACCAATTGAATCGATGATATCAGAAGCCATCAGGGCTTGTCGGCCCCATGTTTCAGAGGCCCTGTCCCCGGCCAGGGCATGGACATGGACCCCGATGATGGCAGCATCTTCGGGGCTGTATCCCTGGCCCAGCAGGGAAGTGATCATCCCGGTCAAAACATCTCCGCTTCCTCCAGTTGCCATACCGGGATTTCCGCCTGCATTAAAGAAAAGGCGGCCGTCGGGGCAAGCCACCGTGGTATTGCCTCCTTTCAAAACTAAATAAACGTTATGGTCTCGGGCAAATTGCCTTTGCAGTTCGATGCGCTCATAATGGTTATTGACAGGCCGGGTAAGCCGTTCAAACTCCAAGGGATGCGGGGTTAAGATGCTTCCGGCGGGCAGTTTCTCCAACATACCGGGATTGGATGAAAGAATATTCAACGCATCGGCATCGATTACCACCGGACGATTTTCCCGTTCAAGGAGGGTATCAACAGCGGTCCGGGTATTCTCTTTGGTGCCCAGGCCCGGACCCAATCCCACGGCCGAAAAGGACTTCAAACCAGGTACCTGGGAAAAGATGATGTCAGAAAGATCCAGGCTGATCATGGCCTCAGGAAGGGCCGTCTGCATGATCTGATAACCCAGCCTGGGTACATGGGTGGTGACCAGGCCGGATCCAGTCCTCAAGGCGGCTTTGGAGGTTAATACCGCAGCCCCCATCTTGCCATAACTGCCGGTAATGATCAGTACATGCCCAAAATGGCCCTTATGGGCAAACCGCTTGCGGGGGATCATCTTATGCGATACTTCCTTGCTTGTTATCAGGTTATAAGGGGTTTCGATCTGGTCAATCTTCTCCTGCATCAAACCAATGGGCATGATGTGCCACTGGCCTACCATGTCCTCATGCTCGGGAAAGAAAAAGGATAAATTTGGGAACTGGAAAGTCAGGGTATAATCGGCCCGGAAGATGGCCTGATCATGATTGGAGGAATTATCCTCTCCAAACAACCCGGAGGGCATATCGATGGCAATGCGAACAGCATGACACCGGTTGAGATGTTGCACTACTTCCGCCGGTAGACCTTCCAGGGGCCGGTTCAAACCAGAACCAAAAAGCCCGTCCAGTATGAGCCCGTTACCTCCTATATCCGGCAAATCCCCGACTTTCTCTATGGTTGAGACGCGAACCTTCCCGCCCTGGCGCAACCGCTCCAGGTTGACCGTGGCATCGGGAGAAAGCCGTGATGAAAGCTTGACCAGGTACACCTCCACAATATATCCCTTATTGCTCAATTGCCTTGCAACGGCAAGGCCATCCCCCCCATTGTTGCCCGGCCCTGCAAATACATAAATACGCCGGTTGGGTGAAAAATGACGGGTGACCCACGAAGTGATGCGACCTGCCGCACGCTCCATCAAATTGATCGAATGAATGGGCTCATGCTCTATGGTATAGCCATCTACATCTTTGACCTGTTCAGCGCGCAGTAACTTCATATCGACACGGATTGTTCGAACAAAAATAATAAATATTCGCCAAATCAAGCCCCCTCTCCAAACTAAAAGCCCGGCAATCTTTTTCTTCTGGTCAGCTGACTGTAAAATATGCTGTGAAAAATGTCATTAAACCCCATGGGGAAAAGTGGTGTCAAAAACCTTCCCATTTTTACATATGCCTGATTGGTTGATCATTGAAATTCACCTCAACATCAACAAGTCCAAAATTGGTGACTAAAAAAAGATTTTTATATTTGTTTCATGCTTGAATTGAACCTAAGGGTATCATTTGTTAACTAAAAACCAATAAATTATGTTAAAAGGACATCCGAAAGGACTATTAGTGGCATTTTTCGCTAATATGGGTGAACGCTTCGGCTATTATACCATGTTAGCGATTTTTGTTCTGTATCTCCAGGCGAATTTCGGCTTTAATGCGAGCCAGGCCGGAGATTATTATGGAGGCTTTCTTTTTGGTATTTATTTCCTGCCTATTCTCGGGGGTATTGTTGCCGACCGTTTACTGGGTTACGGAAAAACCATTGCACTGGGAACAGTGATCATGTTCGTGGGTTACATGCTGCTGGCCTCACCCGGTTTCTTTGCGATGCAAGGCAAGGTGATCATCATAATTTCCTTGTTTGTCATTTCACTGGGTACTGGTTTCTTCAAAGGCAATTTGCAGGCATTAACCGGCAAGCTTTATGATGATCCCAAGTTTGCGCCCAACCGCGACAACGCATTCAACATTTTCTACATGGGCATTAACATTGGTGCATTCTTTGCTCCGCACGCCGCAACGGGTGTTGTGAACTGGATGCTTTCCGGAAAGAATTTCAGTTACGAAAGCACCATTCCCCACCTGTCCAACCTGCAGGCCACCCCGCATCCCTTTTTGGACAAGATGACCAACACGGTACAAGCCAATTTTGCAGGGGTACAGACTTACACCGAGAAGCTGCAACATTTCATGGGTGAGATGAACTTTGCCGGCGGGCTCCAGGAGTTCATCACCGAATACCCCACCACCCTTTCCAAAGGTTATAGTGGTGCTTTTGCAGTAGCGGCCATCAGTATGCTGGTGTCGTTGATCATCTTCACCGCTTTCCGTAAGTATTACAAGCACGCCGACATAACGGAAAAGCAGAAGCAACAAAAAGCCGCCAAAGAAGGCAAAAAGGATGAAACCGTTAAGATGTCGAAAGAAGAAGAGAAGAAACGACTCGTTGCCCTGGGTCTGGTATTTGTTACGGTGGCATTCTTCTGGATGGCCTTCCACCAGAACGGATTTACCCTGACCATTTTTGCCCGTGACTTCACGGTCAGCGATGTTTCCAGGTTCGACTATCTGTTCTTCGATCTGCGCTCGTTCCTGCCATTGCTTGCAGCCATCGGTGGTTTGATTCTGTTGCTGCGCCGCAAATCCTCTACCCGCAATAAAGCCATTGGCGGCGGCCTGCTGGTTGTCGGTGCAGGACTTGCCTACTGGGCCTACTCTACATTTGCGGCCAATCCGAAGATTGAACCCCAGCTGTTCCAGCATTTCAACCCGATCTTTATCGTGTTCCTCACCCCATTGATCGTAGGCTTCTTTACCTGGCTGCGTAAACGGGGCAAAGAGCCGACTTCACCGCGTAAGATCGGTATTGGCATGTTCCTGACTGCTGCCGGCTTTGTGGTGATGATGACCGGCGCCTTTAAGCTTCAGAGCATGACCGGGTTGAGTCCCTACTGGTTGATCGGAACCTATCTGACCCTGACCGTGGCTGAACTATTCCTCAGTCCCATCGGCATTTCCTTTGTCGCCAAAGTGGCTCCGCCCCGGTTTAGCGGTCTGGCACAAGGTGGCTGGCTCGGTGCTACCGCCATCGGTAACCTGCTGGCCGGTCTGGTCGGTAAACTCTGGGATATCGTCGAAATATGGCAATTCTTCGCCCTGCTCGTGGGCCTGACCATATTGTCGGGCATTTTCATCTTCTCGATCATGAGAATCCTCGAAAATGCCTCCAAATCGGATCAAACCAGTCAGGAATAAGGTATCCGACCAAAATGGATCAATACAAATTATTAACCAAGCAATAGAAAAATATAAGATTATGAAAATGCGCTTAATCGTTATATCAAGTCTTTTAGCTGGCATGATCTTCATGGCGGGCTGCGGAAGCGAGACCCCGATGAAGGATATGAGAAGTGCCGCTAAGGAGATCGACAAGATTGAACAACAATCGAAGCAGGTCCAAAACAAGGAGGAAGCCTTTACCGTTTTGCGCGACCTGAACGGAGCCATGAAGGATGTAAGGGAATCCGCCCTTACCCTGGATGAAAAATACAGCGACATGAAAGCTGGCAGCGAAGAATTCCAAAAAGCCAAGCAATCCGAAGATTTTCAGCAGACCATGCAAGAGTTCAACAAAATCCGATCGGATATTGATGCTTCGCTGGCGGCGATCAGCAAGAACCTCGAGCCCTATAAGGATGACAAAGAAGTCAAAAAGATGCTCGAGAAGCTTCAGACCCTTCTGATATCAAGATAAGGCTTCGCCAAAGCTAACTTCAGAGAAAAAGGCCGTCCCCCCTGGGATGGCCTTTTTTTATGGCCAGCCTGCAAGGACAAAAGGCCCCAATCAAACCAGCATCGGAGGTTAGGGCTTCACCTGCCGGAATTTTTTAGCGCTTATGACACAAATTGACACCCCGGGTACCTACCTTGCATAAAAAAACTATGCTGAATATTTATCATGAGATAATTCCCTTGCGCTTGAATTAAATCAAAGTCAAGCCAGTCAAAGAATGAGGAACTTTAAACAAACGCAAAAAAATTAGAGCTCTATCAGAACACCAACTGAATCAAATTTTTATGGGAAAAGACAACAAAAAAGAGGGGTTGTATTTGGAATTAAAACCCCAAATGAGTTAAACTATAAGTGGGGCCTTATATCAGGCAGAAGGACCGGAATAAATATCACTAGCAATCAATCACTTAGCAGATATGTTGAAAATTTGTAGGCCAATGATTGAATACAAGCAAATTGGAGGGACAAATTTTTTTTTAACTTTAATAAAAAGAGCAGAATAATGCGCTTTCAAATAACGCTTGAACCTACCCGGCAGGGTGTGCTTCCCTTAAATTACCAATATGAATTGTCGTCGTGGATATACAAAACCCTCAACCACGGAAACAGCGAATTTGCAAAGTGGTTGCATCGTGAGGGGTATATCAATGATTACAAACGTTTTAAGCTCTTCACCTTTTCCAATCTAAAGGTTCCTGAATTCAGCATAGATGGTGACCGGATGCATATTGAGTCGGATGTGGTCAAACTGATTGTATCGTTTTATCCCATTGATTCGCTGGAGTATTTCATCTCCGGATTGTTTCATCATCAGGAATTTAGCATTGGTGATAAAAAGTCAAAAGCCTCATTTAAGGTAAGGACAGTAGAAAAGCTTTCTGAGCCGGAATTTTGTGCTGTCATGGAGTTCAGGTCTCTTTCTCCTGTTTTGATCAGCCATAAGAAATCGCCGGAACAAAAGCATGCCGATTACAAACATCCAACAAGCAATCATTACGGAAAGTTGCTGATGAATAACCTGGCAATGAAATATCAGGCCTTTTATGGTCGAGGCCCCGAAGTCATAGAGGATGCTCAGTTGGATAACAAAGAAGAGCCTGTAAATGGGCATCCGGAATATGGTTTTGAGGTTTTAAGCAAGGCAAAATCCAGGTTAATCACCATAAAGAGCGGCACCGGGCAGGAGAGCAAGCTGCGTGGGTATTTATACCGGTTCAGGCTCAAAGCGCCAAGTGAATTGATTCGTTTAGGTTATTATGCCGGTTTTGGTGAAAAAAACAGCCTGGGCTTCGGTTGTGCAGAAACAGATAAAAACAATTATATCACATCATAAAGCATGTTATTATGATTCACGAAATCACAAATTTTGTCGATGAACTGGAAAAAAATAATCCTGAAGTCTTCAGCAAAAACCTGCCTTTAAGAGAAGGCTTATACATTTTTCTTGATATAGAAGAAAAGGATGGTAAATGCATCTTAAAAAACGCTGATTCTTCCGGCAATATTCAGGACGAAGACGTACAGATGTATGACAAAAATACCGAATGGAATTCTTTTTTTGAAAGATGTCTTAAAATCCAAACACATTCGGTACCTGTTTCGAGTGCAAAAATCTTTAATCCCAACAAAAAAATTTATAATGTTTCTTGTTCCCCCTTTGCTTTAAGTTTTAACAAAAAGAATTTTGTTAAACATGAAAAAAATGTATTGATTAATGAACTGAAGGATCAGTACTTTACAATAGCAGAACAATACATCAATAAAGAAAAAAGAGAGCACCTGAAATGGTTTGATTGCTTTAAAAATTTCATGCTTGAAAATTTTCCTGATTTTATTACTCAATTGGAAGAATATCAAAACTCAAAAGCCAATCTTACAATAAATATATTTTTAAAAAATCCATCAATTGATGATTTCAAGGAAACCCATGCAGCTTATCTTAAAGAAAAAGTATTTAATAAGGACAAATACAATTTACAACTGGGCTCAATCACATACGGGATAAGCGATAGCCTTAGTTTGTTTCAGGATAAAAAGCCGTTCCTGCAGCACCAAACTGCTCCATTACAATATAACTACAGGGTGCCAGGCAATGAGGCCATGAAACTTTGGAAATTCTTCCAAATGCAAAGAAACAGGCAACTGCCCAATCCCATGCCTGTTTTCATAGATAAGCAGGAATTAAATGACAAAGTAGTGAGCCTTTACAATGATCAAGGAAAAAAGACGTATTCGGAAATTGTAACGGAGCTGATAGAAACCTACAAATCAGATTTACAAAATTACTACCTCATATTTTTTAAAGGGACAAAAAAAAGCAGAATCATTGATCTGGATTTTGTCTCCGTTTTTAAATACTGGGTAAACGATTTGCAAATAAAGGAGTTCTTGCCTCTTGGAGGAAATTTGAGAAATCTGTCGATCAATAATGTCTTTGAATTTCAAAACAAAGTGATCAATAAAATATTCAATCAACAACTGGTACAAAAGACAAAAAATAATGGTTTATGGTTAAGATATTTTGATGATATAGATGTAGCACCTGAATACGGATTAACCGATACCATATATCACCTTCTTTATAAATACCGAAAAGCCTTTTACGATTATATTTATAAATCGAGGCATCAGGAGATAAAAACCTGGATGTTTGACGATATGATGCTTTCGAGCATTTTTGATGATATTACCCATGATGAAGAAGGGGATAAAGATTATTCAATAAAACAAAAACTTAATATCTGGTTTAGTCTTTATAACTATTTTTATAATCCCAATAAAAACCGAGAAAATATGGCATCAAAAATTCCTGAATTAATGGAAAAATGTAGAAAGGTTGCCCACGATGGTGAAAATCTTTCTGAAGATCCGGCAGAATTTGCATTTGCTGCAGGACAGTTAATCTTTTACTTGCTTAATCAAAGTGAGGCAAGCAACAAGTCACATGCAATGCTTGAACCTTTTTTACAGAAATCAAAAGCTGAATTGCTTCAGGATTCAATCAGCAATACAATAAATACATACAAACATGCCATAAATTTTGGCAAAGGAAGGTTTGAGAGGTTATCAAAAGAAGTATTGGCTTATGAAACCCGGGTGAACATCAAAAAATATCAAAGGTACCTCCTTGCGGGATATTTTTCAGAGTCAGTGATATATGAAAAAAATGAAAATCAATAATCATTAAAATATTTTTAATATGGCCGACAATCAAAAATTTTCCAACAGAGTATTTGGCGCAGCTATAGTAAAAGCAATCAATTCAAATTACAATGCTGATTTTAGCGGACAACCCAGAACATTGCCTGATGGCACAGTATATGCTACGGATAAGGCGTTTAAGTACACACTAAGGAATTATCTTAAAGATGTATTTCCTGAGGATTATGTATTCTTTTTCAGGCGTCTTGATGAACATCTAAATCCATACACCCTTGAAGAGGCTTTTAAAGCCAAACTGGGAGAAAAGAAACAATTTGATGCAAAAAGCAAAGAATCAAAACAGGAAGCACTGGATGAGTTGCTGAAATGTATAGATATTCGGTTGTTCGGTGCAACATTTGCCATGAAAGCAAAAGGAGGCAATATAGCCCTCTCGCTACACGGTCCCGTTCAAGTCAATCATGGTATGAACATATGGCATGAGAACAACATCTATAGTGAACAAATTCTTTCTCCTTTTAGAAATCCAAAAGAACAAGAAAGTGAAGAAAAAGAAACAGGTCAGACCACTATTGGGCGACAATCGAAATTGCATGAAGGTCATTATTTGCATCATTTTTCAATAAATCCTAAAAATCTTGAAGAATACCTGGGCAAAACCTCAGAGCAACTTACTAAAAAAGATATCAATAAACTCAAGGAAGCCATGCAGCGAGGGGCTACTTATTATGATTCAACCTCAAAGAGTGGTACCGAAAATGAATTGCTGGTGTGGGTTCAGTTAAATCAGGATTCCAAATTGGTGTTGCCTAATTTTTCACAGCTCATCAAACTTAAAGAAGAAAAGCAAGATGGAAAAGTCGTAGCAGATTTCTCAGAATTAAATGATCTTTTGAAAAAATATCAAGATGAAATTGAACAGGTTGAAATATTTAAAAATCCAGGTTCCATCACGGTTGAAAAGGAACCTGAATTTTCCGAATTAAAAGAATTCTAATTCATACCAGCAACTCATATCATTATTTTGATTGACAGGGGATTCTAGAATCAAAAATGCCGGAGATAGAATCTTATATTATTGATAAACAACATCTTTAGTTTTAATAATATGACTAAAGATGTTGTTCTCCAAATTCAGAGAAGTTGACGGAATAGAAAAGATAAAACAATGGAAAGACTTATCTCAATAGACATAAAGGCTGATTTTGGCCTGCTAAAAAAGCCCGACACCAACGAACCGGTTTATCTGACTTTTAATTTAATTCACAAACCGGCACTGCTTGGAATTTTCGGGGCCGTCCTCGGGCTGCAGGGTTTCAACAAACAGGGCGAATTACCTGAGTATTACAATAAATTAAAAGATCTAAAAATTGGAATTCAGCCCCTGGAGCATGAAAATGGCAATTATCAAAAAACAGTTATTACCTATAATAATACCACTGGAATGGCCAGTGATGAGCAAGGTGGAAACCTAATGGTATCTGAACAAACCCTGATAGCACCATCATTTAGGATTTTCCTTTTACTTAGTACAGAAAATGAAAAACATCAAAAACTTCAGGAATATTTAAAGGAATATAAGGCTGAATATCTACCATATTTAGGAAAAAACGATTTTTCACTATGGTGGTATCATTATAAAGAATATGACTTTCAACCTTTCATTGCTAAAGATTCCTTTTCTATTGAAAGCATTTTTAAGAAATCTGAAAAATTGAAAGGACAAACAGAAGAAAAGGATCTTTTTGATTTAATTAAAGGACAAACAGGGAGTTTTATTTACTTTGAGAATTTACCAGTAGATTACCAGGGACCTCCCCTATTTCAATATGAATATTTTCCGTTCGCTTTTACGGACTATCCGCTTAAGCAAAGCTATCAAACAGAAAATCTCTATGAATTAGACAATGGCATTAAAATTCAACTCTTTTAAATATATATCTCATCATGCTGGGAATCTGAATGCTTTCATAAAAAATCATGAAAGATATTGGGCCCATATTCATAATCACAAAGCCCCCGAAACCCTCCGTGAACACAACTCCCTTGTTTATAAATACTGGGAACAAATTATAAATACTTTTCAGCTTGAAGACATCATTGACAAGCTGATTGAAAAAAGTTTGCTAATTTATAAGGAAATGAGTAATCCGGTAGCCACGGGAAATTATTTAAAAGAAATTTTCTGGGCTACCATGTTTTTTCATGATTTTGGAAAAATCAATGACAATTTTCAGGCCAAAAGAATGAAAAATCCGCAATTTAAGGTTTTGAAAAAAATAACATTTGGATCTGAACATTCCAGATTAAGCGCGTTTTTATTTTTTAATTATTATTTGGGAAAAATAGTATCGGATCGTCAAACCCTATACCAAGATGAACAGGAAATATTAATAGCTCTTACTATATTCTTGGCTAATTCGATTCTTAAACATCATGGAAGTTACATAGACAATGAACCTGAATTTGATACAGATACCATAAATAGCGCTTTATTATTTGAGGAAAACATTCATTTTGATGTTTATCAACAATATTCAACAAATATTCTTACCAATACTGAAAAGGTATTGGAGATGATCAAAAAGAAAAGTTCTGCTTATGGTAAAACGGGTTTTCCCTTGTATGGTCTTTTTAAATTAAACTATTCCTTAATAACAGCTGCCGATTACTATGCTACATCTGAATATATGAATAATTTGGAAACATCAGATTTTGGTATTATTGATGAGAGCATGCAGTCAAAAATTGTTTCTTCTTTTGCCTCAAATCCCGACAAACCCTACAATAAGGAACTGATAGAAAATACCCCTCAATACAGCTCAATACCATTTACAAAGCTGGAAGATAAAAACAATAAAAACCTGAATTTACTTCGTCAAAAAATTGGCTCAGAAGCTATAACCAACCTGCGAAAAAATATTGATCAACATTTATTTTATTTAGAAGCCCCCACCGGCAGTGGAAAAACCAACCTGTCCATAGCTTTTGCAACGGAGCTTTTAAAGAATGATCCGGGGCTTTCCGGTATATATTATGTATTTCCTTTCACAACCCTTGTTGATCAAACCGCTCAAGCAATTAAGGATACGATAGATATCAATGACAATGAGCTTATTCAACTCCATTCGAAGGCGGGATTTCATGCAAAAACAACAGATGAGGGGGCATATGGAAGTGAATATAAAAATTATATTGATTATCTGTTTGTAAATTATCCGGTTACTCTTCTAACCCATATTCGGTTCTTTGATATATTGAAAGGCAATTCCAAGGAGGACAATTATTTGCTGCACCGACTTGCCAATTCGGTTGTTATCCTAGATGAACTACAATCTTATCCGCCTAAACATTGGGATAAAATCATTTACTTTCTTGATAATTATGCCAGGCTGTTTCATATGAAGGTCCTGATCATGTCGGCCACACTTCCCAAGATTGATGATTTAGATGAAACAACAAGAAATAAAATCACCGAACTTGTCGAAAACCGCGATCAATATTTTCAGAATCCCAATTTTGGAGACAGAATAGAATTTGAATACATGAATTGGAAAAAGCCAAAAACACAAGAAGAGCGGAATGAATTTTTGGACAATCTTTCAGATTTTGTTTACGAAAAATCCGAAGAATATGGTACAAACAACAACGGCAGGGTAAGAGCAGTCATTGAGTTCATCTCAAAACGTGCTGCATCAGATTTTTTTAAAACCATCGACAACAAGGATGAATTTAAAGGATATGCCAAATATTTGATTTCGGGAGAAATCCTAGAAGGCCGGAGAAAAGAAATCATCAACAACATAAAGCATGAGACAGACAGCAAGGTCATTCTATGTACCACTCAGGTTATTGAAGCCGGGATTGATATTGATATGGATGTAGGATTTAAGGATCGATCATTGATTGACAGTGAAGAACAACTTGCCGGACGCATCAACCGGGAAGCAGATAAAAGCGCATGTAAGCTTTATATTTTTGATTATTATCAGACAAAGACGATTTATGGTAGTGATTACAGATACAAAATTCAAACGACGGATGAATGGGTTGATAATCATTATCTTAGCATACTAAAAACGAAAAACTATCAGGAATTGTATCAGCGGGTCAATGAACAAATAAAAAAAGAAAACCAGGATTTATTCAATGATCGAAGTCAATATTGGGAATATTTTAAAGTCCTTAATCTTAAAAGGATTGATCAGGAATTCAGATTGATTGACCAGCAAACTCAATCCATGTTCATTCCGTTGGAAATTGACAAAACCTGTTTTAACAAATCTGATTTGGAGGCATTTAATCTGGACCACAATAATAAGGATACCGTATCAGGTGAAGAGGTATTCAACAAATACATAGAATTGGTAGAAAACAGCGACATTGAATTTGTCTCAAAAAACATCAACCTTAAGAGGATAGCTGGCATTATGTCGCAATTTATCATTTCAGTTTTCCCGAACCAGGTCAACAGATTAAAAGAATACACTTATCCGGAGGAAAGATATGGGTACATTTATTTGTTAAACTGGCAGGATGTATATTGTTATCAATCAGGCTTTGACATGGAAAAGATCAAAGAAGATATTTTTCTTTAGGTCGTCGACCCAACAATTTTTACAGGTAAAACCCGAATAAAAATTGGGTTGATCATTTTTCCAATGTTCTTTGACATACTATTTTTTCTGCTTTACAGGAAGGTTGTCGAACCCCGGGGTCAAAATATCTTATTGGGGGTCGACGATTTTTAGACATTATTTTTTATAAATTTGGAAGCCGAAATGCCCGTATTTCGGTATTTTTTTCGGCCGTTTTTAACGCCTCTCAATCGGACCAAAGTGGAATTGAAATATAATTGGCAGCAAAATAATCTTTGTGGTGGTGATACTCTCAATCGGACCAAAGTGGAATTGAAATTGAGCCGGTTCAAAAATGCCTTTTTTGTTGGCACGGCTCTCAATCGGACCAAAGTGGAATTGAAATTGGATGTTTTGAGATAAAAGATCAACGTCGTTTTCTCTCAATCGGACCAAAGTGGAATTGAAATAACACAAAAATATTATGGTAAATTTTTATTGGCCTGGCTCTCAATCGGACCAAAGTGGAATTGAAATTGTTAGTCTAAATTTTAGCGTTTTACAATATTGACTCTCAATCGGACCAAAGTGGAATTGAAATTCCAAATCATTTTTTCAACAAAATCACTGGCTTGATCACTCTCAATCGGACCAAAGTGGAATTGAAATCCCCTTTCTCGATGAGAGTTTCGAGGCGGTCACGACTCTCAATCGGACCAAAGTGGAATTGAAATTTAGTTGGTAGGTAAACAGGGCTTCACCTTCTTTGAGCTCTCAATCGGACCAAAGTGGAATTGAAATGGTTACGTCGGTAAGATTATTGAAATCGATTATACTCTCA
>CAJXLK010000012.1 GCA_913055635.1 uncultured Bacteroidota bacterium
TGCATGGTTTGCTTCCCTCTGCCATGGAACCCCCATGCTTTATTCATTGCCTTGTTGTGTAAGTTCTTGGATGGGGGTTTCATTGGTAGAAAGACTTATTAAGGGGTGTCAATCCCCGGAGCATTGCAATATTATCAATTCTTGATGGAACGATCACCACCGAGCCCGCATGATTTATGTATTGCTTTGTTTTGCCGATCAGTGCATGCGGGATGCACTAACAGGAGTGAGGAGCGAGGGCCCCGGTTTATGACTTAATGACAGTGAAATAGAATGCACTATAAATCGTTAATCAAAAGGAGATTGAAATTACAAAAAAATCAAATAAAATTGTAATTTTGTCATATTCTATTGAAAATAGCATTATCGTTTAAAAGGAAAGGCGTGGATGGATATTCAATCAATCAAGCAACGGTTTGGCATCATTGGCAACAGTCCGCAATTAAACCGGGCCATTGATACCGCCAGGCAGGTGGCCCCCACTGATTTGTCGGTTTTAATTACCGGGGAAAGCGGCAGCGGAAAAGAAGTGTTTCCCCAGATCATCCATCAATTCAGCACAAGGAAACATGGTAAGTATATACCGGTGAACTGTGGCGCCATACCCGAAGGAACTATTGATTCAGAGTTGTTCGGTCATGAGAAGGGATCCTTTACCGGGGCGCATGAAAGCCGGAAAGGTTATTTTGAGGTGGCCGATAAAGGAACCATTTTTTTGGATGAGGTGGCCGAGTTGCCTCTTTTTACCCAGGTCAGGCTTTTAAGGGTACTTGAAACCGGCGAGTTTTTTAAGGTGGGATCATCCAAGGTGCAGAAAACTGATGTACGGGTTATTGCTGCCTCCAATGAGGATTTGGTGCGCAGCATCCAGGAGAACCGCTTTCGCGAGGATCTTTATTACCGGCTCAACACCGTCCCCATTGTTATTCCTCCTTTGCGGGAACGGGGCGAGGACATTGTATTGTTGTTTCAGAAGTTTGCCACAGATTTTGCCGAGCATTACCGGATGCCGCCCATTAAGCTGACCGATGAAGCCCGAGAAATCCTGCTCAATTACAGGTGGCCGGGTAATGTCAGGCAGCTGAAAAATATTACCGAGCAGCTTTCCGTTATTGAGCAGGAACGTATCGTGGATGGCGAAACCCTGAAGCGGTATTTGCCCGATTATAATATTGACAAATTGCCGGCCCTCTATCGCAACGCAGTGGATGAGCGCACCTTTTCCTCTGAACGGGAGATCCTCTATAAGATCCTTTTTGACATGAAAGGTGACATCAATAACCTGAAAAAGCTGGTGAATGAAATCATTGAGAAGGGAGCTGATGTGGACAAAGTTCAAAAAGACAACGAGCAATTGATGCAACGGTTGCATCAGACTTCTGATGATGGTATCATTGAAGCGGGGGCGGAGCCGAAGAAGGAGGAGGAGCCGGAGCCCGGCAAACGCGAGGAAGCACCGATTCAGGATACCGAAGAATACATTGAGGAGTCGCTCTCGCTTCAGGATAAGGAGATCGAACTGATCCGCAAAGCCCTGGATAAGCACAGTGGCAAACGCAAATACGCCGCCCAGGATTTGGGAATCTCCGAGCGGACCCTTTATAGAAAAATCAAAGAATACAACCTGGAATAACATGAGGATCCCGATCAAAATCATGGTTCTGCTGGCAACCCTGCTGCTGACCAGTGAATGTACCGTACAATATTCGATGGGTGGAGCCAACATTAAGCCCGATGTCAAAACCATTTCGGTGCAGGATTTTCCCAATCGGGCACCCGGAGGTCCGGCCAATATAAGCCAGTATTTTACCAATGAGCTGAAGGACAAATTTCAATCGCAGACCAGCCTGACTTTTGTCGATGAACGCGGCCATCTGAGTTTCAGCGGGGGCATCACCGATTATCAGACCCGCCCGGTGGCCGTTGGCGGCGATCAAACTGCCAGTATGACGCGGTTGACCATCCGGGTTCATGTCAAATTTGAAAACCGCAAGCATCCCGACAATAGTTTTGAAACTGATTTTTCCCAATATGAAGATTTTGAGTCTACCCAAAATCTATCTGATGTGGAAGATCAACTGATGGAATCCATTACCGAAAAGCTGGTAGATGACATCTTCAGAAAATCGGTGGTCAACTGGTAACGGCGCCCTATGACAACACAAGAGATGATCAAATACCTGGATAATCCGCATCAACTCAATGAATACAGCCTTTCTGAGCTGAGGGCCCTGTTGAGCAAGTACCCCTATTTTCATACGGCCTACGCCCTTTTTCTGTTGAATCTTAAAAACATTAATGATCCCCGGTACCGCGAGTTTCTCCAGCAATCGGCTGTTTATATTCAGGACCGTGATCGGTTTTTGCGGATGGTTCACCAACTGGATGCGGAAGCCGGTGATGAAGGGAAGGGCTTCCGTCAGCCTAAATCATCGGGGCAAAGTCCTGCGGGGAAACCGTTTGTCACCCCGGAAGCGACCGGCTCAGCTGTTTCAGAAAATGCACAAGGCGAATCCGGCGGTCAAAAAACCGGGGCGGCCTCCTTTGATCAAAAAGATCGCGGTGAAGAAACGCCAGAGGCTGGTAAAGGTCATCCAGCTCCAGAGGGGGATCAGGCTGGACAAGGGAAGGAGCGAACTTCACAGCAACAGGAGTCTTCGGGAAAGCCCCCTGCCAGGGAGGCCACCAGCGTTGGAAGAAAGGACAAAGATTTTTCCACCGAGTACCTCAGAAGCCGCATCTCGGCCACCCTTTCCGAACAAAAGGGCGCTGCCGGTGATCGGGATCAGAATACCCCCGAGTTGGGCTCCGACTTTTTTATCATCGACAAAGTCTCTCAGGTGGAAGAGAAAATGGCCCAACGTTTGCGGGAGAAATATCAGCAATCTTCCAAACAGGAGGAACCGGCCAGCCAGCCGGGGGCATCCACCGGCCAGGCTGACAGCTTTGAGTTGGATAATTCCCGGGAAGCTGACGAACAGGCACCAAGTGAAACAAAAAAGGAAGATCACGAGCCCCCCAGGGAAAAGCCCGAGGAGGAACATCCAAAGAATACCGCATCGGATTCGCAAGAGGCGGGCTCACAGCAATCACCACCGGGATCATCCAGCCGCGATAAGCTGAAAGCGGGATTCCGCGGCGAGTATTTTACGGAAGACGATTACCGGAAATACCAGCAAACCTCAAAGCAGCAACAAAATGACCTGATTGATCAGTTTATAAATAATGTCCCGGAGATGAACCATATTTCTCCCGGGAATAAGGAAAACCGCGACATCTCACAGGATAGCGTCCGGGAAAAGGATGACCTGGCATCCGAAAAACTTATCCAGGTATACATTCAACAGGGATATTTTCATAAAGCCATTGAAGCTTTTGAAAAATTAAGTTTGAAATATCCAGAAAAAAGTAATTACTTTGCAGAGCAAATTAAATGGTTAAGGAACAAGATTAACGAACAAGAAAAATAAAGCCTACTATGTATTTACTAGTGTCCGTGTTGATCATCATTGTCAGTGTTCTGATGGTACTGATTGTATTGGTTCAGAACTCGAAAGGCGGAGGCCTGGCTTCCAATTTTGCCGGCTCCAATCAAGTGATGGGGGTTAGAAAGACTGCCGATTTTCTGGAAAAGGCAACCTGGACGCTTGCGGTCACCCTGCTGGTGTTGAGTTTGCTTGCCAGCATGACCATACCCCGGGGAACACAACAAGAGCGTTCCAAGATAGAGGAGCAAATTGATAATGCTGTTGATCCATCTCAAATGCCTTCCTTCCCGACATCGATGCCTGAGAATCAACAAGGAGGCCAACAAGGAGGCCAGCAACCGGCTCAGCAGCCGCAGCAGCAACCCCAGCAAAATCCGCTCAGCCCTGAGGAGTAGGCTGGAATTGCTTTCAGGGCCTTGAAAAGATCTATTAAGGTGTCAGCTTGTCATATTACAGGCTGACACCTTTTTATTATGTCAGTAAAGGGACAACCCCCATCTAAGGCCAAGGGACTGACTTGTGCTGGTTAATTATCTGTATATCTGTTTTTTGAACAATGCCCGCTCGCCCCTTTTATAAACCGTCTCCGGCTTTGGCATAAAATATGATAGGAAGCATTACGAGATTTTAAAGTATAACCCGCAAAAGCATACAACAATGAAACAAAAACCACTTAAAGACAGGGTATTAATAGAGCCTTTCGAGGCGGAAGAAAAAACCGCCAGCGGCATCATCATTCCCGATTCGGCCAAGGAAAAGCCCCAGAAAGGTAAAGTTGTCGCCGTTGGCGACGGCAAAAAAGATGAACCGATGACCCTTCAGGAAGGCGATATGGTCATTTATGGGAAATATGCCGGTACGGAAATTACCATTGATGGCACAGATTATCTGATTATGCGCGAGGATGATATCCTGTTGAAGGAGTAATGCCTGTATTGTTAAAATTAATTACGAATCATAAAACACAAAAAATCATTCAAAAATGGCAAAAGAATTAAAATTTGATATTGAAGCACGGGATGCTTTGAAACGAGGCATCGACAAGCTTTCAGACGCAGTCAAAGTAACATTGGGCCCTAAAGGCCGGAATGTGGTTATCGAAAAGAAATTTGGCGCTCCCCAGATTACCAAGGACGGGGTAACAGTAGCCAAAGAGATTGAATTTTCAGACAAGTATGAGAATGTTGGGGCCCAGATGGTTAAGGAAGTAGCTTCCAAGACCGCTGATGATGCAGGTGATGGCACAACCACCGCTACCTTGCTGGCCGATTCGATGGCCGGAGTCGGTATGAAGAACGTCACCGCCGGTGCCAATCCAATGGATCTGAAAAGAGGCATTGACAAGGCCGTTCAGATTGTCGTCGATAATCTGAGCAAGCAGAAGAAGAGCATTCAGTTCAGCTCAGTGATTGAAAAAGCCAAGTCATTGTTTGAAAAGCCTGAAGAGGGCAAAGAAAAGAAAGAAGTCAGCCAGGAAGACCGCGAGAAGATCCTGAAGGAAATCATCAGCCAGGATGAAATTGCCCAGGTTGGCTCGATTTCTGCCAACAATGACATGGAACTGGGTGTGATGCTTTCCTATGCCATGAGTAAAGCAGGCCATGAAGGGGTGATCACGGTTGAAGAAGCCAAAGGCACTGAAACTTATGTTGATGTGGTTGAAGGGATGCAGTTTGACCGGGGTTATATTTCTCCCTATTTTGTAACCGACAGCGAAAAGATGCAGGCCATTCTGGAGAATCCTTACATTTTGATCACCGACAAGAAGATCTCCGTGATGAAGGATCTCATGCCTATCCTCGAGTCCACTGCTCAAAGCGGCAAACCGTTGCTGATTATTGGCGAGGACATTGAAGGAGAAGCCCTGGCTACCCTGGTGGTTAACAAGATGCGTGGTTCCTTGAAGGTAGCTGCCGTGAAGGCTCCCGGATTTGGCGATCGCCGCAAAGAAATGCTCGAAGACATTGCCATTCTGACAGGAGGTACAGTGATCACCGAAGACAAGGGCCTGACCCTGGAAAATGCCACCCTGGAGATGCTGGGAACAGCTGAAAAAGTCTCCATCGACAAGGAAAACACCACCCTGGTCAATGGCAACGGCGACAGCAAAAACATCCAATCCCGCATCAATCAAATTAAGAAACAGATTGAAAACACCACTTCCGACTACGATAAGGAGAAGCTTCAGGAACGTTTGGCCAAGCTGGCCGGTGGCGTTGCTGTTCTTTACATTGGCGCTGCCAGTGAGGTGGAAATGAAGGAGAAGAAAGATCGTGCTGAAGACGCCCTGCACGCTACCCGTGCTGCTGTAGAGGAAGGCATTGTTCCTGGAGGCGGCGTTGCTTACATCCGCGCCATTCAGGATCTGGAAAATGTAGAAGGCGACAATCAGGATCAAACCACCGGTATCGCCATCGTGAAACGGGCCATTGAAGAACCTTTGCGCCAGATTTCAGAAAATGCCGGTGTGGAAGGTTCCATCGTCGTGAACGCTGTACGTCAGGGTAAAAACGATTATGGATACAATGCCCGTGACGGTAAGTATGAAAACCTCTTCGAGGCTGGTGTCATTGATCCGACCAAAGTGACCCGGATTGCTATCCAGAACGCCGCTTCGATTGCTGGTATGTTCCTGACCACCGAATGTGTCCTGGTAGATGAGGAAGAAGAGGATGATGGACAAGGTGGTGCACCTGCTGCCGGTGGCGGAATGGGTGGCGGTATGCCCGGAATGATGTAAGCCATTGCCCTGCCTATTATCCGCTGATCATAAAAAATTTCCCTCTCCCGACACCGGGAGAGGGATTTTTTATAGAACACTCACCAAAAAAAGAGAAGCTTTGATATGTCAGATATGATGTGAAAGGAGGGTTTTGCTCAACGTTCAACAACAATCTCGCTTCACCATACCCTAGAGCCCTGGTATTCCATTCATTCATCCTTTCTTGCTCTCTCTCGCGGGTTATTTTTTACCGGTCAATCCGCCTCCAATCTCAATGTCTTCTTCACCCGCAATGTCTCCTTCAGCTACACTGTCGATGAATGGGCGCCCGCGAATTAATCCACTTCTATATGGCCCCAGTTTTCGCCCGAACGAATCCGATTAAGCTGGGTGTGGGTGATGCCAAATTCACGGGCCAGCTTATAGAGTTTGTTCTTGCCCCTTTTGAGCTTTTTCTTTAAACGGATCACGTCGGTTTCGCTAAGCTTGGAATAGTTGATCGTGCCCCTTTTATAATTGGGATTAATCTTTTGATGTTCAAACATGGTCTCTTTGGTCACCCACTTAAGATTTTTGTAGTAATTGTTTTGCTTGTCAAAATCAAGGTGGATGACATGTTCCTGCAACTCGCTTTCTTTATCAAGAAAATTTTCTGCCACCAGTTTATGGATGTATTTGGTGGTTCTTTTTCCATTGGCCAGTTTGATGTTCAATACTTTGTAACCTTTCAGGGTGGCCCCGTTGATCAGGCTGCCCTCTTTTTTGTTGACCTTATAGCTTTTGATTCGCCCGTAATTGGATACTTCGTATTTTTCGTCTTCTGATATACCTTCAAAGTAGACAGGGGCCCATTTTTCGTCCCAATAGGATGCGCTCATATACCTTCCGTGTTTGTTTGAGGTTCGCAATTTTTTGATTTTAAATCAACGCAAAAGTTTAAACTGATATTATTTTTTTCTTCCCCAATTATTGGAGAGGGGAGCGTAGAACGGCCGTCATATCTTTGATCTTGGAAGGATCTGCTTCAAGGGCATTGCCCACGACCACCATGTCGGCTCCGGCCTGAGCTACCCGGTGCACATCCCGGGGTTCTTTCAGACCTCCGCCAACGACCAGGGGCAGTTGGATGTGTTGTTTGATCTCACGGATAATTTCCGGGAAGATCGATTGGCTGGCCCCACTGCCGGCTTCCAGATAGATCAGGCGGTGGCCCAGGAGTTCCCCGGCAAGTGCTGTGGCCGAGATCAACTCCGGCTTGTCGGCAGGCAGGGGCTTGGTGTTGCTCACATACTCGACCGAAGAAGTGCTCCCTCCTTCAATCAATAGGTAACCGGTGGGAATGACCTCCAACCCGCTTTTCCTGATCATCTTGGAAGCCAGTACATGATTGCCGATTAAAAGCTCGGGATTTCTGCCTGAAATCAAAGAAAGCAAGAAGATCCCATCGGCATGGGAAGAGACTTGCATGATGCTGCCCGGAAAAAGAATCACCGGCAGAGAAGTATGCCCTTTTAGGGTTTGGATCGTACGATCCAATCCCTGACTCAGCAAACTGCCCCCGACCAGGATGAAATCAACCGGAGCCCGGTCTGCCTCTGTTACCAACCGGATTAAACTCTCCCGGGTGTGATTCTCCGGATCAATCAGCAAACTGAATAAACGGGCGTGATTGCGGGATTGTAGGATTTTCTGGTAAATCATCCGCAGTTATTTGTAACACCAAACCACAGCATAGTTTTCGATGGAAAAGTAGTATAAGGTTAAACGCAATTTTATTTCCTGGGTTTCAACTTTCCCGAAAAGTTTTCCACGCTCGCCAGGTTTGAAAGGTTCAATCCAGATGTTGGCCCGGAAGCTGATTCGCTTGCGGTCGCATATCTTGTAGAGGGCTTCTTTGGCACACCAATGTAAATAAAGATGGTATAGCTTCTGTTCAGGATCGATCTGTTGTAGTTCTTCGGGTGAAAGAAATTTGTGGGCAATGTGCTCAATTTTATTTTGGATCTTTTCAATATCGATGCCCACGTGTTTATCGATGCCCAGAAGCACTGCCGCATAAATATCTGAATGGGATATGCTGATGTGATAGTCCTCATTGGCAAGATAGGGTTTGCGGTTGCCATTGTAGAGGATTTTGTTGTCCCTGCCGGTCAGATGATTCAGCATGACCCGTACACTCATCCATTCGAGTTTTCGTTTGGGATTGGCGAAACCATCCAGGGTGTCCTGGTCAGGGGCATCCAGTTGGAGCATGGATTTCAGTTGGGGGTAGTCTTCCACGATCTTCCAAACCCCCAGCCGGCAGTGGTGGTTGATTTTTTGGTCAACAACGATGGGCATGGTTTCAGCGATTTTTCCATTGGAGGGTTTCCATCAGGTGGCGGATGTCTTTTTTCACAAAACGGATCACCGGCTTGAGGGAGTCTTCATTGGGTTCGGTGCGGAAGTAAAGCGAGCCCCTGATAAAATGGCGGTTGCTGTCGGTCAGGTAAAACTGTGCGGGCGAGGCGACATTTCCTTTCAGGTCATAAAAGATTCCGTAAACCTGTCTTTGTGGGTCACGGTAAGCCTGTTCTCCTATGGCTTCAGCCTTAATGGTGTGTTTGTAGGCCAGGCTGCGGGCATCTTCCGTGAAGGTTTTCAGGTTACCCCCTACCTCTTTATAGCTGATGTGAACCGTCCCGTTGAGCCCGGGATAATATAGGTTGATCCAACAGGGCTTGCCCTGATCGCGGGGATCCTGTATGATTTTTGCATAGGCCGGGTAGTCGAAGGTATAGGGGCAATTGATATCCAACTGTTTATATTCCTTTTTGGGGAGGTCAATCCGGAAATATCCGCGGGGTTTGGGCGTTGTTTGCTGATTGGACTGGCATCCCATCATCAGGGCGATCAAAGCTACCAGCAAAATCTCTGGCAAAAAACCGCCTTTTAAGTGTTTGGATTTGACTCGCATAGCATTCCCCTAATTTATAATTACTTTCACTTTTTTGATGCGGCGCTTGTCTGAAGATTCTATTTTGAAGGTCAAATTTTTATACTCAATGGTTTCATTCCTCCTTGGAATTTCACCTTTTAACTCCAGAATGATCCCGGCGATGGTATCGGCGTCGCCTTTCACCTCTCTGAAGAAATCATCGCTGATGTTCAAAATTTTATAAAAGTCATTCAGCAAGGTTTTGCCCTCAAACAGAAACGTATTGTGGTTGATTTTGGAATAGTAGGTCTCATCGACATCTGATTCGTCGGTGATTTCCCCGACGATTTCCTCAAGGATGTCTTCGAGGGTAACAATGCCATAGGTTCCCCCATATTCGTCAATAACAATGGCCATGTGAATTTTGTTGTCCTGAAATTCTTTGAGCAAGCCATTGATTTTTTTGGTTTCCGGCACAAAGTAGGGGGGGCGGATGAGCTTTTGCCACTGGAATTCCTGTTGGTTGATCATATAAGGCAGCAAATCCTTGATGTAAAGGATGCCTTTGACATTGTCGAAAGTTTCCTCATAGACGGGGATTCGGGTGTGGCCGGAATCGATGATGGTTTGCATCAAATGATCGAATTCGGTATGGATATCCACGGCAATGACATCGATTCGGGATTTCATGATCTCTTTGGCATCGATGTTGCCGAATTTGATGATGCCTTTCAGGATATTTTTGTCCTCCCGTATTTCGCGTGAGGTAAGGTTCAGGGCATCGGAAAGTTCATCAAGGGTGATTTTTTGTCTTTTAATGAGTCTTTTGGTGATCAAGGAAGTGGAATTAACCAGGTAATTGCTCAGGGGGTAAAGGGCCTGGTGCAAAAGGTTCATGGGGAGGGCCATTCGCCGGGCGCATTCGAATTTATGTCGGAGCATGAAGAGTTTGGAAACCAGCTCCTTGAACAAAAAAATGATGGCAATCAGCACCACAAGGTGAACAATGAAAAGGGGGGCGGAATAATTTTCGATCAGCAGGCTTTTTTCGGCACCATAACTCATTGTAATGATGATCCCCAGGTAGAGGGCATTTTTAATGATCAGGATGGAAGCTTTCAGCACCTGGGGGGCCTCCAGTAATCGAACAATCACGTCATTGCGTTTGTCGGGGTGTTCTTTCAGGTCTTTAATCTTGGCCGGGAGGATAGAGAATATGGCCTCTTCCCCTGCAGAGAAAAGGGCCAGCATCATCAACAGCAAAAAACCGATCAACAAAAAGACAACCCCCTGCTGGCCCAGCGGTGTGAACAGGACCAGGGGGGTTGAATGAATAAGGCATAAAAATGGTTCGATGGTATCCAAAGTCTATGAACAACTTTCTTTCAACAGTAGTTTAGAACGGCAGATCATCTTCTCCCTCATCAACCTGATTGGACTGGGCTTGCTGGCTTTGGTAGTCTTGTCCGTTGCCTTCAGCCTGGGTTGTGGGGGGAGCTTCGGTGTTTTTCGTGTTGCCGCCTCCCAGCATCTGCATGTTGTTGCCCACGATTTCAGTCATGTAGCGTTTGTTGCCATCCTGGTCATCCCAGGAGCGGGTTCGGATTTTGCCTTCAATGTAAAGGGCATCCCCTTTCTTGACATACTTCTCAGCTACCTCGGCCTGGCCCTTGAAAAGGACAATGTTGTGCCACTCTGTACTGGTCACCTTTTCATTGTCTTTGCGGTAGGTCTCACTGGTAGCCAGCGGAAACTTGGTAATGGTCAATCCACTGTCCAGATGCTTCACTTCCGGGTCCTTACCTACGTTCCCAATTAGAATAACTTTGTTGACTCCTCTGCTGATTCCCATAATACATTGTTTTTAGTAGCACGTTTATTTAACGTAAAGTTACAAATATTTTAACCACCCGCCAACCTTTTTCATGGGTTTTTCGGATAATTTTCGTGTTCGAGATATTTTTCGATGAGTCTGGGTACTGCCAGATCGTGGAGTTCTTCTGCGGGTATGAGCTGGTAGGTTTGCCCAAGCATTGGATTGAGCGCCTCGAGGTGCACGCGGATGAAACGGGCCTGGATGTACTGATGGGTCAAAACATGTTTGTAAGGGGATGATATATCTGTTATTTGAGGCGAAACCCCGTCAAACATTTCTTTCCAGTTTTGGGTTTGGGTTAGCCTTTCAGGCTCCAATCTCTCTGGGGTTTCGATCAGGGGAAACTGGTAGAGGCCTTGCCAGATGTCGCTGTCGTTGCGTTTATCCATCAGCAGGGCATCGTGGTAATGAACGGGGATATAATAAAAATATCGGTTCTTTTTAGCCCGTTTGGGGGCTTTCACCGGAAGCGATGTCACCTGCTTTAGTTGGTAGGCCTGGCAGTGTTCCTGGAGCGGACAGCCGGGGCAGTATGGATTTTTCGGAACGCATTGCAGGGCGCCGAATTCAATGATCGCCTGATTGTGGGTGGCCGGGTCCTGCGAAGAGATTAATGCCTGAGCCAACTGGTCAAGCTGTTTTTTTCCACGAGTGGTGTTGATCGGGGTGTTAATGGCTTCCAGCCGCGCCAAAACACGGGCAACGTTCCCGTCAACCACCGCAACTACCCGGTCAAAAGCGAATGAGGCAATGGCAGATGCCGTGTAGGGTCCAATGCCAGGCAGGGCCAATAAATCCCGATATTCACGGGGAAACCGCCCCTGATGCCGGTGGTACATTTCCCGGGCGGCTTGATGCAGATTCCGCGCCCGGGTATAATATCCCAGGCCTTGCCAGCTCTTTAATACTTCATCCAGCGAGGCTTCGGCCAGGGATGGCAGATCCGGATACCGCTCAATGAATCGCCGGTAATACCCAATGCCTTGCTCAACCCGCGTTTGCTGCAGTATCACTTCCGATACCCATATCCGGTAAGGGTCTTTTGTCTCCCGCCAGGGTAGCTTCCGCCGGTGTGTGACGTACCATTGCAGTAAAAGCCCGCTAATGTTCATTATGGTTGATATAGAGCCGGTTAAGCCATTAAAATTCTCAAATTTAAGACAAATCTATTTCTTTAATAAAAATAAATGCTTTATATTTGCATCCAGCATTTTTTCGCCTATTGTAAAATATTGATAATTAAATTTTTTGAACAATGACAAAAGCAGATATTGTAAACGAAATTTCGAAAAAGACTGGAATAGAAAAGGTAACTGTTCAGAAAACAGTTGAAGCGTTCATGGAAACAGTCAAGGAATCTCTGGTAAGCAACCAGAATGTTTACTTAAGGGGTTTTGGCAGTTTTATCGTTAAGAAACGGGCTGAGAAGAAGGCCAGAAACATTTCCAAAAATACCACCATTGTGATTCCCGAACACTATATTCCTTCCTTCCGGCCTTCCAAGAAATTTGTCAATAAGGTGAAGGAAAACGTGAAGTAATCATTTACAAAAATAAACCACAAAAAGAAAACCTCGCATATGCCAAGCGGAAAGAAGAGAAAAAGACATAAGATGGCTACCCACAAACGCAAGAAGCGTTTGAGGAAAAACAGGCACAAAAAGAAAAAATAAATTGCTAACGTAATATGAGATAAAACCTTTGGAAGCTTTGCTTCCTTAGGTTTTCCTTTCATGTTTGGTTGTATAATCAGGAAGATGTGTTGTGAGTTCAGAATTAGTTATTGATGTTACTTCCCAGGAGATTGTAATCGCATTACTCGAGAATAAGCAGTTAGTCGAATTAAACAAGGAGAAACGAAATCCGAAATTTGCAGTTGGCGATATATATCTGGGTAAGGTCAAACGGATCATACCCGGTTTGAATGCTGCATTTGTAGACGTTGGTTATTCGCGGGATGCCTTTCTGCATTATCTGGATCTGGGGCCACAGTTTCGTTCGCTGGATAAGTTTTTAAAATCTTCCCTCTCGCGAAAGAATAAGGCCCCCACGCTCCAACGTATGAAGCTGGAGCAGGACATCAATAAAAATGGCAAGATTTCGGAGGTCCTTTCCAACGGGCAAAAAGTCATTGTCCAGATTGCCAAAGAGCCCATCTCCACCAAGGGGCCCCGGCTGAGTTCTGAGCTTTCCATTGCCGGACGCAACCTGGTTTTAATCCCTTTTTCCGATAAAATCTCGATTTCCCAAAAGGTTAAATCGGCCGACGAACGCAAGCGCCTGAAAAGGTTGATTAAAAGCATCAAACCCAAGAATTTTGGGGTGATCATCCGCACTGTTGCTGAAGGCAAGAAAGTGGCCGTGCTGGACCGCGAGCTCAGGGGCCTTCTGAAAAAATGGGAAGCTTCTTTCGCTCAACTCTATCAGGCCACTCCCCCCAAACTGGTCATGAGCGAGCTGGATCGTACCTCTGCCTTGCTCCGCGATTTGCTGAACGTTTCTTTTTCCAATGTCTACGTCAACGACGCTACCTTTTATCATGAAATAAAAGACTATATCTCGACCATAGCCCCGGAAAAAAAGAACATCGTTAAGCAATACAACGGACAGAACCCCATTTTCGATCATTTTGGCATTTCCAAGCAGATCAAGGCCCTGTTTGGACGCACTGTTTCATTCAAGAACGGGGCTTACCTGATTATCGAACATACCGAAGCCCTCCACGCCATTGATGTAAACAGTGGCAACCGCTCCAAACTTGGACAGGACCAGGAAACCAACGCCCTGGAGGTGAACCTTGCCGCCGCCAGAGAAATCGCCCGCCAGTTGCGCCTGCGCGATATGGGCGGTATCATTGTCGTCGACTTCATCGATATGAATACCCAGGAGAACAAGCAGAAACTCTTTGAAAAGATGAAGGAGGAGATGAAAGTGGACCGCACCAAACATAATATCCTGCCCCTGACTAAGTTTGGCCTGATGCAGATTACACGCCAGCGGGTGCGCCCCGAGATGAACATCCAGACCGTTGAAAAATGCCCCACCTGTAACGGTACCGGAGAAATCCGGCCCGCTATCCTTTTGATTGATGAAATGGAGAATTATCTCAAGCATCTGACCAAAGACTTGAGCTACCGCTATCTGACCCTTAAAACCCACCCTTATCTGTCGGCTTATCTAAAAAATGGACTCTTTTCCCTGCGCATGAAATGGCAGCTGAAATATCGCCTGCGCCTCCGGGTGAAAGGGTCTGAAGCCTATGACTTCCTCAGCTACAGTTTTTTTACCCGCAAAAACCAACGTATTGAGGAATAACCACCCCATCCGAAAAGGTTTGTTTGGCTGATCTGATGCTTCATTGAACATGGATTGATATTTATCAACCTGTAAACATATGTTCATATTTGTTGTTAGAGCATTAAATTGTAATTTTGCCCCATTACTTAATTAGACAGCCATGAAACGAATAATCCTTACGCTGCTGACGGCATTTGTCACTTTAAGTGCTTCCGCTCAGGTGGTTGACCCTGTGGAATGGAGCTATCAGGTGGAAAAAGAGGGGAACCAGACGGCTACCCTAATATTCAGAGCCGATATCCAGCCTGATTGGCACCTTTATTCCCAGCATTTTCCTGAGGGTGGCCCCATTCGGACCAATTTCAACTTTAATGAGTCATCGAACTATGCCCTTGAGGGATCTACCTCGGAAGAACCCGAACCCACCGAGGAGTATGACGAGACCTTTGGCATTAACGTGAAGCATTTTAGTGATACGGCTACCTTTCGCCAGAAGGTCAAACTGAACACGTCGCAGGCGTTTGAGGTGACGGGGGGCATTGAATATCAGGTATGTCAGGAAGATAAGTGTGTTTATTTCAATCCTTCTTTTTCGTTTCAGGTGCCGGCAGGGGCTTCAGGTGAAACCTCCGGTACTGGTACGGATCAGGAATCTACAACAGCCTCTTCCCAAGCTGGTGATGATTTGGCAGGACAAGAAGATGAGACTTCTTCAGGATCCCCCCGCGAATCTTCTGCTGGAGCATCACCCGAAGTTGACTCAAGCCAGCAGGCCGGGATAGGGGGGCAGGATTTTACCGAAGGCCGTTCGCTGCTGGGTTTTTTCCTGCTTTCGGTGGTCTTTGGCCTGGCAGGTATACTTACCCCTTGCGTTTTTCCTATGATCCCCATGACGGTTTCCTTTTTTATGCAGGAGTCGCGCAACCGCGTTAGCGGGGTGGTGAAGGCCCTGATCTTTGGCCTTTCAATCATCATCCTTTATACCAGTGTTGGTTTGATCGTATCGTTGACCAGTGCAGGGGCTGACTTCACAACCACCCTCGGCACACACTGGTTGCCTAACAGCCTTTTCTTCCTGTTATTTTTAACCTTTGCTGCATCTTTCTTTGGGTTGTTTGAAATCGTCCTGCCCTCCGGACTGGCCAATAAAGCCGATAAGCAGGTGGATAAGGGCGGTTTCCTGGCCTCCTTCTTCATGGCCCTGACCCTGGTGATCGTTTCTTTCTCGTGCACCGGTCCCATTGTTGGAGCTTTATTGGTCAAGGCCGTGGGAGGCAGCGTGATCGAACCTGCCGTGGGTATGCTGGGATTCGGCCTGGGTTTTGGCCTTCCCTTTACCATATTGGCTATATCACCCGGTTGGCTGAAAAAGATGCCTCAGTCCGGAGGCTGGATGAACTCGGTGAAGGTTGTTTTGGGTTTCATTATCCTGGCCTTCGCCTTTAAATTCCTTTCCAATATCGACCAGAATTATCACCTGCAGCTGCTTAGCCGTGAGCTGTACCTGTCGATCTGGGTCGCCATCTTTTCCGTGTTGGGATTGTATCTGCTGGGCAAGATCAAGCTGCCCAATGATTCAGACCTGAAGCATTTGTCGGTTTTACGGCTTGTGCTGGCCATTGCTTCCTTTAGTTTCGCCATATACCTGGTACCCGGATTGTTTGGCGCCAGCCTGAGTTCGATATCCGGGATTTTGCCGCCCAAGACAGCACAGAATTTTGAGCTTCAGGCTGGTGGTGATACCGCAGGGGGAGCTGCCTCATCCAGCCCAACCATTTGTGAACCACCTGAATACGCCGACTTCCTGAATCTGCCCTATGGTGTGAAAGGTTATTTTAAATACGATCAGGGACTTCAATGTGCCCGTGAATTGAATAAACCTGCCCTTGTCTATTTTACCGGCCACTCCTGCAGCAATTGCAAACAGATGCAGTCGCAAGTGTGGTCCAACCCGGCCGTTCAGAAACGACTGCGGGAAGATTATGTTTTAATTGCCCTTTATATCGATGATAAGAAAAAACTGCCCGAATCGGAATGGATGAAATCTGACTACGACGGCAAAGTCAAGAAAACCCTGGGTAAAAAGAATGCTGCTTTCCAAATTGACCGGTTCAATGTAAATACTCAACCCTATTACCGGGTTTTGACCCCTGAAGGCGAAGCCATTGGTAAACCTATGGGATACACTACAAAGGCGCAGGAATTTATTGATTGGCTGGACAAGGGGGTTCGCCAGTTTCAAAACCAATAACCTGAGCGCCTTTTATTCGTCCTTTTCCGGTCGGTTTCCTTCAAGGGTTACTTACCCCCGATGCAGACCGTTTAGCCAGTGGTCTGCACCGGGGGTTTTTTTTACAGGGTTTGCAAAAATAGGGGATTTCCTCTATCTTCGTTTTGGGTTTATTTGAACCCATGCCTGATTTTTTGATTGCCGTTTCGCTCAAAAGAGATAGATATGCAAAAGTTTCGCCGGATTGTATTTATCGTTGCTTCAATTATTCTTGTAATCTTGCTTTTAGCAGGAATTGTTGTTTATCACATTGGGCATCAAGCTCTTCCGGATTACAATGAGTCCGTTCAGCTGGAAGGGTTCAGCCACTCGGTGTCCGTTTACAGGGATTCAGCCGGGGTGCCCCATGTTTATGCCGATAATGCCCGTGATCTGTATCGGGCTACCGGTTATTTGATGGCCCAGGACAGGCTATGGCAGATGGATTTGTTCAGGAGGGTCACCCAGGGGCGGTTAACCGAAATATTTGGCAAGCGCATGCTAGAGGATGACATGATTATGCGTTCGCTTAAGATTCCTGCTAAGTCGCGGAAAGTCTACAAACGCTCTGATGAGCGGGTAAGGGAGGCTTTACGGGCCTTTGCGGCAGGGGTGAATGTTTATCTGGAACATCATCGCCAGGAGTTGCCCCCTGAATTTACCTTGCTGGGGTATCAGCCTGAACGCTGGAAGCCTATTCATTCGATTAACCTGATTGGGTATATGGCCTGGGATTTAGCCCCCGCGTGGGAGGCTGAAGTGGTGATGAATAAGATTGCTGCTGTGGTTCCCGGGGAAAAGTACCGGCAAATGGTGCCGAAAACTGACCGGCAGGATGCTTCCGTTTATACCCCACCCAAAGAAAGCTCGGCTGCTTCGCCCTCATTGTCTTTGTTGCTGGATCATTCGAGAAGGCTTGAACAAATGGGGCTGAAGATTTTTAGCGGAAGCAACAACTGGGCTGTATCGGGGAAAAAGAGTGAGACAGGGAAGCCTTTGTTTGCCAATGATATGCATTTAGGCCTTTTTGCCCCGGGCATATGGTATCAAATCCACCAGGTGGTGGAGGGCCAGGTCAATGTTACCGGGGTTGCCCTTCCGGGTCAGCCCCTGGTGATATCCGGTCACAATGATTCCATCGCCTGGGGCATGACCAACGTGATGGTGGATGATATGGATTTTTACCGGGAAACCCTCCGCCCTGGCGATTCCGCTCAATATCGTTTGAATGGCGAGTGGAAGGATATGAAAGTGGAGCAGGAACGTTTTATTCTGAAAAACGGGGATACCCTGACCCGTAGACTTTATTATACCCATCGCGGTCCTGTGATTTCCAGGTTTAAGGATATTACTGATCGAACCCTCTCAATGCGGTGGGTTGGCAATGCCTACAGCAATGAGCTGCGATCGGTCTACCGGTTGAACCGCGCTTCAAACTGGGCGGATTTTAAGGATGCTGTGCGCAGTTTCCGTTCCATCAGTCAAAATATCGCCTATGCCGATGTACAGGGCAATATCGGGATGTATTGCTGTGCCGGGGTGCCTATACGCCAGGGCAATGCCTCAACCATTTTTCCAGGTGATACCACCCGTTATGACTGGCAGGGATTTGTTCCTTTTGATGAGTTGCCCCATCAATACAATCCCGAAAAGGGCATGGTTTCTTCGGCCAACAACCGAACGGTTCACCCCGATTATCCCCATTATATCAGCCATTGGTTTGACCTGTCTCCAAGGATTGACCGGATACGTCAAATGCTTCAACAGCAAGAGCGGTTGAGCGTTCAGGATTTTATGGACATTCAGACTGATCATCGTTCCCGGATGGTGGATCTTTTCAGGGATAAGATGTTGCAGGTTGTGCGCGATTCCGGCGAACTGTCCCCTGAACAGCAACAGGCCGTTGGGTTGCTGGCCCGGTGGGATAGGGTATACCGCAAGGAAAGTGCGGCCGCTGCCATTTTTGAACAGTTTTATGTGACCTTCCTGCGCAACCTGATCCGGGATGAATTAGGAGGTGGCCTATATAAAGAATATCTGGGCAGCAAAATCCTGGTGCGCAATTTGATGAAAAATGTCTGGAAGCAGGAGGCATCTCCCTGGTGTGATGATGTGAATACTCCGGAGAAGGAAGATTTTGAGGCGATCATCGAGCAAAGTTTTAATCAAACCCTGGCCCGGCTTACCGAACAAATGGGGCAGGACCCCGATAGCTGGGAATGGGGAAGGATTCATCAGCTGGAGTTGAAGCATCCGATAGGTGGAGAGGTGCCTGTGTTGGATTTGCTCTTTGATATGAACCGAGGCCCCTTTCAAGTGGGGGGAAGCTTCCATACGGTTTGCCCCTATAGTTACTCCTTTGATGAGCCTTTCACGGTGAATCATGGGGCTTCCCATCGACATGTTTATTCCACGGCCGACTGGAACCAATCCAGAACCATCATCCCAACGGGTACCTCTGGCATCCCGGCCAGTGATCATTATTGTGACCAAACCCGGCGCTATATTCAAAAAACTTATCGGCGGGACCTGTTTGAGCGGGAAAAAATTGAAACCCATGCCCGCTATCAGATGAACATTGAAGCCCCATAGCCTGTCGGTGAATATACCTACAGGGGGTTTTCTGCGCTTAAAAACGCCTCCGGGATTTTTAAGTCCCCATTGGATCAGGCCCCTTTGGATCAAAAAGAAAAGTTATCCGATTAATAAACCGCCAAAATTTTTTGCTTTATGGAACATTATCAGACTACTTATATTGGAGACCTGCGAACTGAGATAACCCATGAGCGGAATGGCCAGGAGATTACCACCGATGCCCCGGTCGACAATAAGGGCAAGGGCGAATATTTTTCGCCTACCGATATGGTTTCTTCTGCCCTTTGCAGCTGCATTTTTACCATCATGGGCATCAAGGCCAGGGAAAACGGCTTCAGCATTGAAGGGGCCACCGCCAAAACCACCAAGGTGATGCGCAACGACCCGCGTAGGATCGATAAAATACAGATTGAATATGATTTCAGCAAACATCAACTCAATCAGCAGCAGAAGGATCTGCTGCAAGAGCTGGTTCATGCCAGTCCGGTTCCGCGCAGCTTACATCCTGACATTAAGCAGGAGATCAGCTTGAAGTTCAAGGAATGAACTATGTTTGGTTTGGAGACAACCTCCCTGCTTGGGTTAGGGCAGTTCATTCAGGGATATGCCCATCCCTGTCATGCAGGAGATTAAGGATGGAGTTGCCTCGGTTTCGTTCCAGATCCCTGCCAATGAAAAAGCCTGACGCTCCCTATCGGGCCAGGCTTTTATGTGGTGTTCTTCGGGCTTTTTTCTGGTGTTTTTAGACCGGCCAGCCGGATATCTTAGTTGCCGGCGACTGGTCTTGCATTTTACGCGCTTTGCACGGTCATCTTCCGGTCAACCTTCTTGATCAATCCTTGCAGTACCTTGCCCGGTCCTACTTCTGTAAAAGAAGAGGCCCCGTGCTGAATCATATTTTCTACCGTTTGGGTCCATTTGACCGGTGAGGTGAGCTGTTTGATCAGATTGGCCTTGATCTGTTCCGGATCGCTGCTGGCAGCGGCCGTGGCATTTTGATAAACCGGGCATGTTGGTTTGTTGAAACGGGTCTGGTCGATGGCCTGGGCCAGCTCTTGTTTGGCCGGCTCCATCAGCGGCGAATGAAAGGCACCTCCTACCTTCAGCTTTACGGCTTTTTTGGCCCCTTTTTCCTTGAGCTGTTCCACCGCCTGGTCAATGCCTTCGATGGATCCGGAAATTACCACCTGTCCCGGGCTGTTGTAATTGGCCGGGACCACAATGGCATCGATCTGACGGCAAACTTCTTCGACCGTCTCATCTTTCATGCCCATAATCGCGGCCATGGTAGATGGTTCCCGCTCACAGGCTTTTTGCATGGCCTGAGCCCGCTGACTCACCAGCCGCAAACCGTCTTCAAAGGAGAGGGCCCCGTTGGCCACCAACGCCGAAAATTCACCCAGCGAATGACCGGCCACCATCTCGGGGGCAAAATCATCCAGGGTTTTGGCCAAAATCACCGAATGTAAAAAGATGGCCGGCTGGGTGACCCGGGTTTGTTTTAGGTCCTGGTCGGTGCCCTCAAACATGACATCGGTTATGCTGAATCCTAAAATGTCATTGGCCTGGTCAAAAAGCTGGCGCCCCAGGTCATTTTGTTCGTAAAGGTCTTTGCCCATGCCCACATACTGGGCCCCTTGTCCGGGAAATACATATGCTTTCATAAATGCTTTGTTTTAACGGTTGATTTGCTTTATTGCAGGGCGAAAATAATCATTTTTATTGTTTTGGGTGACGATTCACTGGCTGCTTTGCATCGATCATTACAGAGTGGCATGTTGTCTTTTTTTAGCAGCCTCATCGGTTAAGCTGCCTGCTTTCATTCCAGGCTTATGGTGCGGGTTCCTGCCTTTGAATGAAATGATCGGCCCCCGCCTTTGAGCAATGGTTGAATGCAAGCAGAGGCTCGTGAAAAGGATACTTTGGGCAATCATGCCCGCCCTGGAGCCATGTTTTAATGCAAACGGGAGCCAATCAGATGGGTGAATTCTTCCCGGGTTTTGGTGTCTCTCAGGAAAGCCCCGGTGAAAGCTGAAGTGGTGGTCACCGAATTTTGTTTCTGAACCCCCCGCATTTGCATACACATGTGGTGGGCCTCGATGACCACGGCAACCCCCATTGGCCGCAAGGTCTCCTGAATCGTATCGCGTATCTGCATGGTCATGCGCTCCTGGACCTGAAGCCTCCGGGCAAAAGCCTCTACCACATGGGCAATCTTGCTTAAGCCGGTGATGTATTTGTCCGGTATATAAGCCACATGAGCCTTGCCATAAAAGGGGATCATATGGTGCTCACACATCGAATAAAGTTCGATGTCCTTGACAATGACCATTTCCTTGTAATCTTCCTGAAATTTTGCCGAGTGAATGATCTCCCGCGGGTCAATGTTCAGCCCCTTGTTGAGGAATTGCATCGATTTGGCTACCCGCATCGGGGTGTCTTTCAGGCCTTCCCTTTCCGGATCCTCCCCCAATAGCTTTAGAATTTCCTTGTAGTGCTCGGCCAGCTTGGCCGTTTTTTCATCATCCCATACTTCTACGCTCGAATAACCGCTGTTGTCCAGGGATCCAAATCCATTGTTGACGATTTCCATAATAGGTGTTTTTATTTGCCGTAATATTCCACAAAATTGTTTTCAGTCTCTGTGATTTTGATCTTGTAAAGTTCTATGCCCAGGTTGCTGACCGGCTGCTCCAGCTCCTGCCATATGGCTACGGCCAGGTTTTCGGTTGAGGCCAGACGCCCCTGCATGAAATCCACCTCGGTATTCATGTTCTTATGGTCTATCTTGGAGATGATCCGTTCATGGATCAGGCCGCTGAGCTTTTTGATGTTGATGACAAATCCGGTTTGGGGGTTGATCGGGCCTTTGACGGTGACAAACAGCTCATAGTTGTGCCCGTGCCAGTTGGGGTTGGAGCAGGGACCAAATACCTCAAGGTTTTTGGCGTCATCCCAGTCAGACCGGAAAAGCCGGTGAGCGGCACTGAATCGCTCGCGTCGGGTGATGTATGTTTCCATGGAAGAACGTTTTGTTTTACGCTTACATACTCAAAAGAACAATTTTTTTAGAACAAATCCAAGCGGGCCTAACAAGCCGGCCTTTCGTTTTGTTGAATACTTCCATCGGTTAGGCCCAATGTTGAGGAACAGCCGGCGGCAGGCAAAACTTTGGCCGAATTTTGTTGATCAATGCGATAGTTTTATAATTTCGTGGAATAAAATATGCCTATATGATTGTAGTAACAGGAGCAGCCGGTTTTATTGCCAGTAATCTGGTAAGAAAGCTCAATGATGAAGGCCTGCAGGAGCTCATCGTGGTGGATGATTTTTCCAATCAACAAAAAAACAGGAACCTCATTCATGCCTCATACGCGCTAAAGGTTCACCGGGATGATTTTGTGGATTGGCTGGGGCTCCATTATGATCAGGTGGAGGCAGTTTATCATCTGGGGGCCCGGACTGATACGACCGAATTTGACAAGGATGTTTTTGATCGTCTGAATTTGAACTATTCCAAAGCTCTCTGGAATTTGTGCGTTAAACACCAAATCCCCCTTATCTATGCTTCTTCGGCCGCTACGTATGGGGGTGGGGAGTTTGGATATCACGATGACCATGAGCTGGTCTTTGACCTGAAGCCGTTAAATGCCTATGGAGAGTCGAAAAACGAGTTTGATAAGTGGGTCTTGCAGCAGGAGAAGGAACCCCCATACTGGATCGGGGTGAAATTTTTCAATGTATATGGACCCAACGAGTATCACAAGGGCCGTATGGCTTCTGTTATCTATCATGCGTACCATCAAATCCGGGAAACGGGTAAGATGAAGCTTTTCCGTTCACACCGCCCCGATTACGAGCATGGAGAGCAACTGCGCGATTTTATTTATATAAAGGATGTGGTTGAAGTGCTCTATTTTTTTATGGAACACCACCCCAATAGTGGTCTTTACAATTTGGGCACGGGCCAGGCGCGTACATTCAATGATCTGGTAAAAAGCGTTTTTAGGGCTATGAACAGAGAAACGCGAATTGAGTATATTGATACCCCCCTTGATATCCGTGATAAATACCAATACTATACGGAAGCCGTTATGGATAAATTACGGGCCGCCGGGTATGAACAGCCCTTTTATTCGCTGGAGGCAGGAATTGATGATTATGTCAGATCTTTCCTTTTACCGGGCCGCTATCGTTGATGGCCCCGGTCAGGTTTTCGGGCAACTCATGCAACATCCCAGGAGTGGAGATTCTGACATATCTTGACTTACCTCCGGGCATGGCGGCGAAACTCATGCAACATCCCAGGGATTGGACATTCTGACATGCCCATCTCGCGTGGCTTGTTTTACAGGGAGTGGTTTTTTATCCTTTGTTTTTTTGTGAATCCCCGTCCATTTTTTTGACATGGATTTTGGCCTGGGGTTCTTCGACCTCTTTGGATGGGTCATCGGCGAAAGCCTGTAAATCCTGAACAAAGCCTTCTATTTCCTGGTCGCCGTATCCTTTTTCTTTGGCGGCGTCCTCGAGGGTTCCCCAGATGGGTTCGCCACATTCGATGCATTTGATGCCTTCATGCATCAGGTATTTTACAGCCTGGGGAACATTGTCGACGAGATCTTCGATGGCAATATCTTTAGTGATCTTCATGGCAGTTGGATTTTATCCAGATATTTATATACTTCTATACAAATTTAAGACAATTTTTTGAAAACAGCATACCGGGAGAGAAGAGACTGGATGACACCGCGACTGGCCTGGAAGAGCATAAAAGCCAGCCAAAGGCCTTGATTGCCCCAGGGGCCGATCAGTCCGTAATAGACAGGGATGAATATCAAAAGGGTTGAGATCACCATGGCATTGCGCATGCTTTGGGAGGCGGTGGCTCCGATATAGATGCCATCCCAGAGGAAGGCAGCAAAGGTGAGCAGGGGAATGGAATAGACCCAATAGATGTAATGTTGGCTGGTGTTCAAAACCTGCTGGTTGTCGGTTAGCAGCTGTAGCAGCTGGTTGCCCAGCAACAGATAAGCTGAAGTGAACAGCAGGGCAAAGCCCAGGCCCCATTGGAAGAGGAGTCGTACAACTTTTTTCATCCGGCGACGGCTTTGCTCGCCAATGTATCGGCCGGTCAGTGCTTCACCCGCATAAGCGAAACCGTCCATGACATAGGAGAAGAACATGAAGAATTGCAGCAAGACAGAGTTTACTGCCAGGGTCGTATCGTTCATGTTGGCCGATTGGGCGGTAAAGAACGACATGACAAATATCAGGCACATCGTGCGGATGAAGATGTCCTTATTGACGGAGAAGAACAACTTGAGGGCCCTGATTTCAATCATTGCCCGATAACTCCAATATATCAGCAATTTTTTGTGGTAGCGCAAGAACAGAATGATTCCCAGGATGATTCCGAAATATTGGGCGAGCACCGTGCCCAGGGCTACCCCATCGGATTTCATCCCAAAGTAATGGATCAGCACAACATTAAATCCGATGTTCAACAGGTTAACAACGATTGCCAGGAGCATCGGAATTCTCGCATTCTGCATGCCAATAAACCATCCGGTCAGGGCAAAAAGGCCGATGGTTGCCGGGGCAGCCCAGATCCGGATGTCGTAGTATTGGCGGGCCAGTTCTTCAACCTGTGGCGAACCCTCTAGCACCCAAAAACCCAGTTGGGCAATGGGCTGTTGAAGCACAATCAACACCAGGGCACCCCCAAAAGCTACTGAAACCGCCCGCGAGAGAATCAGCATCGCCTCTTTCCGCTCCCCCCTTCCATAAGCCTGGGCGGTAAATCCACTGGTACCCATTCGAAGAAAGCTAAATCCCCAGTAGATGACATTGAATATCATCGTCCCCAGCGATATAGCCCCGATGTGCAACTTGCTGGCTGTCTCCAGGTGGCCCACCAGTGACATATCTACCATGCTCAGCAATGGCACGGTGATGTTGCTGATGATATTGGGTACGGCCAGATGCAGGATCCTTTTATTCACAGTTACCCAGCTTTTCGGCGCGAGACGAAATAAATCTTTTTTTCAAACAATTTGGCCCTTTGGTTGTTGAATCATTAATAATTTTATTTAGACTAAGTAAATATATTGTTCAACCTCTAAATGACAACGAAATGGCATATCAAACACCCGATTTACCTTATGCGTATGATGCCCTGGAGCCTTATATCGATCAAAAAACCATGGAATTGCATCATGATAAGCACCATGCCGGCTATACCAAAAAATTCAATGCGGCTATAGAAGGCACCGATCTGGAAAAGATGCCAATAGAGGACATCTTCCGAAATGTTTCCAGACATCCCGTTGCCGTCCGCAATCATGGCGGAGGCCATTATAACCACAGCATCTTTTGGACCATCATGTCGCCCAATGGAGGCGGAAGCCCTTCCGGTGAATTAAAACAGGCCATTGAGCGCGATTTTGGATCCTTTGATGAGTTGAAGCAACTTTTTGCCAAAGCCGCGGCCGGACGTTTCGGTTCCGGTTGGGCCTGGCTTTATCTGGATACCGCGGGCAAACTCAATATCTGCTCGACCCCCAACCAGGACAATCCGTTTATGGATGTAGCCGATTGCAATGCCCAAAAATTGCTTCTGGGCCTGGATGTCTGGGAGCATGCTTATTATTTGAAATACCAAAACCGACGGGCCGATTATATTGACGCTTTCTGGAATGTGGTCAACTGGCAGGAAGTAGCCCGGCGGTTTAAAGATTGATTTCTCTGGTGGTTCATTTTAGGTAACCTCCGGGGCCGCCTCTTCAGGGAGGTGGCCCCTTTTAATGGTTTTGTCAATTTTGCCGGGTTGATGCCAACACCCCGGGACGACTCTTTATTTTCTTAGTCCCGTTAAACAGATAATTCCTAGCCATAACTTGTTATTTTAATCGAATCCCATTATTTTTAAGACCCATACTGATTTGAATCATATTATACGGATTTTAAAAATTTTACGTCATGTTAATGGAGCAAATGATTCGGCAAAACAGAAGTTATCGGAGGTTTTACCAGGACTACCACATTGCACTGGACAATCTGAAATATTTTGTCAACCTGGCCCGCCTTTCCCCCTCGGCCAGGAATGCCCAGCCCCTGAAATATTACATATCTAATGAGCCAGAGACGAACCGCACCATCTTCAGCGCTCTGAGTTGGGCGGGTTATCTGACTGATTGGGAAGGTCCCGTAGATGGCGAGCAACCTTCAGGCTATATTGTTATCTTAGGTGATCATGCCCTGGCAGATGATTTTTTCTGTGACCATGGCATAGCCGCCCAAAGTATGTTGCTGGGAGCAGTGGAAAAGGGTTTTGGCGGTTGTATTGTAGCCTCCATTGACCGCGAGCGGATGCATCGGGAGTTGCAATTGGCCGATCAATACGAGATATTGCTGGTCATTGCCCTTGGAAAGCCCCGGGAGACGGTTAAAGTTGAAAACATTGAGAGGGGTGGTGATATCAAATATTGGCGCGACGACCATCAAATCCATCACGTGCCCAAGCGCAAACTGGAGGATATTATCGTAAACCTCGACTGATCTCCGGTTCACAAGGGGTATCGTTTTTAGTTTTTTCTACCTTATTCCCGACAACCCTGATTTTTTCGGCTCCACAAGACTCCCCATTGCCGGCGAAAGACCCGTAACCACCCCACGGGCCCCACAGCCAGAAAAGCAAGTCAGGATGGGTAAGACCTAATGGGATAAGCTTGAGAAATAAGCCTTTTGCCGAATGCTGAACATTTATGATGCGGCAACTGTATGAATAATAAAAAAAATGATTACCATACTTTCACCTGCTAAAAAGCTGGACAAAAAGGTTCACCCACCGGTGAGTGATTACAGCCTCCCTGAATTTATAGAAGATAGCCGCCTGCTGGTGGAGGAGCTCAGGAAACTTTCACCGGATGAGTTGGTTCAACTAATGGATGTCAGCCGGAAGATTGCTGATATGAACTACGAACGTTTTGCCCGGTGGCATACCCCATTCAACCCGGATAATGCCAGTCGGGCGGTGATGCTATTTAACGGGCAGGTTTATCAGGGCTTGAAGGCAGAAGATATGTCGCCTGAAGATCTTCGCTTTGCCCAGCAACATTTGCGGATCTTATCGGGCCTTTATGGGATCTTAAGGCCCCTGGACCTGATCCAACCGTATCGCCTGGAAATGGGTACGAAGTTGACCAATCCCCGGGGAAAAGATCTTTATGCATTTTGGGGGCAACGCCTCACCCAAAATATCAATGAGGCGATGGAGGGGCATGAGTGCAAGGTTTTGATCAATCTAGCCTCCAATGAATATTTCAGCTCGATTGATGCCGAAAAGCTGGAAGCCGATATCGTTACCCCTGTTTTCAAGGAACGCAAGGGCAATCAATATAAAACCATTGCTGTATATGCCAAGAAAGCCCGGGGGTTGATGAGTCGTTTTATTATGCAAAACCGCATCGAAACCCCTGAATCCATTAAGGCCTTTGATCAAGAAGGTTATATTTACAGCCCGGAGCGTTCCTCGGAAAAACAATGGGTCTTTATCCGCTAACTCTCCGGCCACCTGCATGAGCTCATTTTTGGTCGGACCAGCGTAAAAATGGGGCTTATAAGATGGGCGGGTCAGATCTGGTAGAGGCCATTTTTTATGGCGTAGATGGCCAGGCATACTGAATTTCTGCATCTGGCCTTTTTCAGCAGTCGGTTCCGGTGGCCCTCAACGGTGCGGGTGCTGAGATTTAAAAAGCCGGCTATCTCTGATGTCGAAAAACCCTGGCAAATGTATTCCAGTACCTCCTTTTCCCGGGGAGTTAGAACGATCTTATCCTGGTTTTCGTAAGGGGTGCGCTGGATCTCTCCTTTATTGGTCTGGCTGACGGCCCCTACCAGGCTCTTTTTGCCGTTGATATTGACGATGCTCCCGGCCCAGTCGATGTTGGCAATTTCCTGGTTTTTCTTAATCACCCTGAAATTCAGCTCCATTTCTTTTTGTATGCCTTTGAAGCACTGATTGATTTTATTCATCACCGGCTGGATGTCGTCTTTGAAAAGGATATTGACCAGGTTCATCCCCAGCAGTTCCCTTTTCGAATAGCCAAGAATGTCGCAAAATTTTTGGTTGACGTAGGTGAGCTGTTGGTCCCGGTAGATGTAAATGGCGGTGTAGGCATTATCTATGAGGGTGTTGAACTTTTCGTCGGCCATTTTTAAAATGCGTTCCTGGCGTTCCAGGCGCACATCGATGAGCTTTTTAAGTTCCTTCATCTCGAAGGGTTTGACCAGCAGGTCGTCGATGCCCAGGTTCATGGCCGAGCGGAGTTCCTGATAGGTGCTTTTACTGGTGAGGAAAATGAATGGGATCACGGCGGTGGAGTTGATCTGCTGGACCATATTGAAGACCTCATAGCCGCTAAGTCCTTCGGGTTCAGCATCGCAAAGAATGACATCCGGGATGTACTGGAGGGTTCTTTGTACACCGGTGGCACCATCGCGGACGGATATTACATCAAAGCCGGAACTGGTCAGGTATTCACTGGCGGTTTGAAGGAATTCACTGTCGCTGTCGATGATTAGTATTGTTCGCATATATGATGGGGCATCAAATCCCGGTAAGTTTCCCGGTTGCTTTCATCCCTGTTGATCTGCTCCTGCCTGGCCCGGGAGAGACGCTTTTTTGCTGATTCATTCATGCTGAGCCTGCCGGGTTAATCCCCTTAAATATAATATGAATCAAAGTTGAAACATGTAGGAAAATCGCGAATTTTTTATGCCCAGCTTAGCCCGACCGGAACCCATGGGATTGGATAAAACAAATTGCCCCAAAGCTTTGCTTAAGGGCAATTTGATCGGGTTTTATCCGGGATCATTCAATGACGAATAGCAGATCTCCTTTGCGGATGATGTCATTTTCCTTGACGTGTACTTCCTTGATGGTACCCCCTACCGGTGAATAGGCCCTGTTTTTCATTTTCATGGCCTCATATATATACAGGCGGTCGCCCTTTTCCACCTCATCTCCTTCTTCCACGTCTACTTTGACAACGGTTCCCGGGAATTCAGAGGTGACCTTGCCGGATAATGGGTTGTCCCATTTTTGGCGGTTTTTAAATTTTTCGGTCAGCTGAGTCCGGTAACGTGTCCCGTCGATATTGAGGGACCGGAACTTTTTTTTCTGTCCGTTTTGAGGGGTATTGTCCTGTTGCTGATTGTTTTCCTGGGGATTGGACTGATTATTTTCTGCCATGGCGCATCGGATTTAGAATGGTGGAATTCCATGTTTTTTGCTGGGCCGGTTATCGACCTTATTTTGGGAAACCTCCAGGGCGTGGCTAAGCAACCGGCGGGTTTCCTGAGGTTCGATGACCGAATCCACATAACCTTTTGCCGCGGCTACATAAGGATTGGCAAATTTTTGTTTGTATTCCTTAATCTTTTGTCTTCTGACCTTATCGGGGTCATCGGCATTTTGTATTTCCTTGCGGAAGATGATGTTGGCAGCCCCTTCCGGACCCATCACGGCGATTTCAGCCCCCGGCCAGGCGAAGACAAAGTCGGCATTTAAGTGGCGGGAGTTCATGGCAATGTAACCTCCGCCATAGGCTTTTCTCAGGATAAAGGTAATTTTGGGCACGGTGGCTTCGCTGTAGGCATACAACACCTTGGCTCCGTGGCGTATTACCCCGGCATGCTCCTGGTCAATCCCGGGCAGGTAGCCGGGAAGATCGACAAAGGTTACCAATGGGATGTTGAAGGCGTTGCAGAAACGAATGAACCGTGCGGCCTTGTCTGAGGAGTCGACATCAAGCACTCCGGCCAGGATCAGGGGTTGATTGCCTACGAAACCAACCGTTTCGCCATCGACCCGCCCGAAGCCAATGACCACGTTTTTGGCCCATCGCTCCTGGATTTCGAAGAAGTCAGAGTCGTCACTTACCGCCCTGATCACATCGCGGATGTCATAGGGCTCTTTGGGGTTGCCCGGGACAATCTCACTGATGGGATATTTGTCGGTATGCGGCTCTTTGGGCTCCATCTTTTTGGCCTTCTGGGTATTGTTCCATGGAATGAAGGAAACCAGCTTCTTGATCTGGCTGAAGCATTCCATCTCGCTTTCGGCATAGAAATGGGCATTGCCGGTGGTCTCACTGTGTACCTTGGCCCCGCCCAACTCTTCCATCGATATCTCTTCGCCCAGCACCGTCTTGATCACTCCGGGACCGGTGATGAACATCTTGGATATTTTGTCCACCACGAAGACAAAGTCGGTCAACGCAGGTGAATAAACCGCACCGCCGGCACAGGGTCCAAGAATAACGGATAGTTGTGGAATCACCCCTGAAGCTACCGTATTCCTGTAAAAAATCTCACCATAGCCGGCCAGCGAATTTACCCCTTCCTGGATCCGGGCACCGCCCGAGTCATTGATTCCAATCAGGGGAACCCGCATTTTCATGGCATGGTCCATAATTTTACCAATTTTGCGGGCATGCATCAGACCCAGTGACCCTCCTGCCACTGTAAAGTCTTGCGCATAAACACATACGGGGGCGCCATAGATGGTGCCGGTGCCGATGATCACCCCATCACCGTGCAAAACCTTCTTATCCATGTCGAAATCCCGCGCTTCGTGCTCAACAAAAAGATCGTACTCATGGAAGGAGTTCTCATCCAGCAGGGTTACAATCCGTTCCCTGGCGGTCATCTTGCCCATGGCCACCTGCTTCTCTATGGCTTTCTCTCCCCCTCCTTGCAGTACTTTTTCCCGCTTCTTTTGTAATTCGAGTATCTTCCTTTTGAGTGACATAGTTTTAAAATTTAATTGGTGGAAAAGCCAGGCAAAAATAGTTTAATTCTAGTAAATACAAGAATAATAAAATATGTAAATAAAAACAAATCGCTTGTTTTGATCTGATATACAGATAGGGGCCAACCCCGACGCCATCCTGTTTATAAGTTATCGCCAAATCTCTGGAAAGCCTTACGGGATGATGGTTGCAACGGTCTAACCGGATGTTATACCGGCTGGAAGTTATCGCGGGGCAAACCGGTAAAGGGAAAGGGCGATGAAAGCAAAGATGATGTTGGGAATCCACACCGCAATAAAGGGCTCGATGCCACCGCGCAGGGCAAACATGGTTGAAAATCTCATAAAAAGAATATAGGCAAAACTCAGGGTAATGCCGATGCCGATCTGCATCCCCATCCCCCCGCGCAACTTTTTGGAGGAGAGGAAAACACCGATCAGGGTCAGGATAAAGGTCGAAAAGGGATAGGAGAAACGTCGGTGTTTTTCAATGAGATAAGCCTCGAGGTTTTCCGCTCCCTGGATCCGTTTCTTCTGAATGAATCGATTGAGCTCGGGCATGCTCATGGTTTTTACGATATCGGTATACTGGCCAAAATCTGATGGCTTTACCGAAAGGGTGGTGTCAAGGCTTGCTCCGCTCTGGATGGAGTCATGCTGGGCTGAAGTGATTTGGCGCATATAGTAATCATGTACTGTCCATTTTTTCTTGGTGCTGTCCCAGGTGATGTTTTCCGCCATCAGCTTAGATTTGAGCTGATTGTTCTCAAATTTTTCCATGGAAAATTTGTAGCCTTTCTGCACGTTGGGCCGGTAATTGCGCATGTAGATGTAAACCCCGGTATCTATCTGCATGTGGAGGTTACGCTCCACTTTATAAGGCGATTCTTTCAGGTAGGTATACTCAAAATTGAGCCGCCTTTCATTGGCATGAGGGATCACGTAAGACATCAGAATAAAGGATAATCCGGCGATCAGAAAGGCCGAGACGAAATAGGGAACCAATATCCGGCGGAAACTGACCCCGTTGCTTAGGATGGCGATAATTTCGGAATTATAGGCCATCTTGGAGGTGAAAAAGATCACCGCAATGAAGGTGAATAAAGAACTCAGCAAATTGGCAAAATAAGGGATGAAGTTCAGGTAGAAAACCACCACCGCTTCAGCCGGGGCGTTGTTTTCCATGTAGTTGTCAATCTTCTCGGAAAGGTCAAAAACAATGGAAATACTAATGATCAGGGCAATGGCGAAGAAATAGGTTCCCAGGAATTTTTTAATGATGTATCGATCCCATATTTTTACTTTTGGTCTTTTCATAACCTTTGGCTGAGTTTTTCCACCATTTGTTTTTTCCATTCCGGGAAGGAGCCATGGAAAATATGCTGGCGCGCCTGCTGCATCAGCCATTTGTAGAAGCTCAGATTATGGAGGGTGGCAATCTGGGCGGCGGTAATGTCTTTGGCGATGGTTAAATGGCGCAGGTAAGCCCTGGAAAAGTGCTGGTCCACATAAGAGGCGCCGTCGGCCTCGAGGGGTGAAAAGTCGTTTTTCCACTGCAGGTTTTTGATGTTGATGATCCCTTCTTGGGTGAATAGCATGCCGTTTCTGCCGTTGCGGGTGGGAATGACGCAGTCAAACATGTCAACCCCTCGGTCGATGGCTTCCAGGATATTTACCGGGGTGCCAACCCCCATCAGATAACGGGGACGGTCGGGCGGAAGGATTTCATTGACCACTTCCACCATATCATACATCATGTGGGCGGGTTCGCCAACCGACAGCCCCCCGATGGCATACCCCGCCTGGTCGGTTTCACTGATGAACCGGGCCGACTCTTTACGCAGGTCGCTGTATACGCTTCCCTGAACAATGGGAAACAAATACTGATTATGGCCATAATAGGGTTGGGTTTGCCGGTAGCGCTCAATGCCCCGGGTTAACCAGTGATGGGTTAGATCCATCGATGCTTTGGCATATTGGTAATCGCAAGGGTAGGGGGTGCATTCATCAAACGCCATGATGATATCCGCCCCAATCGAGCGCTGTATGTCTACTACATTTTCCGGGGTAAAAGTGTGGTGGCTTCCGTCAATGTGGGATTGAAAATGAGCCCCTTCCCGGGATAACTTCCGGTTCGAGGAGAGGGAAAATACTTGATATCCTCCACTATCAGTCAGTATTGGCCTTTTCCAGTTGATGAACCGATGCATCCCGCCTGCTTCTTCTAAAACACCTGTCCCTGGCCGCAGCAATAAATGATAGGTGTTCGCCAGCAACATGGGCGAATCAACTTCTTTCTCCAATTCCCGGGTGTTTATACCTTTAATGGTACCCAGGGTCCCCACGGGCATGAATACCGGGGTGGCTACCTCCCCATGATCGGTTTGAAACGCTCCGGCCCTTGCCTGCGAATTGCCCGCCTTTTTCAACACATTAAACTTCATGGCTCCAAAATTATCTGACAAATATAATCATTCAAGATCATTTAATAAATCGCTGGCTTCTGCATTCGATATTTGTCCAGTAAAAAAATCTTTCATAAAATTGTTGTCTCAAACGATTAAATCCTGCCTGTGGAAAACATGGTTCAAATAACCGATAACCCTTTGCTGTTGCTGCCGGCACTGTTTGCCCTGGCTTTTATTGTTCAGATGGTCTATTATTTGGGCATATACAGTGCCATCGTTTTTTACCGGGATAAATCGCAGGCGCCGAATCAATATCCGCCCGTTTCTGTAATTATTTGCGCCAAGAATGAAGAAGTCAACCTCGAGCGGCACCTCCCCCTCATCCTTGAACAGGATTATCCGGAATTTGAAGTGGTGGTGGTCAACCATGGTTCAGCCGATGACACCGACATGGTCTTAACCCGGTATCAAAACCAATACGGGCACCTTAAGTTTACCGAGCTTCAGCGGGATCAAAAGTTTAACCACAATAAAAAACTGGCTGTCGCCCTGGGCATTAAAAAAGCAAGTTATGAGTGGCTCTTATTTACTGATGCTGACTGTTATCCGGCTGGGAGAAACTGGATTCGTTCTATGGCTGGCCGGTTCGATCAGAATACCTCACTGGTGCTTGGGTATGGCGGCTATGAAGCCCAGGGCGGATGGCTCAATAAATTGATCCGCCTCGATACCCTGACCATTGCCCTGCAGTATTTTTCTTATGCCTTGCGCGGTATACCCTATATGGGTGTGGGCCGAAACCTTGCCTATCGCAAGTCGCTGTTCTTTAATAACAAGGGTTTTGCAGGCCATTATCATCTTCAAAGTGGCGATGACGACCTTTTCGTCAATCAAACAGCCCATAAACACAATACCCGGATACAGATCAACCAGGAGGCCAAAATCATTTCTAAACCCCATCAATCTTTTGACAGATGGTTCTTTCAGAAGAAAAGACACTTGACCACCAGCCCCCACTATAAAAAGCAGTCCAGGTTTCTTTTGTTGACGGAAGTATTCAGCCGGCTCGCTTTTTATGGGGCTTTTGTCTTGAGTCTGGTCTATTGGCCTGAAGGTTACCCCTTTTTATTGACGATTTTTGGCATTCGGTTGATGCTTCAAATTTTTGATTATAAAAGTTTTATGAATAGGGTGGGTGAAAAAAATTTATTATTGCTGGTCATATTTTACGATATATTGTTACCATTTATTAATTTTATGGGAATAATTTCAAACAAGATTGCGTCAAATAATACTAAATGGACATAAATCCCAATTTATCCAATAAGGCAAGGTATGATTACAAGTTGGTAAAGCTTGCCATTGACGGGGACGAGCAGGCTTATGCAGAACTGATGGATAGGTATCGGGATGCCATCTATTATATGCTTCTGAAGATGGTCAATAACAAGAATGATGCCGAAGATCTTACCATAGAGGCATTTGGCAAGGCCTTCAAAAATATTGATCAATATACTCCCAAATATGCCTTTAGCACCTGGCTATTTAAAATCGCCACCAACAATTGCATTGATTTTATCCGCAAACAGAAGGCCAACCTGATTTCCATTGATCAGGCAGAAGAGGATGATGACATCAGCGCGCCGCCACTTCATTCGAACAATCCGGATCCCGAAGAGGATATGATCAAGAACCAGCGGGTGGATTTGATGCGTGATGTGGTCGACAAACTCAAACCTCGTTACCGGAACCTGATCAAATTAAGATATTTCAAGGAATACTCCTATGAGGAGATTGCTCAGGAACTTGACCTGCCGCTGGGTACAGTCAAAGCCCAATTGTTTCGGGCCCGCGAATTGCTTTATAACATCCTCAAAAATCGCGACCACCCCATCAGATAATGCAGGCGCTGGATCGATATTTTCCGGAGTTGACCCACTGGCAGCGTCAGGTGATGGAAGGGCTGTACACCGCCTTTGAATACTGGAATCAGCGCATCAATGTGATCTCACGCAAAGATTTTCCTTTCTTTTACCTGCACCATGTATTGCATTCCCTGGTTATCGCAAAACTGATCCGGTTTGACCAGGAAACACGTATTTTAGATGCAGGTACAGGGGGGGGATTTCCCGGAATACCCCTGGCGATCCTCTTTACTGACGTGGAATTCCTCCTGGTCGATTCCACCCGCAAGAAGCTTCAGGTGGTTGATTCGGTTGCCCGGCAATTTGGCCTGTCCAATGTCCAAACCCACCACCAGCGCATCGAGCACTATCAGGGAAAGCATGATTTTGTCATCAGCAGGGCCCTCACCCGTTTTCCCCGCTTTGTTTCCTGGGTCAGAGATAATGTGGCACCCGGAGAGCAAAAAGGTTGGAAAAACGGAATTTTTTATCTTAAAGGAGGTGACCTTCATCAGGATATTCAGGCTTACCAAAACCGTCTGCACGTGTGGAATGTGGATGATTTTTTTGAGGATCCCTATTTTCAAGACAAAAAAGTGCTCTATCTCCCCCTCGGCTGAAGCTTTTTCGGTTCAACCCTCTAACCTGTCATTACTCCCACCCCCTCGTTCATGCTACCACCAAAGCCTTTAGCTTCATCTTAAAAATCTTGCCCTTTCCTTTTGCAACTTCAAAAAAAACATTACTTTTGCAATCCGATCAAAATCATGGTAAATCATAAACTCATTCGCGATGAAAAGGACATTTCAACCTTCCAATAAGAAAAGAAGAAACAAGCACGGCTTTAGAAAGCGGATGCAAACCAAGCACGGACGAAAAGTTCTCTCGCGCCGGAGAGCAAAAGGTCGTAAAAGACTCACTGTTTCTGAATCCATCCCCAAGAAATAACCATCGATTGATGGGTGCAACGGAAAAGTAAAAGGCATCGGCTGTCTTTTACTTTTTTTATTGGCTCAAATGAAAACCCCCCTTTCCCGGCTGCAACCTGTTTTTTTACCCCCCTGCCACCCACCTATCAGGCTACCGTTTGTTTGGCCCCATGTCTTTTATTGAATCATCAAGGTTTGATTTGATGAATGACCCGGGCAGTTTTTGTTTTATGAACATAATTTTATCTTTGCCTAAGCGTTTGATTGAATAATTCATAACCATTTCGAATGAAGCTTCTAGACTTTCTCAAAAGCAAGGATTTTTTCAAGCATCTGGTCATTGCCATCGTACTAGCCATCATTATCTTTTCGACAACCTTTATGGTTTTAAATATTTATACCCAGCATGGAGAGTCTTTCCCTTTGCCTGATTTCAGTAAGATGAACATGGAGGAAGTCAAGCAGATTGCCCGGAAGCGGGAGATTGAGATTGAGGTAACCGATTCGGTTTACCAGGAGGACTGGCCGAAGGGGACGGTGGTCAAGCAGAACCCTTCGGCGGGTTTTCATGTTAAGCAGGGGCGTACCATTTTTTTAACGATGAATGCCGAGAATCCTGAAATGGTTAAGATGCCTAACGTGGTTGGGGTGTCTCATCGTTATGCCAAGGCCACTTTAAACAGCAGCGGGCTAAAGATTGGCAAGCTGATTCACGTACCGGATATAGCCGTCAACAATGTGCTGAAGCAGAAAATTAACGGCGAAGAGGTTAAACCCGGCCAATTGATCCCCAAAGGCACCAAGGTTGATCTGGTCCTGGGCAAGGGGCTCAGCAGCAAGCGTGCTCCTATACCGGAAGTAGTCGGTGATACCCTTACCCGTGCCAAGAACACCATCCTTCAGGCTGCCATGAACCTGGGCCATGTCAAGTATGATACCACCGTGCATAACGCCCGCGATTCCTCCCAGGCTTTTGTCTGGCAACAATATCCCCCCTATAAAAAGAAAAAGCGCATCCGGTTGGGGACCTACATAGATTTGTGGCTGACACTGGATTCCTCCAGGCTACCGGTGGGCGATACCACCCGGGTGCGGTCTGATTCGATTCAAACCTTACCTGCCCATGCTTCGGATTCCTTATAGGTCATTGCTCATCATGGTTGTCTTGCTGATGGTCGGGCATTCCCTGGCCAGCCAGGAAGTGCTTACGGGTAAGCTTATTCGTAAGCGGGACCAGGATAAGGGGGTTTTCCTCAAGCGTCAGGTTGCCACCGACAGCCTGGGACTACCTTTTATCGATGACTTTGCCCGGGGTATCGGGGATCCTTATGCCCCCCATTGGGTGGATCAGGAAGCTTTCGTTAACCGTCAGTACGGGATAAACCCTCCAAGCATTGGTGTGGTCACCCTGGATGCAGTGGATGAATCGGGCAAACTGCCGCCAAATGCCAACACTTCTGGATATGCCTCTGATGAACTGACCTCCCGTGCTTTCAAACTGGAGATGACCCCTTCCGATTCGGTTTATCTGAGCTTTTATTATCAAACCGGCGGAAGGGGGGATCCTTCCGGGGCCGAATACCAGGATTCGCTGGTGCTTAAATTCTACAATCCCCAAACAAAACAGTGGCGCAGCGTATGGCGTGTTGCCCATAGCCACCAGGACTCTATATTCGAGGTGCACCGACCCCTTAGTAACCAGCTGGATACGGTTGAGACAGGAGCGGCTTTCAATGAAAAGTTTTACCATGCCATGGTGCCGGTCCAAAAGCCCGGTTTCCTGAATGATGGCTTTCGTATGCGTTTTATGAATTATGCCAGCCTCTCTGAAAGCGAACATGTACCTACACGCAGGGGCAATGTGGACCAATGGAACATCGATTTTATCCGCCTCGATTCAGCCCGTAGCCTTCATGACACCATCATCGATGATGTGGCTTTTGTCGAAAACCTCCCACCCATGCTCAATCACTATGAATCCGTTCCCTGGGATCACTGGCCGGATGCCAGTGTCTATGAGATGCGCGACAGCCTCTCGATTACCTACCGCAACCTGGGCAACCGGGTGTGGAATGTTTTCCGGGAGTTTGACATCATCGACCGTATGGGCGATAATGAGACTTTTTCTTTTACCGGAGGTACCGGTGATGCCCTGACACCCTATACCACCGAAACCTATTCCCGCCCTATTACCTATGTGTTCCCCTATGACAGCGACCAGGATTCAGCCCTTTTTGAGCTCCGCAGCTACCTGATTACCGATACCCTCAGCGAAAGAGCCCCTTACCGCTGGAACGATACCATTAGCCATTTCCAACAATTCTATGATTACTATGCCTATGACGATGGTACGGCCGAGAACGGTTACGGGTTTACCGGCAGCAGCAGCCACAATGTGATGGTGGCCCTTCATTATGAAACATATACCCCCGATACCCTCCAGGCCATCCAGATGTATTTTAATCAAACCCTGGACAGTGTCAGCCAGAAGCCCTTTAACCTCAAGGTATGGACCGATAAAGGCGGTAGGCCCGGAAAATTGCTCTACGAACAATCCGGGGTGCGCCCGGTTTATGAAGACAGCCTTAACAAATTTCATCAGTATGTCCTGCGGGAAAAGATTTATTTGGAAGGCTCCTTCTTTGTGGGCTATGAAAAAATTGACAAAGGAATGCTTAATGTGGGCTTTGACAGAAACCGCGTGCACAACGACCAGCTTTTTTATAACTATGCCGGCGAGTGGATTCAGTCGCAAATTAAAGGGGCATTGATGATTCGTCCCGTTTTTGGCGACTATATTCCCCCCATAGCCACGGCCAATGCCCCGGCTCCGGATCGTTCTGATCACCTGGAAGTTACCCTTTATCCCAATCCGGTGCAGGGGCGCCTTCATGTAAGACTTGACGGGAGCCCTCATCCCCATTATACCTATTCCCTGTTTGATATGCAGGGCAGGGCGGTGGTGCAGGGAAAGCAACTTAAACCTACCCTGCGGCTTGACCGGCTGAGCCCCGGAATGTACCTGATGCGCCTGCGCAACCGGACGAACAATGCAGTGGTGACTAAAAAAATCATGATAACCCGTTAGACTTATGGGCGCTGATCAATCCAACCCTGACAACCAGGAGCTTTATGAACATCATCGGGTGATTGCCGAGCAGGGACAAAAGCCCATGCGCGTGGATAAATTCCTGGTCAATAAGATCGAGGCCTCCCGCAACAAAATACAGAATGCCGCGGAAGCCGGAAACATCCTGGTAAATGACAAACCGGTCAAATCCAACTATAAAGTCAAGCCCGGTGAAGTCGTTAGCGTGGTGCTGGCTTTTCCCCCAAGGGAAATCGAATTGATTCCCGAAAACATTCCCCTTGAATTGGTCTATGAAGATGAAGATCTGGTAGTGGTCAATAAGCCGGCAGGTATGGTGGTCCACCCCGGTTACGGACATTACAGCGGGACCATGATCAATGCCCTGCTCTATCATTTGAAGGATTTGCCCCGCTTTAGCAGTGGCCAGGAACGGCCGGGACTGGTTCACCGGATCGATAAAAATACTTCCGGCTTGCTGGTGGTGGCCAAAAATGAGGTGGCTATGAATCATCTGGCCAAACAGTTTTATGATAAAACCACCCATCGTCAGTATATTGCCTTGGTGTGGGGGCGCCTCCGCAAGCAGCAGGGCACCATCACCGGCCACGTGGGAAGGAGCAGGAAAAACCGCAAGGTGATGCAGGTATACCCTGCCCAGGACCAGGGCAAACATGCCGTAACCCATTACCGGGTGTTGGAAGACTTTGGTTATGTCTGCCTGGTCGAATGCCGGCTGGAAACCGGGCGAACCCATCAGATCAGAACCCATTTTAGATATGCCGGCCATCCGATTTTTAATGATGCTGAATACGGGGGCGATAGAATACTTAAGGGGACCCTGTTTAACAAATACCGGCAGTTTGTCAAAAATTGCTTTGATGCCCTTCCGCGCCAGGCCTTGCACGCAAAAACCCTGGGCTTTGTCCATCCTTCCTCAGGCCAATATATGAATTTTGACTCCTCCATACCCGATGATATGCAGGTTGTTATAGAAAAGTGGAGGCATTATACAGCCAACCGTCAGGTGGATTGATCACCCGCCTCCCAGGTCCTTAAGCTTTTTAACCAAAATATGTCGACATCTCAAGGGAAGGCACCTTCTCCCGGGGGCTTTGATTAGGCGTTTGCCCTGTTTTTGAAGACAAGATTCAGTAAACCGGGCGCTGAATTGTAATAGGGAACCAGGAAAATTTTATCTTTGGATGCGGTTGATCCTTAAAATATTTGTTTCGTGAAAAAACATATTGCCATATTAGCCGGTGGGGATTCCTCGGAATTTCCTGTATCGATGAACAGTGCCAGGACCATCAAGGACCATCTTGACCCCGCAAAGTACCATGCCTGGCTGGTTGTAGTAAGGGGCGACAAATGGTATGTAGAAACCGATAACCAAACCAGGGTAGCGGTCAATAAAGATGACTTTTCCGTCGAAATGGACGGTGAGCGCATACATTTTGATTGTGCCTTTATTACGATTCACGGAACACCCGGGGAGAACGGTGTACTGCAGGGCTACTTTGAAACTTTGCGCATCCCTTATACCACCTCGGGGGTACTTGCCTCTTCGCTCACCTTCAATAAACTGTTTAGTAAACGATACATGGAAGGATTTGGCGTGAATATTTCCAATTATCAGTTGTTGCGCCATAGCGATGAATACGATCCGCAAGCCATTATAGGGAAAACGGGCCTGCCCTGTTTTGTCAAACCCAACCGGGGCGGCTCCAGTTTTGGGGTAACCAAAGTGACCTCTGCCGATGAGCTCTCCAGGGCCATAGAAAAGGCCTTTGAAGAAGATCATCAGGTACTTGTTGAAGCCTATCTTGAAGGAACGGAGTTAACCTGTGGTTTGTTTAAATCGGGAGGGGAGGAATGGGTCTTTCCACCCACTGAAATTGTCAGCAAGAAGGAGTTCTTCGATTACGAGGCCAAATATACTCAAGGAATGGCCGATGAGATAACCCCTGCCCGTATTTCTGATAAGCTGGATCAAGATGTGCGGGAGTTATCCTCGCGTTTATATGATTTGTTTGATTGCCGTGGCATTGTGCGCATTGATTACATTTATGCCCATGAACGTTTGTATTTTATGGAGGTCAACACCATTCCCGGTATGAGCGCAGCCAGCATCGTGCCACAGCAGATTCGTGCCATGGGCTATACTTTGCAGGAGATGTTCACCCTGGCCATTGAAGATGCCATAACCCATAACCAAAAAGAAGGCCTTCGGAAATGATTCCACAGGGATATGGGGGGCTTGTTTTTTAGGGTCACAACCTAGACATGCATCTTTGGATACAGAAGCAGACAGAACAACATCCAGAAGAGAGGCATTAAAAAACCGTGGATCTTATTGCAGGTGGGCCCTAAAGGCCTATGTTATTGTTTCAACCCAAAAAAACCGCAGCCCGTTTTGGACTGCGGTTTTTTTGGGGCATTATTTAATTCTATCTACTCCACTTCGACTTCTTTAAAGGTAAATGTTGACTCGCGGTATTCTTCAATGGGCGCGCAGGAGCACATCAGATTCCGGTCGCCGTAACCGTCGTCGATTCGGCTGACCGCGGGCCAGAATTTATTTTCAGCGATCCACTCGAGGGGATAAGCTGCTTTTTGGCGGCCGTAGGGTCGCTGCCATTCATCGGAGGTAACAACCTTTGCGGTGTGGGGTGCATTGTGCAGGGGGTTGTTTTCGCCATCAGCCTGTCCGTTTTTGACTTCCATGATTTCGTCATAGATTGAAAGCATGGCTTCGATGAAGCGGTCGAGTTCGTCGAGCGATTCGCTTTCGGTGGGTTCAACCATCAGGGTGCCGTGCACCGGGAACGAGAGGGTTGGAGCATGGAAGCCGTAGTCCATCAGGCGTTTGGCAATATCGGCTTCGGTGATGTTGGCCATGGATTTGAACTGCCGGCATTCAAGGATCATTTCGTGGCCGACCATTCCTGTTTCACCGGTATAGACGATGCCATAGGTGTCTTTCAGGGAAGCGGCCAGGTAATTGGCGTTGAGGATGGCCGCTTCAGCCACTTTCTGCAATCCCTCTGCCCCCAGCATTTTGATGTAGCCATAGGAGATGGGCAGGATACTGGGGCTTCCGTAGGGGGCAGCGGCTACGGCTGTGATGCCTTTTTCACCACCTGTTTTGGCAAACGGATGGTTGGGCAGGTAGGCCACCAGCTCGTCGACCACTCCAATGGGGCCCATTCCGGGTCCTCCACCTCCATGGGGGATGGCAAAGGTCTTGTGCAGGTTCAGATGGCCCACATCGGCTCCGGTCACCACTGGGTTGGTCAAACCCAACTGGGCATTGAGGTTGGCCCCGTCAAAATATACCAGGCCACCATTATCATGGATGATCTGGTTCATCTTTTGGATTTGGCTTTCAAAAACCCCATGGGTGGAGGGATAAGTAACCATGAAGGCGGCCAGGTGGTCTTTATTTTCCTCGGCTTTTTTCTGCAGGTCGGCTACATCAATGTTGCCTTTATCATCGCATTCGACGATTACTACCTTCATGCCGGCCATGATGCCACTGGCAGGGTTGGTACCGTGCGCGGAGGAGGGCACCAGCACCACATTGCGGTGGCTGTTCCCGTGGTCGATGTGATACTGACGAATGACCATCAGACCGGTGTGTTCGCCGGCAGCCCCGGAGTTGGGCTGGAACGAAAACGCACTGAAGCCGGTGATGGCTTTGAGTTGTTCTTCCAGACCACTGATCAGCTCATGATATCCCTGTACCTGATCGTCGGGCACATAGGGGTGAATGCCGGTGAATTCAGGCCAGCTCAGTGGAAAAAGCTCGGTGGCTGCATTCAGCTTCATTGTGCAGGAACCCAGCGAAATCATTGAGTGGGCCAGAGAATAATCTTTTCGCTCCAGCTTTTTAATATAACGCATCATGGAAGTCTCTGAATGGTGACGGTGGAAAAGATCCATCGTCAAAAATTCGCTCTGGCGGGCCAGATGATCGCTGAACCTCTGCTGATCGGGGATGTCATCAATCTGTGGCGGCTGTTTTCCCAGGGGCGTGGCAAATATCTTAAGGATCAGGTTGATGTCGCTGACCAGGGTCTTTTCATCGAGGCTGATCTCGATGGTCTGATCGTCGGGATAGTAAAAGTTGACCTCATGGTCCAGGGCAACTTTTTTGATCTCATCGGCCTTGACCTTGTCGGGCAACTTGAGGCGAAGGGTGTCGAAATAGTTTGGGTTTTCCTGCTGGTAACCCAACTCTTCCAGATGATCACTTACCAGGGCAGCCGAAGAGTGAATGTGGCGTGCAATCCGTTTGAGGCCTTCCGGGCCATGGTATACGGCATACATGCTGGCCATGGAAGCCAACAGAGCTTGAGCGGTACAAATATTGGAAGTGGCCCTTTCCCGCTTGATGTGCTGCTCACGCACCTGAAGGGCCATCCGCAGCGCATAGTGGCCCTGTGCATCTTTGGAAACCCCGATGATCCTACCGGGAACTTTGCGTTTGTAGGCATCTTTGGTGGCAAAATAGGCGGCATGTGGTCCACCATAGCCCATGGGGATTCCAAATCGCTGAGTGGAACCTACTACCACATCAACACCCCATTCTCCCGGGGGCGTTAAAAGGGCCAGACTCATGATGTCGGCTGCAACAGCCACCATCGTGCCATTTTCCCGGGCCCTTTGGGTGAAGCCTTGATAATCTTCTATCTTGCCATCCGCCGCCGGGTATTGAACCAGGGCCCCGAAAATTTGTTCATTGAACTCCAGCTCGTCATACCTGCCAAACTGCAACTCAATGCCCAGAGGCTCGGAACGCGTCTTTAACAGTTCAATGGTTTGGGGAAAGGTGTTTTCATCTACAAAAAAGATGTTGGCTCCTTTCTTGACTGCCGAGCGCTTGCGCAAATTGGCCATCATGATCATGGCTTCAGCCGCTGCAGTGGCTTCATCCAATAACGAAGCATTGGCCAGCTCCATGCCCGTCATTTCCATAACCACCGTCTGGAAATTCAACAGGGCTTCCAGCCTTCCTTGCGAAATTTCTGCCTGGTAGGGCGTGTAAGAAGTATACCAGCCGGGATTTTCCAAAATGTTGCGCTGAATCACCGAGGGCAGTATCGTATCGTAATAACCCTTGCCGATGAACGAACGGTAAAGCTTGTTTTTAGAAGCAATCTGCCGAATATGCCTGAAATATTCATATTCGCTCATGGGTGGGTCCATTTCCAGGGGCTGCTTCAATTGAATGGACTGGGGAATGGTTTGATCAATCAATTCCCTGATCGAATCAACCCCGATCTTTTTAAGCATTATATCATAATCGCGGTCTTCGAGGCCATTGTGGCGGTCAATAAATTTTTCCAATGCCATAGTTCGTATATTTTAAACAATGATACATTCCTTGTCAAAATTAACAAGATGGGGGATATTTCAAGGTGAAAAATATCATTTCCACGTGAAAAATATCATTTTTCGCTGCCACCTTTATGTTATGAAACAAACGCGTCGAAAAGTTTGTTCAGGGGGGCTTGTGCTCATCCAAACAGAGGATTTTGGCCTTTTTCCTTACCAATGGTGGTGGGTGGTCCATGGCCGGGATAAACCCGGGTCTCATCGGGTAGGGTGAATAGTTTCTCGCGGATGCTTTGGAACAATCTATGGGCATCGCCTCCCGGCAGGTCTGTGCGACCAATACCCAGGTGAAAGAGCACATCGCCGGAAAAAAGTATGCCCCCGGGGGCATGGTACAGGGCGATGCTGCCCGGTGAATGGCCGGGTACATGCAATAGGGTGAAATGTTCCTGCCCGAGTTCCAGCGGTTGGCTTTCGCTAAGCATTTTTTCCGGATCGGAGGGCTGTTCAATATCCAAGCCCAGAGTTTTCCCAAATTCCTTGCTTTGCCGTAATATCGGCAAGTCATCAGCATGCATCAGGGCCTGGATCTGATAGTGTTGTTTTACAAAATTAACCCCCATGGCATGATCAACATGGCCGTGGCTTTGTACAATAAATTGAGGTTTTAAATGATGGTGGCTGATATAGTGGGTTAGTTGCTGTTGTTCCTGCTGAAAATAACAACCCGGATCGATCAGCAAACATGCTCCCTGCTGATTATACACCAGGTAGGTGTTTTCCTGAAAGGGGTTGAACGTGAAAGTCTTGATTTTGATCATGATGCATCGTTTTGCTGGTTTGAATCCTTCCCGGGGATGAGGGGGACAAAGATAAAGCTTCCCCTGGAGTTTTTTTCGAGGGTTCCTTCTGAGGTTTTTCGGATAACCATCATTTGCTGGCCCATAGAATCGCCAACGGGAATGACCAGCAGCCCTCCTTCTTTGAGCTGATCAATGAGTTCATCAGGTATTTCTGATGCCCCGGCAGTTACCAGGATTTTGTCGTAGGGGGCATAGATGGGTTGGCCTTTGTAACCATCGCCATAAAACAGATAGGGCTGGTAGCCCATTTCATTCAACAGGCTTTTGGCCCGCAGGTATAAGTCGCGATAGCGCTCAACGGAATAAACTTTGGCCCCCATCTCTAAGAGAATGGCCGTTTGATAACCGGATCCGGTGCCAATCTCCAGAATCTTTTCGTGTTTGTGGGGGTCTAACAGTTGAGTCTGATAGGCCACCGTATAAGGCTGAGAGATGGTCTGACCTTTGCTGATAGGAAAAGCCTGGTCCTTATAGGCAAACTGCTCAAAGCCACTTTCCATGAAATAATGGCGGGGCACCTTTTCCATGGCTTCCAGGGTGCCTTCATGGGTAATCCCCTTTTTGCGAAGCCCCTCGACCAGTTTCTTCCTTTGTCCTTTATGTTTATATGAATCATTCATTTAAGGTGCCCGGATTTTGACAACAAAGATAACAGGAACTTTTCACCATCAAAAGATTTTTCGCCTTGTCTTCCAACCTGCCCTTTATCAACAGAATGCGTTGATAATTTGTGGGCAATAAACTGCTTGCGAGGGGCAAAAAAGGTTAAGTTTGTATAAAAACGTAATGATGAAGATCGGTATTTTGGGAACTTATCCCCGGGATGAGGTCGTTACTCCACATCGGGATATGGCTGTCTCAGGGATCTATCCAGCGCAGAAAACCCCCCCGCGGAATGGTTCCCCGGTTTATAGTTCGATGGATGCCTTCATGGCTGATTCTGATGTGCTGTTTATTGCCCGCGATGCCCCTTCCGTCTATGAAATCACAAAAGAAGGGGTAAAAGCGACCCGTCATCTTTTTTTTGAGTTCCCTTTTATACTCTCCCAGGATCAGCTGGCCCATTTATATGGTTTATCGGCCGAGAGCCGTTCGCTTGTTCAGCTTAATCAGTCCTTATTGCATCATCCTTTATATGAGGCTGTGAAACAGGAGGTGGCCCCCGGCCAGGTGGTGGTGCGTATTGATTCCCCCACGCATTATCAAACCCCGGAATCGATGCAGGGATTGATTTTTGAAGTGGCCTCCATGTTGAAAGATGTGGTAGGCTCAGGGGTGCGCAGTTTTACCACCCATGTGATCCAAACCCCGGCTGAATCACTGGTTCCTGGGAGTTATCAGCTGAACCTGGCCTTTGATAATGGTTGCCATGCTCTGATGCTGGTCAATCATTTGACTGAAAAAGAGTCCTTTGGGGTTGAATTTTTTCAGGAGGGCACCCATTATGAACTGGATATGTTAAAAGGGGAAGCCCTGAACTATGAACGGGCCCGGGCCAAAAGCCGACGGCTCAAAAAGGCCGCTCCTGACTACAGCCAACTGACCAACAAAGCCTTCCATGATTTTTTGGTCTCCATCAATCAGTCCCGCCTGCCCTTAACCATTAATGAACAGGGAGAAACCGCCTACAACCTGGCTCGTTCACTTATACAGGATATACACTATAAACGCCGATTATTCAGCTGACTCATCCAGGCGAAATCTTTCGATCGGGGTGTAAACCGGCCCGCTTTGAGTCAGTCGGCTTTGGTAATAGATGATTTCCCTGATGCGCACCCATTGCCACTCTTCCTGCTGATGAGTATGAACCAGCCCTTCCAGCTTTTCCTTATCTTCTACCCATTTCATCCGCGCCAGTGTCAGATGGGGCTTAAACTCCCGCTTATCCGGGGTGAAGCCCATCGGCTCCAGTTCCCGGTCAATCGCCTGTTTTATGGCTTTTAGCGGTTCGTATTGTTCAATGCCTGCCCACAATACCCTTGGCTTGCGCATGTTCTTGAATACCCCCAGCCCCTTTAACCGCATCTGAAAAGCAGAAAAACCCGGAAGCAGATCTCCCAGCTTTTGCCGAACCTGAGTGATTGCTCTCTCGCTGGTATCACCCAAAAAAAACAGGGTGATATGAAAATGATCACCATCCACCCATTTGATTTTTTCATTTTTCAATGCATTTCTTAACTTAGTATGGGTTTGAGAGAGCTTTGCTCCAGGCTCGATAGGGGTGGCTATAAATGTCCTTCTCATAAGCAAGGAGATTGGATCATTCAAATATCATAAAGATAGATCAAATATAGCAATTCGTAAAATAATGTTTCATCCTTTAAAAAAGCGAAAGTTATGAATAAACAAAAGCAATTTGCTGTTATCTTAGCCGGCAGTGGGGTTTTTGATGGTTCAGAGATTCATGAGGCCACCATGACCCTTTATGCCATTATGAAGAATGGCGGGAACTATCAAATATTTGCCCCGGATGTCGACCAGCATGATGTGGTGAACCACATCACGGGAGAGGAGATGTCTGAAAAACGGAATGTTTTGGTTGAAGCCGCCCGCATTGCCCGGGGTCATATCAAGGATCTTAAGGAGTTCCGGGCGGATGAATTTGATGGGCTGATCATGCCGGGGGGTTTTGGAGCCGCCAAGAATTTGAGCACCTTTGCTTTTGAAGGCAGCAAGATGCAGGTCAACGGCGAGGTGGAAAATGCCATTCGGGCCATGGCCGATCAGCACAAACCCATTGGTGCTTTGTGCATCACCCCGGTCATAGTGGCCAGGTTGTTCGGAAACATCCAGGTTACCATTGGCCAGGATCCCGACACGGCCAAGGCGATCGAGGAAATGGGTGCAGTTCATAAAAAATCTGACCATGCTGAAGTGATCGTAGATCAGAAACACAAAGTGGTGACCTCCCCCTGCTATATGCTGGATGCCAATATACTGAATATAGCCGATGGGGCCGACAACGCCGTTCAGGCTATGCTGGAGCTGATGGAATAAAAAGGTATATACCCGGGTTCAGCCCGGGTATTTTTTAGCCCGTGAATCAGATTTGATCGTGTTCAATCAACACCACAATGCGTTCAATGAGGTAGTCGCGGCCGTGGGGTTCGTATTCGGCTTTAAGGTTATGCCCGAAGATGCGGGCAACCGTTTGCCAGAAAGCGGCGGTGAAGCTGCCTTTTAATTCATCCAGCAGGGCATAGGAGGTGTTGCCGGTTTCACGGTCGATGAGTTTGAGCAGGAGTCGCCCCTGATTGATGGTCAGGTGTTTGATGTCGTCGGTAAATTCCCGTTTGATTTCTTTCTCCATTTGTTTGATGTACCGCTTTTTGGCTTCTTCTGACTCCAACTCCCGAAATTGCCGTTCCATCTTGATCAGTTTGTACTTGGCCTTTTGAGCGTAGGGGTATACTTTTTTCAGGTCCCGGACAAGCTTTCTGTATTTGCGATATTTCCGACGGCTTTCGAATTTGATTTCGGGAAAGACAACAATTTCCTGAATCTTTACACTGGCAATGTTTTCGCCATCGATCTTTTCAGCTTTCAAAACATGCAGGTCTTTTTTCCGGAGGCTGTCTGTCCTCAGGCTATCGGGCAGCTCGACCTGTGCCCAGGCGATACCAGACAATCCCAGCCAGATTACTGCCACTAATAACAGCCGCGAGCGAATGCACTTTGCCGGTAACCGCATCATTGCTTTCATTTGATGTTCTTTTTTTGATCAAATGGTGCTTAGGTTTCATCACCCCCCCGCTAAGCGGGGTTAGGTTTCACCCCCCCGCTAAGCGGGGTAGGTTTCATTACCCCCCCGCTAAGCGGGGTTAGGTTTCATCACCCCCCGCTAAGCGGGGTAGGTTTCATTACCCCCCGCTAAGCGGGGTAGGTTTCATTACCCCCCCGCTAAGCGGGGTAGGTTTCACCCCCCCGCTAAGCGGGGTTAGATTTCATCACCCCCCCGCTAAGCGGGGTTAGGTTTCATCACCCCCCCGCTAAGCGGGGTAGGTTTCATCACCCCCCGCTAAGCGGGGTAGGTTTCATTACCCCCCGCTAAGCGGGGTTAGGTTTCACCCCCCGCTAAGCGGGGTAGGTTTCATTGTATTTTAACGGATAAAAGGGATGAATGTTTTACGATGAAATCCGTAGGCAAGTATAACTAAAAAAAGGAGAAGCCCCAGGCTTCTCCCTTTTGTGGTGTTTTATATTCAAAATCAGGGTGCAATCAGATCACACCATGATCGAGCATGGCATTGGCCACTTTAAGGAATCCGGCGATATTGGCTCCTTTCACGTAGTCGACCTTGCCGTTTTCGTCTTTTCCGTTTTCCACGCAGGCGCTGTGGATATCTCTCATGATTTTGTGGAGGCGTTCGTCCACTTCCTGGCGATTCCAATGGAGTTTCATGGAGTTTTGAGTCATCTCGAGGCCTGAAGTGGCTACTCCGCCGGCGTTGGCTGCTTTGCCCGGGCCGTAGAGTACGTCGCTGTTTTGGATCACGTCGATGGCTTCCGGGGTGCAGGGCATGTTGGCCCCTTCCGAGATGCACGTGCAACCGTTTTGGATCAGTTTTTCAGCATCCTCTTTGTCCAGTTCATTTTGAATGGCACTGGGCAGGGCAATATCGACCTTGAGCTCCCAGGGTTTTTTGCCTTCATAGAACTGGGCACTTTCAAATTCATAGGAGAAGGGCTTGACAATGTCTTCATTGGAAGCCCTGAGCTCGAGCATGAAGTCGATTTTCTCCCCGGAGATGCCTTCCGGGTCGTAGATGTATCCGTCCGGCCCGGAAATGGCAACCACCTTGGCGCCCAGATCGTTGGCTTTCTGGGCAGCCCCCCAGGCTACATTGCCAAAACCTGAGATGGCGACCGTTTTGCCTTCAAATGATTCGCCTTGGGTGGCCAGCATTTCGTTGGCAAAATAAACGTTGCCAAAACCAGTGGCTTCGGGACGAATCAAACTGCCACCCCAGTTCAGGCCTTTTCCGGTCAAAACCCCGGTGTTCTCCTTGGCCAGTTTCTTGTACATGCCGTAGAGGTAACCGATTTCTTTGGCTCCTACGCCAATATCACCGGCAGGCACATCCGTTTCGGGCCCGATGAGGCTCCAAAGCTCAGTCATGAATGACTGGCAGAAACGCATGATTTCAGCATCGGATTTGCCCTTGGGGTTGAAATCCGAGCCGCCTTTGCCTCCACCCATAGGAAGGGTTGTCAGAGCGTTTTTGAAGATTTGTTCAAAACCCAGAAACTTCAGCGAACTTAAATTGACGCTGGGGTGAAACCGCAGTCCGCCTTTGTAGGGACCAATTGCATTATTGAACTGTACCCGGTAAGCCAGATTGACATGAACCTGGCCGCTGTCGTCCACCCATGGCACTTTGAAAGTCAGGATCCGGTCCGGCTCGATCAGCCGCTCGATGATTCCGGCACTTTCAAATTGCGGGTTTTCATTGTATACATCTGCAATGGATTCGAGAACTTCCCGAACAGCTTGAAGGTACTCCACCTCGCCGGTGTGCTTCTTTTCAAGCTCATTCATTAATTTATCTACGTTCATGGGGAAAAAAATTTAAAATGTACAATAACATGTTGTTTAACACCCTGTGAATGAGTTAACACTTTCAAAATAAAGTGTAAAATATGATTTTCCCAAATTTTTAGGAGACTTTCAAACATGATTTTGCTCATGTTTGAAGTTGGGGTTAACTAATTGTCAGTGTGTGGTTTATAAACAACGCCTTTGCTGTTTTTACCATCAATGCGGGTTTTTAAGGGACTGTTGAAGCGAATATGCTTGATATGCTCATTTTCATAGGTAGCTTTACAGGAATGCAAGAATTCCAAATCATAATGCCCCTCCTTTAAATAGGGATTGATCGTGAAATAACCAATGCGGAAGGAGGTTAGGTTCTGGAAAAAATGGGTACCCTGGCTGGGGTCAATCCGGTAATTGTCCAATCCGGATTCGACAATTACCCTGGCCTGAGAAATATGGGCCCACTTGACCGGTATGCCAAGGCTCGGATCAGCCGTACCCCATCGGCCCGGTCCAACCAGGATGTAGTTGCGGCCCTGTTGTTTGAATTCTTCATTCAAACTGGCCAGTTCGTAAGCAATGTCATTGCTTTTAAGGGAAGAAAAATTTTCGGGTTTCACATAGATGAAGTCGTATATCTCATCCAGCTTCCCATTGCCCAGGGCAGAATCAGAATAAATCAGGGCATCGTTCAGGTTGACTTCCGAGAGGTCAAAATCATTGTCTTGTTCATTATCAACGATGGGGCGGATTTGGAGAAAGTTGAAAATAACCGGTTCATCTTTGGGGATGTTCAGGTTGACGGCAAATTCGATTTCTACAGGTGTTCCCATCTCCCGCTGAAAGGTTTCCAGCAGTTCCTGAAGGATTTTGTCCAGTGGGATGACCTTGTGCTTGAGTACGTTGGCAAAGGTGATGATCTTTTTGCCTTTATAGATGGTCCCTTCCCGCAGCATGTTGTTCTGCAGGTCGAAAGTTGAGGCTGCATGTTTGAGGGATTGATCCTTCTCAGCTTCCTTCACTTTAAGCCTCAGCAGGTTGATCCCCTCATCGGTGGAGGGGACAAAATTTTCGGGGGTCAAATCCAGGGCATAGAAGTGTTTTTGGGTGTCTTTCAAAGCCATTTGAGGCGTAGAAAGTTGAATGACTTTGTTGGGATGTCGGGGCGAAAAGCGCAGAGAAACCCCGCCGTCGACGATTTGCTTGCCCAGGCCGAAGGCAATATTGGCGATGCCTTCATGGGCCTTTTCCGGCTCTACCGGATAAAAGTTAATGGAACGGGCCACGCCCGAGAGCGTGGGATAAAATTTGTCGCGGTAGTTAGACCCACAAACTTCCTGAAGAATGATGCCCATTTTTTCCTCATCGATCACGTTGGAGGTGGCTGACATATAAGCCTTGCTGTTCTGATAATATACCGATGCGTAAACGCTTTTAATCGCATCCGATAGCAACTGGATCATCCGGGTATTGTCGTCGACCCGGGGCACCATATAGGTGTTGTATATCCCGGCAAAAGGCTGATAGTGTGAGTCTTCAAGCTTACTGGAAGAACGAACGGCGATGGGATTTTTTATCACTGAAACAAAGGCATACAGATCCTGGTATACCCGGCTGGGCAGACGAGCCTCGATGAAGTGATGCAGGATGTCTTCGTCCGAGCGGTCGGAAAGCCCAATTTTATAAAGGTCATTGCCTTCCATAAATTCATCGAAGATATCTGTACTCAGCACCACCGTTCTGGGAATGGTCACGATGATGTTGGGAAATTTATCGAACAGGTGATTTTTCTTGATGATGGAATTGGCAAAGGCCAGGCCCCGGGCTTTGCCACCGATCGATCCATCGCCGATGCGGGAGAAGATCAGATATTCATCAAAACGATTCTTGTCAAATTTGGCAATCACGCCCCGTCCTTTGTTCATCCGGTAGCTGGATATGGCTTTGAAGATGTAATTGCGGGCCTCGTTGAGTGAGTCGAAGTCACTGAGCTTAAGGTATTTGAACAACTGTCCGATGGGGAAGATGGCCCGGGCATTGAGCCACTTCGAGAGGTCGTTGCGGCTGGCATGGTATTCCAGGGAATCGTCCGGAATTTCCAGGATCATTTGTTGGAGGGTTTGCAAGTCACATGCCCTGCCAATGGGTTCCATGGTCTGGGGATCTTTGAAGACAAATTCCCCAAAAGCAAACTGGTTAATGATGTAGTTTCTCAGTTCGATCGACAGTGATTTGGAATATTTATGGATGAAACCGGCCTTGTATTTTTCGGCCAGCTTTTTGTTTTCCTGATCGGAAGATTGCAGCAGGAAGGGAATATATTCATCGTGGCTACGTACCTTTTCGCAAAGCCTGATCCCGGCATATTTATCTCTGACCCCGTTTCTTTTATAGGCAATATCGGAGATTACCCCCAACAGGTTGTGCTTGTATTTTTCAAACAATTCGGCGGCTTCCTCATAGGTGGTGGCCAGCAGAATTTTAGGCCTTCCCCGCATGCGCAGCATCCGTTGGTGTTCGTTGAGGGCTTCACGCACGTATTCCTTGGATTGCTTGAAGATGATTTTGTAGATATTGGGCAAATAGGAAGAGATGTAGCGAATGGAATTCTCCACCAGCAAAATGGTTTGAACCCCGACAACTTCCACATCATGTTCAACATTCATCTTATCTTCAATCAGTTTAATGATCGCCAGCAACAAGTCGGCATTGCCCAGCCAACAGAAAACATAATCAATGGCGCTGAGGTCTTCATTTTCAATGCGCATGGAGACTTCTCTTGAAAAAGGAGTCAACACCACAATGGGAATGCTGGGGTATTCGCTCTTGATTGAATTGGCCAGGGAGAAGGTGTCATAAGTGCCAATGGTCAGCATGGTGATGACCAGATCGATCTTATCGTTGTTGAGTTTCTCGAAAGCCTCTTCGGCTGAATTGGCCATGACAAATATGGGGGGGTAACGCAGGTTCAGCGAGACATATTCGTTGAATATCTGTTCATCGATGCGCCCGTCTTCCTCCAACATAAAAGTGTCATAACTGCTGGCAATCAACAGTACTTTATGAATGCGCTTTTGCATCAGCAAATTGAAAGATGTATCGCTGAAATCGATTTTAAGGGAATCTTTATAGTTTTTGAAGAATGTCATAGCGTTAAAATTTTAAGGAATCCTGCCACGAATGAACAATTTTTTCGGGATTGGCGCCCCTAGGAACTGTTTTTATCCAGGATGGCTGCATTCATTTTTTTACCGTCCATGATGATGGTCAGGGGGTTGTTAAACTCCACATGTTTGAAAAAGCGGGTTTCTTCGATCAATTTTTGGTTTTTTAGTTTTTCCCAGTCGATTTTGTTTTTCCCGGTCTGGTTGGCGATGGAAAAATAACCGACATTCATGGAGGTCAGGTTGTGGAAGAAATGGGAGCCCAGGGAAGCATCCAGGGGATATTCTTCCAGGCCGACTTCAACGATGACCTTGGCATTGGAGATTTGAGACCACACCACCGGGATGCCGATGAATTTATCGCGGGTTCCCCATCTGCCCGGGCCGATCAGCACATAAGGCTTGTTTTGTTCGACCATCTTTTGGTTGAGTTGTTCAATCTCCCTGGCCATCTCCAGGGTATAATTGTTATTAAATTTGTCGATATCGGTAAAAATGACATCGCGAATATGGTCCAGTTTCCCATGGCCCATGCTTCTTTCAGAAAACAGCAGGGCTTGTTCGCGGGATATGGCGTCGGCATCCACGTGGTTGTCTTCTTCAGAGGCCACCAATGGCTTGATTTGCAGGAGGTAGAACGAAGGATGCCCTTGTTCATCGCGGGAAAGGTCAACGGCCCATTCAATTTCCACTTCCGTGCCGAGGGCTTCCTTGACAATGTCGAGGATTTTCTGGATGGTTTGAGCCAGGGGGATATAATTGTGTTTGAGGATATCGGCAAAGTTAATGACCCGGGGCCCGTAAGCATCGGTGCCCGGGACGAGCCGGTCATTGTCGGGTTCATAGACCGAGGCGCAATGTTTCAGGTTGCCGTGTTTTTCAGCCACATCAATATCGGCTTTGACCATGCCGGCATGTTCTTCCTGGCACAGGTCGATGTCTTTTTTGTTGAGATCAACCGCATAAAATTTCACCTGCGAGGTTTTGACCACATCCTTGGTCGATGCGATTTGAAGCTGGGGATAGGAAGGGGAAAACCGGTAGGCCTGCTCACCATCCACCACATATTGCCCCAATCCGACGGCGGCTACCGCAAAACCCTCTTCGGGCTTCATATGGGCAACGGGATAGTAGTTGTGCGACTGGGCCGTCCCACTGATATGGGGATAATAATAATGTTCGTATTGATGGCCTACCAACTCTTGTAGGATGACGGCCATCTTTTCTTCTTCTACTTTATGGCCCACGGCCTTAAAATAATTGCGGGCTTCATGGGAATAGATTGAGGCATAGACCAGTTTAATGGCATCGGCCAACTGCCGGTATCTTTTGTTAAAGTCTTTATGATTGTTGGGGATCACATAAGTGTCGAAAACTCCCGAAAAAGGCTGGGTGATGGAATCCTCAAACAAACTGGAAGACCGCACCGCCAAGGGCTTGGTGATGTGTTTGAGAAAAATTTTAATGCGTTTTTGCAGTTCAAAGGAGAGCTCTGAATCAAGAAACCAGCATTTGATCTTTTCATAATCCTGTTCATTGAAAATTTTTTGGCCCAGTTTGTTTTTTTCAAGGAAAATGTCGAATTCATCCGTCCCGATGATGGCCGTTCGCGGAGTGCGCAATTGGATGGAAGGGAGCATTTCATTGAACTTAAAATTGTAAATCAGGGTATTGATGAAAGCCACCCCCCGGCCTTTCCCCCCAAGGGCCCCCGGGGCCAGGCTTACGATGTTGTTCTCTTCAGTGACGGCGTTTTCACTGAAATTGACAATTTTTCCTTTTTCCTGCTCCTTGCGGTAGAGGTCCAGGATGTTAATCAGGAAATTGCGCATTTGTTCTGCATCATCGAAATCGCTTACCTTGAGGGGGTTGATGGTTTTAGCAATTTGAATTTCCCCGCGGGCCATTAACCATAAGGAAAACTGGTTCTTTACGGCATGATATACCAGAGAATCAGAAGGAACGGTTTTCAGATAGGATTCAAATTCGTCCATGGATTTGGCCACGGCGATTTGCCGGCCCTGGTTGTCGCGGTATACAAAATGTCCGAAACCCAGGTGGTAATTGATGAAACTTTTCAGATCCTGCAACAGGGTTTCCGAGTTTTTATTGATGAAGTTGGCCTTGAGCTGATAAGTTTTTTCGGCGTTGTCCGGATTGGACGACTGAAGGATGGTAGGCAGGTTGGGCAGGTTTTGTTTGGCATAGCGGACCAGTGCATAGCCGGCCTGTGAATCGGGCTTCCCATTGCGTGGGAATTTGATGTCTGAGATCAGGAACAGGAAATAGTCCTTGTATTTATCAAAGATGTTCATGGCTTCTTCATAGGATGAAGCCAGGACGATTTTGGGGCGGGTTCGCAATTTGAGCACTTTGTAGAGGTCATCGGTATTGACATCCTCGATCAGGCGTTTGGTTTGTTCAAGGATGATCTGGTAGAGCATAGGCAGGTAACGCGAATAATAGCGAATGGAATCTTCAACCAGCAATATAACCCGGGTTAACCCGACTTTGGTGTCATTTTCCATGTTAACCCGGTCTTCCAGGAGTTTGACCATGGTAAAGAACACCTTGGAGTCGCCATTCCATACGAAAATGTTGTCGAAGCTGGAGATATCGTTTTTTTCAGGATTGGTGTATTCCAGGTCGCTGTTGTTGTTGAGCAGCAGGAAAAGGGGAACGTAAGGGTATTTTTGTTTCAGGGTGCTGCTGATGCGGAAGGGTTTTTTCTTGTCGACCCCCATCATCAGGATCACCATGTCGAAGTGCTTGACCTCCATTTGCTTCAGGGCATCTTCTTCATTGGAAACCCCGGTAACCCGTGGCAGTGAAGTGAGGTTCAGCTGGTGGTATTCACCCAGGATGTGATCGGTGAAGCGGCCCTCTTTTTCAATGCTGAAGGCATCGTAAAGGTTGGCTACCAGCAAAATTTCTTTGACTTTAAAGGGCATTAAGTCGTGCAGGATATCCCGGTCGGCATTGTAATTGTTGATGAACTTTTGCAACAATTGCCGGCTGTCCAAAGATTTATAGGAATCTCCCTCGCCCGACAGTACCTTTTGCCGTTCACGAGAAAGCACTTCCTTTTTCTTATCGTCCTTGCTGATGATTTCTTTGGCCTTGATGCTGTTGATATAGCCTACAAGGATGTTGGCCAGGTTCACCAACAGATCCCGCTCTTCCTGAAGAAACGGGCCTTCATCGAGGATCCGGAATTTTTTGGTATAGTATACCTCGATCGCACCCTCTTTGTGCTCGATGGTCTCAAATTTCTGGGTCTGAAACCAGGGGGTGGTCTGAAAATTGGCGCTTACGTATTCTTTTTCATCGTAACGAATGCGGGCTACCGTATATTCCGGATATTGCCAACCCTGGGGAAGGTTCAGGGCAATCTTCTGGAGGGTTTCATCGATCGATTTTTGCTCTTTGATGATGCGGCTGGTATAGTTGATACAGGCCAACTCTTTAAGCCGCTCCTTGTTTTCGGCCAGCAGCTGATTATAATTCTCGGGCAATTGAAAACGGTTATCCTCCATATAAACGGGTTTTATAGGCAAACCATCGCGCTTGCCATTGTATAAACGCGTGAATAAATTTAAAAGTTTTTTTAACGGGAAAAAATTACCATGGCTTCTTGACCAATACCCCGTTGGCCGAAAAGTTTTTCTCACCCGGGGTAAGTCCCGCTTCAATGGAGGGAATGGGCTTATTGGTCTTTTTTGTCTCCGCTGTTTTTGATCTTTTCCAGCAGGTACTCCTTAAACTGGTAGTCGGCTTTATAAATTTTCATGACCTTTTGGATGGGTAGAATCTCTTTGAATTTTTCGTGGTATTTTTTCAAGAGTTGGGCTTTCTGGACTTCCTGATGGATATAATCATCGGCAAGTTTTAGCATTTGGCTATCAGAGAGCTCTTTGTAATGCTTGCTGTAATAAGTCATTTTGTTCTGGCGCTCTTCAATGATGGCATTTTTTTTCTTCCAGTAGGCATTATAGACCGGCCAGAATTTTTCAGCCTCTTCCGGGGTGAGGCCAATTTTTTCAGTGAAAAAGGCGATTTTTTGGGAAGTAACATATTCCCCGGCAGGATTTTTTTCGTCCTGGCTCAAAGCGGAAAGGGAAGCTGCAAGCACGAAAATCAACAATAAATAGGTTTTCTTACCTGCTATTTTCATATCAAGGATGTTTTTATGGATTGTCTTTTGGCTGGTCTTGCTTTTCTTTCAATTCATTAATCAGGGTGGTATAATCGATGTCTTCGTTCAGCAGGTATTCAATGTATTTTTGGGTTTTTTCGCTGTCCTGGGCATGGGCTTTCATATCCTGCTGGTTGATGGACTCCATCAATTCTTCCTGATCCCGGATTTGATCCAGGTATTCGGCTTCAGCGATGTCTTTTTGTGTATAGGTCGGTTGTTCCTTAGGCTGGTCTATAAACTGAACAGCAAAATAGGCAATCACCGCTACACCAATAAACATAGCTGCCAGCGAAAGGGCGGGTTTAAGGATTTGAACCACCGATTTTTTCTGCTCCCGCTCTCCGCATTGCTCCATAATCCGGTCTGGTAAATCCCTGAAATATCCATCGGGCACTTCAAAAGGTTGCCGCTTTCCGATATCTGATAATTTGGGTTGTTTTTTCATTGGTTTACACCCGAATTCCTTTCCTTTTTGTTATACTTATGACCTTGTGGGTTGGTCATGGTTTAATGTTCTTTCAAATACTTTTCTATCTTTTTTACTGCGTGGTGATAAGAAGCTTTCAGCGCACCCACCGAGGTATCCAGAATCCCGGACATATCTTCATATTTCATCTCATCAAAATATTTCATGTTGAACACCAGCCTTTGCTTTTCGGGTAAGGTCAGGATGGCCTTTTGCAATTTCAGCTCGATCTGCTCCCCGTTGAAATAATGATCGCTTTCCAGGGTATTGGCCAGATGATGTTCAACATCGAGAAAGGGGATTGACTGCCTTTTTTTCTTTTGTTTGAGAAATGTCAGTGATTCGTTGGTAGCGATCCGGTAAAGCCAGGTATAGAGCTTAGCGTCTTCCCTGAACTGGGACAACCCCCGCCATACTTTTACGAAAGTGTTTTGTAAAATATCATCTGAATCCTCATGGCTAATGACAATTTTTCGGATATGCCAGTAAAGCCTTTCCTGATATTTTTCGATGATCTGTTTGAAGGCAAAGTTTTTAAAATCACTTTCCCTAAACATTTCCAGCAGTTCTTTATCAGTATACTCTGACATGTTTCCCTTGGGCAGTGGTTTAGGAGGCCGAAGATATTAAATAATCGTCGCTTTTATGGGCTTTTCGGTCAATGGCCAGTTCACTGGCACTGATGATATCGGGCACATCCAACTTGTATTTTTTGAGCAACTCATTGGGTTTACCACTTTCTCCAAATACGTCGTCGGCGGCGACCATTTCGATGGGCAGGGGGTATTTGCGGGCCATTAACTGGGCCACCGAGTCTCCCAGTCCTCCGTTCCGAAGGTGTTCCTCGGCCGTAACGATGGCTTTTGTCTTCTGGGCCGATTGCAGGATGGCTTCTTCATCCAGGGGCTTGATTGTGTGTACATTGATCACTTCCGCAGAGATGCCTTTATCTTCCAACTTTTCAGCTGCCCGTAAAGCCGTATATAATAGATGACCGGTAGCCAGAATGGTTACATCACTGCCCGGATTCATCATCACGGCTTTACCAATCTCAAAGGACTGGTCTTCTGGGGTAAAATTGGGAACCTTGGGTCTACCAAAACGTAAGTAGACGGGGCCTTTCATATGAGCCACTGCCAGCGTTGCCGCCTTTGTCTGATTGTAATCAGCCGGGTTAATCACCGTCATGTTGGGTAACATTTTCATCAGTCCGATGTCTTCCATAATCTGGTGGGAAGCCCCGTCCTCACCCAGGGTCAGCCCGGCATGGGAAGCACATATTTTGACATTCTTGTTGGAATAGGCCACCGATTGGCGTATTTGATCGTACACCCGTCCGGTGGCAAAATTGGCAAAAGTAGCCACAAATGGGATCTTTCCCCCAATGGTGATGCCCGCTGCCGCACTGATCATATTGGCTTCGGCGATTCCACATTGAAAGAACCGTTCCGGAAAGGCTTTGAAGAATTCGGTCATTTTGAGCGAACCACTCAGATCGGCACCAAATGCCACAATGTTTTCATCTTCTTTGCCCAGCTCATAAAGGGCGGCTCCAAATCCTGCCCGGGTCGGTTTGGCCTCATGTGATGTAAATTCCTTCATAATCAATGGATTTCTCTGATAAACCGTTTTGTTTGTGATCCTCCTTATGGTATATATTAGGGTGTGCCAGGCACACGGATTGCCGATGGTTGTCGGATGCGGTTGTTGGTTGCAAAGGTAATGATTCGCTTTGTTTATCCGAATTAAATTTGGATTGATCGGGCCTGTTACTGATACTTTTTAGCTTCTTCCAGCTTCCCTGCTGATTTGTAGGGTGTTTTTTCCCGGTGAACCAACCGCTCTGTTTCGATGGTAGGAAACTTCTGCCATTCGGTGTCATTGGCAGGATTGCAGGCGGGTAGCCGGCAGGGTGGGATGCATAACGGGTCAGGCTGGATAATTCATGGGCAATGAAACGAAGCCGTGTGTTTTTTGGGGATGGATAATCCTGCGTTTGCCCCAGGACCAGCATAAGCGCGTTTTTTGTATATGTGTTGAGCGGAGCGTTTTTCAAGGCTTATTTTTGCCCGTAGGCGGTTATTTGCCCCTGAGCCTTTCGTAATCTTCTTTTTTGATGAGTCCGATAATCAACAGTTCGGCACTGGAGGAATTGGTGGCTATGGGTATATTTTTACCATCGCAGATGTCCAATAATTGTTGGATGTCTTCGTGATGAGGCTGTGTGACCTGAGGATCTCTGAAAAACAGCACAATGTCAATTTCATTTTGCTGGATCATGTTGATGATCTCTCTGTAACCCCCGTATCTTCCGGGGCTCATGTGTTTTACTTCCAGGCCGCCCGATTCCACATATTCAGCAGTACGCCCGGTGGCCACCAAATTGATATCCTCGATCCACTCATTCCTGCTCTTGAGAAAATCGACCATTTCCTGTTTCTTGGCATCATGAGCAATGATTACGATATTCTTCATAAGCCACTTTTTTGGGGTTATTATGGTGTAACGTAATTAAAAGCAGGAATGTTTTAGTAATCGCCCAATGTTTCTTCCAACTGACTCAATGCTTTTTCCAGTTGTTCATCATTGGGGGCCATCCCGTGCCATTTGTGGGTGCCCATCATATAATCCACGCCCATGCCCATTTCTGTTTTCATGATGATGATCACTGGCTTTTGCCGGCCGGTGCGTTTTTTGGCTTCATCCAGGGTGTTGAGCACCTCTTCCAGGTCATTGCCGTTCATGGTCATCACATCCCAGCCAAAAGCTTCAAATTTGGCTTTCAGATCCCCCAGGGTAAGGACTTCATCGACCGGCCCATCGATTTGTTTGCCGTTGAAATCGACCGTCACGATCATATTGTCTACCTGATGGGCTGCAGCGAACATGGCGGCTTCCCAGTTCTGCCCTTCCTGAAGCTCGCCGTCTCCCGTCAGGCAATAAATCAGGTTGTCATCGCCGTTGAGTTTCTTGGCCAGAGCCGCACCAATAGACACGGATATGCCTTGTCCCAGCGAGCCGGTGGCGATCCGTATTCCCGGCAGTTCCTTATCCGGGGCAGGATGCCCCTGCAGACGCGAATTAATCGAACGAAAGGTGGCCAGCTCCTTGATGTCAAAATACCCGTTGCGCGCCATTACACTGTAAAGAACCGGCGAAATATGGCCATTCGAGAGAATGAACACGTCCTCACCAATCCCGTCCATGTTGAAATGGGAGGGATCATGATTCATCACCTCGAAAAATAAGGCCGTCATGTACTCAGTACAACCCAAGGAACCTCCTGGATGCCCCGAATTCTGGGTGTGCACCATCCTTACAATATCTCGTCTCACCTGCGAGGTGATTTGTTTAAGTTCTTCTATACGCTCCATTTCTTGTTTAAAATATTAACTGTCAGTAATCGATTGCCTCTTTTTACCGACGTAAAAATACTATTTTCGTGGGACTACGAAAAATACAGCTGGGTTATTTTGTGAAAATTTTATGAAAACAGAATTGTTGATAATTATGGTGACACGGTCGATAAAAAGGTTTATTTTTGCAGCTTTCATCAACCCTTAAAGATTTGTTTTTTCATGGGATTAAGATGCGGCATTGTTGGTTTACCCAACGTAGGAAAATCCACCCTTTTTAACAGCTTATCGCGGGCCCGGGCAGAGTCGGCCAATTATCCGTTTTGTACGATCGAACCCAATGTGGGTATTATTCCGGTTCCAGACCAGCGTCTGGATATGATTGCCGAGCGGGTTAAGCCACAAAAAGTGACCCCAACGACCATTGAGTTTGTGGATATTGCCGGGTTGGTTGAGGGAGCCAGCAAAGGGGAAGGCCTGGGCAATCAGTTTTTGGCCAATATAAGACAAACAGATGCCATCATTCATATACTGCGGTGTTTTGAGGATGACAATGTGGCCCATGTCGACAACCATGTGGATCCGATTCGGGATAAGCGCATCGTAGAGACTGAGTTGCAATTGAAGGATTTGGAGACCCTTGATAATCGGCGGGAGAAAGTCGAAAAGCAGGCCAAAACCGGAGACAAGGAGGCCCGCAAGCTTCTGGAAGTGCTTAATCGATATGAGCAGCATATTGCCCGTGGCAATCCGGCCCATACCCTGGAGGCAGAAAGCGAAGAGAAGGAGAAGATTCAGGATCTACAGCTTCTTACTGATAAACCGGTGCTGTATGTTTGCAATGTGGATGATGATTCGGTTATTCAAGGCAATGAGCATGTAGAGCGCCTCAGGCAGGAAATTGAACCTGAAGATGCCGGGATGATTATGCTGGCTGCTGCTTTGGAGGCTGAAATTGGAGAACTCGATACAGAAGAGGAAAGGCGTATGTTTTTGGAAGAACTCGGCCTCGAATCTTCGGGACTGACCCGGATGATCCGTTCAGCCTACCATTTGCTTAATCTGGAAACCTTCTTCACGGCAGGGCCCAAAGAAGTTCGCGCCTGGACCGTAAAGCGAGGCACCAAGGCACCGCAGGCCGGTGGCACCATTCATTCGGATTTTGAAAGGGGCTTTATTAAGGCCGAGGTCATCAAATATGAGGATTTTATCCGTTACGGTTCTGAGTCGGCCTGCCGTGAAGCCGGCCGGATCCATTTGGAAGGAAAAGATTATAAGGTTCAGGACGGCGATGTCATTTATTTTAAATTTAATGTTTAATCAGACCTTTTAACCAAGAAGAACATGAGATCAAAGCCCGGTTTTTTCGTGCTTTTCGTCATTTTTTTAATTGTTGGCAACACATGGCCCGCACGGAGTCAGGTTCAGGATGTTGATAATCAACCCCGTCTGGTGGTTCGGGTGGTTGTCGAACAGATGCGTTATGAGATGCTCCTGCGCTACTGGGATCAGTTTGAATCAGATGGCTTTAAAAAACTTGCCGGTCAAGGGGTCATGTGTAAAAATGCCCGCCTGGGCTATTCTCATTCCGGGCTTGCCTCGGGTTTGGCAACCCTCTCGACCGGTTCCTGTCCCTCCATGCATGGCATCATCGCAGATAAATGGTATGACCGGCTCACCGCTCAGGAAAAGGGTGCGGTTGAAACACACAGCCCGCAGGCATTGGGAGGGCAAGCCGAAAATGGCCATTATGCCCCGGTTAACCTGCTGACATCCTCCAGTGGAGATGAGTTAAAGATGCTGAATCCACACTCACAGGTCTATAGCGTTGGCCTGAATGCCACCTCGGCCGTCCTGGGGGCAGGAAAAATGAGCGATGGCGCCTTCTGGATGGATGAGCACTCCGGAAACTGGATGACCAACACCTATTATATGGATAGCCTTCCCGGCTGGGTCCGTCGTTTTAATGACAAAGACCTCGAGTCGATCTATATGGAGCGGAAGTGGAAAAAGCTCAAATCCGACGATTATTATCATTCCGCCATCCGCGATGACCGGGATTCGGAAGAAGGTTTTTTGTTGTTGTACAGCAATACCTTTCCCTATGACCTTCAAACCTTAAAACGGAAGGCCAATGGCTTTAAGTATCTCAAATACACTCCTTTCGGTAATACCTACACCAAGGATTTCGCCCTTTCGCTGATTCGCAACCAGCAGCTTGGCCAGGACCGCCACCCCGATATCATTAACATTGCCTTTTCTGCTTCTGCCCATATCACTAGGCTATTCGGCCCGCGCTCTCTCGAAATGGAGGATTTGTATTTGCGCCTGGACCGTGAAATTGCTCATTTACTGGATTATCTGGAACAACAGGTAGGCAGGGAAAATCTCCTGCTGGTACTTACCTCTGCTCAGGGAGCAGCTGATTCTTATGGGTATAGAAAAGCCAAAAAACTGAGTGCAGGGCAATACAAACCCAATCATGGCCTCGCCCTGCTTAAGAGTTATCTTAATGTAGTCTATGAGCCTGGTGAGTGGATCAGTGGTTATGCCGGGGGGCAGATTTACCTCAACCACAGCCTGATCGATCAAAAGGGCTATGACATTGATCAGTTTCAGGAACGGGTGGCCCGTTTCATGGTCAAAAAATCGGGTGTGGCCTATGCCATCAAAGCTTCGGCCATCAAAAGCGGCTCTTATATGGGGGGTATGATGAAGATGGTTCGAAAAAGCTATCATCCGGCTCGCTCAGGAGATGTTTTTCTTGTCTTACGGGCCGGCACCCAAGAGCAACCTGGAGGATCAGGCTCCATCTACAGCTATCATACCCATCTGCCTATGATATGGTGGGGCAACGGATTTGAGCCCGGGGTGGTCAACGCCAAGGTGCATTTAAGGGATGTGGCCCCGACCATCTCCCAACTGCTGAATATCCCTTACCCGGAGGCGAGTTTTGGCAAGGCCATCTTACCCCTGGTTGAACCCCAATATTCAAACCCCTAAAATACCTCTATATGGCTTGGTGGTATTTATTCATCGCCGGATTATTTGAAGTGGCCTGGGCCCTGGGCATGAAATTCACCGACGGCTTTTCCCGCTTATGGCCTACCCTTGGTGTTTTAGCCCTGATGGGGCTGAGCGTTTATTTCCTTTCTCTGGCGGTCAAAACCCTTTCGGTGGGCACCGCCTATGCCATTTGGACCGGCATCGGCATTGCCGGTACCACCCTGGCCGGAATGATCTGGTTCGGTGAATCAATCAGCATCCTCCGGGTGCTGCTGATCACCCTGATTTTAGCTGCAGTGGTCGGTCTGAGGCTTTTACCCAGATAATGGCCTTGAAACATTTAGCCTCAGCCGGCATTTGAGCCGAAACAGCAACCAATCCAGGTGAAGCTGATCCAATCATACCTTTGAATTTATATGGCTCCTTTCTGCGTTGGTTTTTCTCTCAGGTCTTTTCACTGAACCTGTTGTGGACTTCTGGCCTTCTGATATTTACTAATCCCTTTTATTGCGGGGGTTTTATGGTTGAGATTTTCTCTGAAAAAAACCGATGGATTATTAGGCATGGTAATGATTTATGTTATACATTTGTATGAAGCTAGGTCGTAGATGTTTGAGCAGACAGATCCTTCCTCCCCAAACAAAGGCAGTTTGTTTGTCGGCATTAATTTGGTTTAGCTTTATTTAATCTTATTTCTAAATTATTTTACTATGAACATTTATGTAGGAAACCTGGATTATGGTCTTCAGGAAAGTGAACTGGAACAGCTTTTTAGGGAGTATGGAGAGGTGGCCTCCGTTAAGATCATCAAGGACAAGTACACCGGTAAGGCCAAGGGGTTTGGCTTTATAGAAATGCCGGATGAAGGTGAAGCCAACACGGCTATCGACGAATTAAACGGAAAGGAAGTCAACGGCCGACAAATGAAGGTCAATCAGGCCAGGCCAAGACGGGAGAACTGATTCCCTGCCCCTGCTATGGGGCTTGTAAGTGGCTACGGGATTGCACTTTTTTAGCCCTAAAACTCTGAGGAAGATATTGACCGGCATCTGTTAGGGGGATGCCGGTTTCTTTGTTTCCCCGGTGCCATGGGGTTTGGCATGTAGCGGGTGCGGGCAGATTAGTTGAGTTTGAAGGAATAGGTGATGGTGCCTTTTTGAAAGGCAGGGGCATCGGGTTTGGGGTCGAATTTTGCCTTTAAAGCTGCTTTGCGCGCAGCCTGGCGCAAAGTTTTGTTCAGGGTGGTGGAACCTTTTACCCCGGCTTCTGCCTTGGTGACATGGCCCTGTTGGTCTACGGTGATTTCAACCACCACCTTGCCTTCGGCCTGATATTGATATTCAGGCTTGGGCAGCGATTCGGGATTACGCCCCTTTAAGGTAAAGTTAACACCACCCATTCCCCGGCTATCCGCATTGGCGTGGTTGTCGGAAACCGGCGAGCCTGTTTGTCTGCCTTGATTTCCCTGTCCCTGAGTTTCTCCTTCCGATTCACCTGATTCCTGGGTGCTTTTTCCAGGGTAAAGGGCTTTTTCGTTGACTTCCCGCTCCGGGTGTGTCTCCTGCTGCTTTTTCTTTTCCTGCTCGGGCTTTTGCTGTTGGGGCTTTTCACGGGCAGGCTCCTGCTGCTGTTTTTTCTCCTGCGATTGACTCTCTGATTCTACGGATGGGGCCTCTTCAAAATCCTGGGTTTGAACCTGCTGGTCGCTTTCGGTGGAAGTTGGCTCCTGCTCGGCCGGCTGCGCCTTTTGCTGCTTTTGCTGCTGCTGGGTTGTCTGATCGCTCGGGGCCTTCTCGCTCGTGGCCCTTTGCTCCAGGCTGGTCTGTAACTCCTGATCCCCCACCGCATCCGGGGTGCTCCCAAAATTGATCATGATGCCCTTCTCAGCCGGCGGTGGATCGGGCTTGGAAAAACCTGCTGCCAGAAATACCACTACCAGTACCCCATGAAAAACCAGGGTGCCAATCAATCCCCTTTTATGTGCATTGAGGAAATTCCACATAGGTGATGTCCTTATATTGGTTTAATCCGCCCGCGTAGCCAATATTAACTTCCATTCATTCTTGTTGGCGATGTTCATAATCCGAACCACCTCCTTGATCGGAACCCTTTGGTCTGCATTCAGGCTAATGGTCGGATTCTCTACATTTTTTTCCCGGAATGTTTCCCTTAAAACGTATTCGATTTGGGAATATTTTACGGGTTCGGCATTGACGTAATAGTTCAGATCACTGCTGATTGAGACGGTAGCCACCGGCGAATTAGCCGTTTGATTGGAGCTTCGCGGAAGCAACAGGTCCAGTGCATTGGGGTTGATCAGGGTAGAGGTGGCCATGAAAAATATGAGCAGCAGGAAAACAATATCGGTCATCCCCGACATACTGAAACTGGTGCTGATTTTATTTCTGGGTTTAAGGTCCATGATCTGAAGTTTGAATTATTCAACAGGTTCACTCAAAGAACCAAGATCTTAGATTTTGATTATTTAACGGGTTCATAGAACAGGGCCCATCAGTTTAGCCTTATTCAACGGGTTCATTCAACAGGTCCATAAACTCAGTGGTATTGGCTTCAAGTTGATAGACGACTTTTTCAACCTTGGTTACCAGCACGTTATATGCCAGGTAGGAAATAATCCCTACCATTAAGCCGGCAACGGTGGTAACCATGGCGGTGTAAATGCCACTGGAGAGGGTATTGATGTCAATGGTGCCGCCGGCATTGGCCATATCGTAGAAAGCACGGATCATACCCATTACTGTACCCAGGAAGCCGATCATGGGGGCTGCTCCCGCGGCGGTGGCCAGGGTAGGTAAACCCTTTTCCAGCTTGGATATTTCCAGCTTGCCCACATTTTCAATGGCCGTGTTGATGTCGTTCAAAGGCCGGCCGATACGTTGAATGCCTTTTTCGATCATACGGGCCACCGGGTTGTCGATGGTTTGACAAAGGGTCAGGGCCGAGTCCACTTTGTCGTCATGTATATAGTCCTTGATTTTGTTCATGAAGTTGGTGTCGGTCCTGGATGCACGGGTGATGGCAAAATACCGTTCAACAAAGATGTAAATGGCCAGGATCGATAAGATGAGGATGGGAATCATAATCCATCCCCCTTCCAGGGCAAGTTCCCAGAAAGAAAGGCCGGTGTCTCCAGAAGCGGATCCCTGTGTCCCGGCTGAAACAGTGTCCTGAACCCGGGTCTGTAGCATCATGATAAGTGGCTCCATAAAATTGTTGCTTTATGTTTTTGGCCCCAAAAATAATAAACTATTCTTTGTTGGCTTGGGATTTTTTCTTTTTGGAAGATAAATCATTGGCGATGTTGTTGAGGAGTTGGCGGAAAGTATTGAATTCTTCGCGGTAGAAAAGGCCGGCTCCTTGTATATAGCGTGTTTCTTCGTAAATGAGGCGGTCGCTGTTTCGGTTAAAGAATTTCAGCCGCAGTTTGCCATTGGGGGTCAATTTCCAGTCGACCCGGAAATCGCCTACCAATTCGCTGGCTTCCTGGTATTTGCCGGTAGTTCCTACGTTGCCGTTGATGATCAGCCGGTTGTTGAGCAGTTGTGTGGACAGGGCCACTTCCATCTGATCCCTGGAAATTTCGTCTCCTGGCTGGTAATTAACGCCAATGTCCCAGTTGTTGGAAATTTGCGAAAGCCAATGGCTAAGCTGGTTGGAAAGCAATTCGCTGGTGGTGAAGGCCATGCTGGTGGTACCCATGTTGAAGGCTTCGTTTGGCCCGGCCAGATATTGCTGGGAGGGGACAAAAGTGTTGAGCACCAGCAAGGAAAGGAACTGTTTGTTCATTTCCTCTTCGGTATTGATTGCACTTTGAAGCATGGCCCTGGTGCTTTCATCGGCGGTAGGGAGGTTGATGTCAAATTCAATGTTGGGATTGGCCAGCTTTTCGGTCAGGCGAATCCGGCACTCAACGGGTATTCTTTTGTTGTAATTGAACCGGGTGGTGTCCATAAACAGGTTGTTCAGGGAAGTGCGTAAATTATAGACCGCGGTGATGTTGATGTCGGCATCCTGAGGCTTCCCGTTCCAGATGATCTGGCTGCCCTGTTCGATTTCAAATTCCTTGTTGATCACGTTTTGCAGGGAAAACATGTAATCACCTTCTTCGATGGTATAATTCCCGTATATCCTGAAATTTCCACTGTTGTTTACTTCCATGTTCAGATTACCCCGACCGGTGGCTTCAATGATATCGCGCAAATCCGGATCGAAAATCAAACGGGTCTGGGTCTGTGGGGTAACCTCCAGGTCAAAGTTCAGGGAGAGGTTCGAGAGGTTAGGGCGATATTCTTCCTCCTCTTTGTTTTTGATGGTCTTAGCATGGGTATTGCTGACAAAGGTTATAAACTGGGTTTTTTGACTTTGCTCGCGGTCGCCTACCGGCAAATTGATCCGGGTGCCTTCTTCGGTGGTCACTGAAGCATCGATGCTCAGGTTCCTGGACCGGGTGTTGCCTTCGATATTGACCAGTCCGCTGGCAAAGGCATCGCCGTAATATATTTTGTTGTCCATGCCATTGGTATTCAAAGCCCTAAGTTTATTGGCATCTATGGTGAAGCTGTAATCAATGTCTTTGAGGTTATGGAACTGAACCTGTCCCTCTACTGTAGCTGTATTGCCTTTATCGTCAGTAACCTGGGTGTTTCTGAACAATAGCCGGTTGTTTTTGATTTCAATGGGGTGGGTTAAATGATATTGGGTTTTTAAATAATCGATGGTAAAAGAGGTCTTGTGAGCCGAAACCTCTCCATTGAAGAGGGGTTCGCTGATGGTCCCGGCTACAGATATATTGCCACTGAGCGCCCCTTTGAAATCGGAAAAAGCTTTTTCCAAAACAGGATTTAGCGCAGCCATCCGAAGTTTATCCAGGGTGATGTTGAAGTCAATGTCCTGATTTTCCGGTTTATAACTGCCGGCCAGATCAATGGTCTTCAAATTTCCCCGCTGGCTTTCAAGATTCAGGGCAATGTTTTGATCAGCATTATTCCACCGACTTTTGATCAGGGTATGGCCGATTTTTTGGTCGTTGACCACCAGGGTATCGATCATGAGGTTGGAGCGGAAGGTGGGTTCCTGGTAAAGGTTTGATAGTTGGGCCTTTCCATTGATGGTGCCCTGAAAGTTCATGTTTCCCTTGGGGAAGAATATATTGGCATAATCCAGGGCGATGTCAGAGAAGTTAATATTCAGGGTATCATCGGGGTGTTTGGTGATGCGACCATCTGCATACATTCGCTGGTTGCGGTGGTAAAAACTCAGGTTTTGAAAATCAAAGCTGCTGGAATCAATGACCATTGAACTTTGGGCAATATGCCATTTTTCTCCGTTCAGGTTGATGTGGCCGGGCAACAGAAATACGTTGGTACGCAAGTGTCCGGTTTGGTTGTTGCGGTCAAAGTTGATCAGTGAGATCATCTCGCCTTTGAGGGCGGAGGTGTCGGGTTGGTTCCACCGCACCAGCAGCTTTGATTCATTATTGCCCGTGAGTGATTTGAGGTTGAACTGATGAAAATAGTGGGTCGGGGTTTCAGAATGGGTGGCCATCTGGTCGAAATTGATTTCCAAGGCAAAGATCGAATCCTGGGAGTGGCTCTCCAGGTTCAGATCTTTAAAATGATAATTGCGGAAAAGCAGGTTGCTGGTAGACCCGGTCAGGTCAAATGATTTGTTGGCCCCACCCTGGTAATCCAGGATGATTCTGCTGCTGTCCGCCAGTTGAACAGAGGGCAGAAACATCCGGGTGATTTTTTGGGTTTGATTGAGGTAGAGGGCCAGTTTAAAATCATTGCGATAGTCCACGGCCGCGGTATCTTCCCGATGGCGGGCAAAAACTGGCAGGTAGGAGAGGGTAAGGTTTTTCAGGGACTGATAAACGGTCGTGGATCGATATTTGCCTACCAGTTGAGCCTCGAGGTAATCGGAATGCAGGGATATTCGGTGGGTGTCAAGATGGTGTTCGGCATGAATCTGGAGGTTATCGAAATGCAACTTTTTTTGGTTTTTGATCAGGGTGCCCCGGTTCACCTCAATATTCCCGCTGGCATTGTCCAGGCTGTTGCCTTTAAAGTTTGACATGAGCTTCAGCGAGAGGTAGGCGGTGGTATCTTCTGGAACCAGGTTGAGTCGGTGGAGCTTGGCCTTGGCCAGGTTGGCCTTAAAGTCAAAAACAGGAACCGCACCCGAAAAGTCTATGCCCCCGCGGAAATCAAACTGAATGTTGGGATCCTTGATGGATAGGGCCCCATCGTATTTTTTATCGGTCAATAGCCCGTTCAGGGCAATGTTGCTGTAATTGTAATGATTGATTTCCAGCTTTTTAATGTTTCCATTGGTCTGTGCTTTAAACCCCCTTTCTTGGAAGATGGATCCTTCTACCTGGATGTCCATGCTGAAATCTCCGAAATGATCCCGGTTGTCGACCAAACCCCCGATGTCAAAATTGCGGGTTTTGAGATTGCCTTTGAGTGACAGACCCGCTGCTTGTCGGGGTTGAATTAAAAGGTCGGTGGATAATTCGCCCAGCCTTGTATTCATGGTACCATAAGCCACAAAATCATCAATGAAACCGGTGAAATTACCCTGGTACCGGATGCGTCCCAGGTTCTGGAATGATTGGGGCAGGTTGATGCTTTTATTTTCGGGCAAAAATCTGTTGATCACGTTGACATCGTTGATGCCAGTGTATAGGTGCTGGACATCGATGTACATAAAAGTCCTGGAGATATCGGGTAGCCCGTCAATGCTGAAATCAGTCAAAAGTTCCGTCTGTTGCCCCATGCCCAGGTGGAGCTTATCGGCTTTGAGGTTGTTGAGGCTTCCCCTTAATACGCCTGAAAGAGATAGGGTCTGGTTGGGGACCCGCTGGAAAACCTTCGAAAGATGAGCCATATCTTTGAAAGCCAGGGTAGATTCCTTCAGGGACAGGTAAAAATGCAGTTCCCGGAAAGGATCCTCAAAACCTCTGAAGTGCCTATGGGCAAGATGAATCGAATCGCTTCGCAACCGGCTCTCGGGAGTGGATAGGTCCAGGTGACTCAGGCGAAGCTTTTGGGGGCCCAGGAAAAATTTTGTCGAAAGATTTTTTACCCTAAGCCCCGATTCAGCTTCAAAAGCCAGGTTCTTCAGGTTAAAACGAACCCGGCCATCGTCGGAATCCAGCTGGCCTACCCGTAAGTTCAGATGATCCAGGTTAAAATGATGGGGATCAACCACCCCGCTTTCGGTGGGCTGATGGTTGGTGTGATAGGTGAGGCGACAGTTGCGCAACCGAATGTTTTTCGAGCGAACATGCATCCGGGCTTTGGTGGTATCTTTCCTTTTTAAGGCATCTATCAGGAATTTGATGTTGATCGCCTGGGTGGTGTCATTGTATAAGTTGATCCGCCCGTTTTCCATCGCCAGTTCCTGGAAATACAATTTGCGCTCACCTAAACTCAGATAATTGAGATCGCCCGTGATGCGTTCCGAATAAATCAGACTGTCTCCACTTTGGTCTTCAATGTAAACATCTTCCAGTACAAGCTTGTTGAAAAGGGTGTAATAGGCCGATTCAATCTGGATCTTTGCATTGAGGTGCCTGGAGAAACGTTCGCTGAGTTGATCCACCAGGTAGTTTTGAACATCCTGGTTTTTTAGCAGGAAGAAGCCGGTGGTGGGTAGAAATAACAGCACCAAAAAAAGTATAACCAGTATTTTGGAAAAATTTTTAATAGTTTTGGGCCTTTAACAATGTTATGCAACTGTTATTAACGCAAATAAACAAAAAATAGTCTTAATAATCTAAATAAACCCGACCCATATGTCAGTTACCCTTTTGGGCATCGAGTCGTCTTGTGATGATACATCAGCAGCTGTTTTGCGCAATGAATACCTCTTGTCGAATGTGATTTCCGGCCAGAAGGTGCATCGCAGTTACGGGGGGGTGGTACCGGAGTTGGCATCGAGGGCCCATCAGCAACATATCATACCGGTGGTGGATCAGGCGTTTGGCCAGGCCGGGGTAACAAGGGATCAGATCGATGCGGTGGCCTTTACCCAGGGGCCGGGTTTGCTGGGGTCTTTAATGGTTGGAACTTCCTTTGCTAAAGCTTTTGCCCTGGCACAAAACACCCCACTTATTGGGGTTAATCACCTTCAGGCCCATATTTTGGCTCATTTTATCAAGGATCCCGCCGACAGGGAGCATGATGCCCCTGAATTTCCCTTCCTGTGCTTGTTGGTCAGCGGCGGACATACGCAGTTGACCGTGGTGAGAAATTACCTGGAAATGGAAATCATTGGCGAAACCATCGATGATGCGGCCGGAGAAGCTTTTGATAAATGCGGCAAGATCATGGACCTGCCCTATCCGGCCGGGCCCATCATCGATAAAAATGCCCGCCTGGGCAATCCCCATGCTTTTGAATTTACCCGTCCCCAAATTCCCGAACTCCATTATTCCTTTTCCGGTCTGAAGACCGCTTTCCTCTACTTTCTTCGCGATCAGGTGAAAGCGGATCAGGATTTTATTCAAAAAAACTTTCAGGACCTGTGCGCTTCCTTGCAACATACCATCATCGATATCTTGATGGACAAGTTGATTCGCGCCAGCCAGCAAACCGGCATCCGCGATATTGCCATAGCCGGCGGCGTCTCTGCCAACTCAGGACTCAAACAAGCAGTTCGCACCGCGGCTCAACAATACAACTGGAAAGTTCATATCCCCAAATTTACCTATACCATGGATAATGCTGCCATGATAGCTATGGCCGGTTATTACAAATACCTTAACGGGGAGTTTGCCGGAATGGATGCCGTACCCCAGGCAAGATTTAAGTATTGAGCCTGGCCCCTTCCAAATCTCTTGTATAAACACAGAGTGAGGCTGAATGCCTCGCCGCGGGAGTGATTTTCGTAGGCCGAACCGCGCCCAAAAAGTTTCGTGGCTCTCTATCAGTTGCTCACGTTGGGATGCTGTAAAGCATGGCCCCTGCCATTGAACCATAATAAAAATCATTTGTTAGGCATCCCAAAACCATTAATATTGTAAACCTTTAAATATAAATCAAGACCAAGGAGGATGAGATGAAATCAAAATCAGTTCTTTTAGAAGGATATCAATCGGTTATTGACAATGGGCGCAATCATGCAGTGGTAACGGATCTGCCCAACGGATCCAATGTAGGAGCAAGTGCATTGGAACTCACTGTGATGAGTCTGGCCGGTTGCATTTCCACCATTTTTAAAACCACCGCCGAGAAAATGCGGCTCAATGTTGATAAGGTTGATGTGGATATGGATGCAGAAAAAGGTTCAGAAACCATCGAGAAAGTTAATTATCATGTGAAAGTAAAATCGGATGCATCGGAGGATCAACTAAAAAAATGCCTGAATCTTACCCTGAAAAATTGCCCGGTAGGCGTGCTCTTTACCAAGGCCGGGGTAGAGGTGAACGGCGACATTGAAAAAATCTGAATTATTCTCGCTCGTGGATGCATGCTCAGCCCCAACCCCCATTTATGGTTGGGGTTGATTATTTGTGGGGCAGGTGTCAATTATGTCTTTGAAAATTCTATCTTTGCCCTGCAAAATCCTGTCATCGATTTAAAGCCCCAACAAGTTATGGCTAAACAGAAACCGACCATTCCCAAAGGCACCCGTGATTTTTCGCCCTCAGTGGTGGTTAAAAGGAAATACATCTTTCAGATCATTGAACAAGCTTTTCAACGATATGCCTATCAGCCACTGGAGACGCCCTCGATGGAAAATTTGTCTACCCTTTTGGGAAAATACGGGGAAGAAGGGGATCAGTTGCTTTTTCGTATCCTCGATTCGGGCGACTTTTTCAATGGGCAGGCCATTGAATTGCTGAAAAACCATTTTCCCGGGGAAGGAAATTCTGCTGCTTTGTCTTCGCAACTGAGGAACCAGATTGCTTCCAAAGGCCTGCGGTATGACCTGACCGTGCCTTTTGCCCGCTATGTGGTGCAACACCGCAATGAATTGACTTTTCCTTTCAAGCGGTATCAGATTCAACCGGTATGGCGGGCCGATAAACCACAAAAAGGCCGGTACCGTGAATTTTATCAGTGCGATGGAGATGTGATTGGCACCCATTCTTTGCTGAACGAAGTCGAGTTGATTCAAATCGTGGATGATGTTTTCACCCGGTTAAATTTGAAGGTAACCATTAAAATCAACAACCGCAAAGTTTTGAAAGGCCTTACCGAATATGTCGGCCAGCCCGATAAGTTCATGGACCTGACCATGGCCATTGACAAGCTTGATAAGATTGGCCCCGAAAAGGTGAAGCAGGAGATGCGTCAGCGGGGATTGAGCGGTGCAGCGGTGGATAAACTGGAGCCCTTTTTCTCCTTGAGCGGCGATAACCGAGGCAAGTTGCAGCACCTTACCCGAATGCTGGAGGGGGAACAGGGGCAAAAGGGTTTGGAAGAGACCCAACAAATTTTGGATTACATCGAGGTTTTAACCCTCAATAACCCGGTGGAGTTTGATCCGCAACTGGCCCGGGGCCTGGATTACTATACCGGCACCATCTTTGAAGTGAAGGCCCATGAAATGGATATGGGAAGCATCTGCGGCGGGGGGCGTTATGATGACCTGACCGGCGTCTTCGGCCTGAATGATGTGTCAGGGGTGGGCATATCCTTTGGAGCTGAGCGCATTTATGATGTTTTGGATAAACTTGGGCGTTTCCCCACGCATATGCAGCCGGCTCCACGGATTATGTTCGTTAATTTCGGCCGGAAAGAAACCCAAAAGGCACTGGAGATATTGCAGGCATTGAGAAAGGAGGATATACCCGCAGAGATTTATCCTGACCCGGTAAAGATGAAGAAGCAGATGAGCTATGCCAATCATCGTTCCATTGATTATGTTGGGATGATTGGCGAAGATGAGATCGCTCGGGATGTGATTACCGTTAAGAACATGGAATCGGGTGAGCAAAAGCAGCTGAGCCTTCAGGCATTGAAGGATTTACTGGCCGGTTCAGATTGATCAAAACCGCCAATCCTGTACAACATAGATTGATATTGGCTGGTTTAAAACTGCTTTTAAAAATCGGTAAGCCCCTTTAAGGTTCGGTGGAGTGTTGGGTCAGCCAGAGTGGGATAAGAAATGGTTAAGGGCTTGAGATTTATTTTGTTATTGAACCTGCGTTCAATGTGACAGCGTCGATTAGCGGGAAAACCGTATGTTTGTTTTTGCTTTTATGCAGGTGGATGCATGCGGGGTTTAACAGCGCAAAATACCTTGTTTTATGGAACAAAGACATTATATATCTCCCCAGGAATTGACCTTCGAGCGGATTGGCGATATCCTGGAGCAGCAATATACCTTGGAGCTATCCCAGGAGGCCCGCGATCGGATCGTTTCCTGCAGAAATTACCTGGACGACAAGCTGGAGAAAACTGATCGCCCAATTTATGGGATCAATACTGGTTTTGGCAGTTTGTGCAACCGTTCGATTTCAGCTGAAGACCTGGGAACCCTCCAGGAAAACCTGGTCCGTTCCCATGCCTGTGGCAGTGGCCCGGAAATACCTGCTGTCATTGTTCGCCTGATGATGCTGCTAAAGATCCACGCCCTTTCCTATGGCCATTCCGGGGTGCAGTTGTCAACGGTTGAGCGGCTGGTCAGATTGTACAATGAAAATATATTGCCGGTGGTTTATGAGTATGGATCGCTGGGGGCTTCAGGTGATCTGGCCCCTCTTGCCCATATGTCATTGCCCTTGATCGGGGAGGGGGAGGTATACCATCATGGCAAAAAACGGGATTCGGCTGAAGTATTGGACGAGTTGGGGCTTAGTCCGGTGAAGTTGATGTCGAAAGAAGGTTTGGCCCTGCTCAATGGCACCCAGTTTATGAGTGCCTTTGCAGTCTGGAGTTTGATCCAGTCGCGCCGGTTGTCTCAAATGGCCGATGTGATCGGGGCCCTTTCCCTGGATGCCTTTGACGGGCGCATTGATCCTTTTAATCACCGGGTCAACCAGATCCGTAACCAGGCGGGCCAGATATACACCGCTCGTTTCATCCGCCAGGTGCTGCAGGACAGCCGCCTGATTGCCCGATCCAAGAATCATGTCCAGGATCCCTATTCCTTCCGCTGTATACCCCAGGTTCATGGTGCTACCCGCGATACCCTGACTTATGCAGAAGAGATCGTCGCCCGCGAGATCAACGCGGTTACCGATAACCCCACTATTTTACCTGAGGAAGATTTGATCATCTCGGCCGGCAATTTTCACGGCCAACCCCTGGCCCTGGCCATGGATTATCTGAGCATCGGCCTATCCGAACTGGGCAACATCTCGGAGAGAAGAACCTACCAGCTCCTTTCCGGGAAAAGAGATCTGCCCTCGTTTTTGATCGCCAATCCGGGCCTTAACTCCGGGTTCATGATTCCCCAGTATACATCGGCTTCTCTGGTCAGCCGAAATAAACAACTGGCAACCCCGGCCTCGGTCGATTCCATTGAATCTTCCCAGGGCCAGGAAGATCACGTAAGCATGGGAGCCAATGCCGCTACCAAGCTTTATCAAGTGGTCAACAACCTGGAACGAATCCTTGCCATTGAGCTGTTTAACGCGGCCCAGGCCATGGAGTTCAGAAGGCCCCTGCAGACTTCCCCTTTCCTGGAAGATCTGCTGGAAAAATACCGCCAGGTGGTACCTTTTATCCAAAATGACCAGCCAATGTATGTGCACATTGACCGCACCATCCATTTTATCCGGCAATTTGATATCCAGGCGAAAACATCGGGGTTCAGCGATTAAGGGTTTGAAAGGGATAGCAATCCCGTTGGACAGGGAGCTTCGCCTGCAGGCATTGACATAAGTTTTTTAGAGAAGAACTACAGGCGGGGGACATTGTTTTTCAGGTTGGACAGCCCGTTTCTGATTCCATTCCTTAACCCGTGCACCGAGGTCAGGGGGAATTTACTTTTGCCATGGCCGTTTTTCTTTTTGGCCGATTGGTAAATCTCTTCAATCAAATTACGGTATTGATGCTTAATGACCTCGCGTTTGAGCTTCTGAGTCGGTGAGAGTTCTCCCGACTCCGCACTCCATTCCTCGCATACCAGCCTGAATCGTTTGATCTTTTCGCTTTCCCCCAGCTCCTGGTTGAATTTATTGATCTCTTTCTGAAAACGGGCAAGCACCCGGGGATGGTTAATCAGCTCTTTGTTATCGCGGTATTGAATTTTGTGGAAGGAAGACCAGTCGTGTAAATATTCGAAGTTGGGCGAGATCAGTGCACTGGCAAATTTTTGATTTTCTCCCAGAACCATCACCTGTTCAATGAAGAAGGATTCTTTCAGCTTGTTTTCAATCATCTGGGGGGCGATGTATTTGCCGCCCGAGGTTTTAAACATTTCTTTTTTCCGGTCGGTAATGGTAAGAAATCCGTCCCGGTCCAGGTTGCCGATGTCGCCGGTATGAAACCACCCTTGAGGGTCGATGGCCTGGCTGGTAAGCTTAGGCTGACGGTAATAACCCAGCATGACATTGGGCCCTTTGCATAATATTTCTCCTTCCTGGCTGATCTTCACCTGGACATTCTCGAGTACCGGCCCCACCGTTCCCAGTTTGGCAATGGGCGGGTCATAATGGTTGACGGCAATCACCGGTGATGTTTCTGTAAGGCCGTATCCCTCGATGATGGCTATGCCGGCGGCCCAAAACACATGTTCGATGCGTTTCTGCAAAGCCGCTCCGCCTGAGACGATGATCAGATCTTTCCCCCCGAGTGCTTCTTTCCATTGGTTGAACACTAGCTTGCGGGCAATACCCAGCTTGAAATTGTACCAGGGCCGGTTGGCCTTGTCAAGCCTGAATTTGAGCCCCAGGTTGACCGCCCAGAAAAAAATGGCCCGCTTCAGGTAAGGCAAATTTTCTCCCCTGCCCAGGATGGTGTCATAGATTTTTTCCAGTAGCCGGGGAACCGTGTTGAACAAATCGGGTTGCACTTCCTTGAGATCTTTCGAAATCGAGGCCAGACTTTCTGCATAATAAATGCTCATGCCTTTATACTGCATGTGATAGTTCATCATCCGTTCGTAGACATGACATAAAGGCAGGAAACTGAAAGCCCGGTGATGATATCCCAGCTTGTGGGCCTTGGATGTGCTGATGAAATTGCTGACCAGGTTGCGGTGGGAGAGCATAACCCCTTTCGGATCACCTGTGGTTCCGGAAGTGTAAATGAGGGTGACCATCTCATCCGGGTCAATGCCCTGTCGAAGGTTGCGCAGCTGATCCTCCAGGCGGGGGGCATTCTCCCGCCCAGCTTCGACAATGTCTATCCAGCTGCGAACGCCTTCCACATCATCGAAACTGAAAATCTCCCTGATCCTGCGAATCCTGGATGCAATGGGACTTACTTTTTTATGGATCTGCTTGCCGCTTAAAATGATTCCCTTGACCCCGGAATGTTTTAAAATGTAATGGTAATCTTCCGGGCTTATGGTCGGATATATGGGCACATGTACCACACCGATCTGCGCCATGCCAAAGTCCACAAAATTCCATTCCGGCCGGTTGTTTGAGATCGTTGCAATCTTATCGCCTTTCTTATAGCCCAGGCTTAACAACCCATAACTCACGTAATTGGTGTATTTGATGTATTCACCGGTGCTGTAGGTGACCCATTTTCCATTTTGTTTTCCGGCAAGGATGTCGTTTTTGGGAAATTTCTCGTTGATCCTCTCTAGGATATCAAACGTTCGGGTTACCACCATAGGAGCTGATTGGGTCTAGTTAAAAACAAATATAGAAATTTTTTTGTTAACTTAATCCTCTCAAAATAGAACGGTCATTATGAAGCATATTGTCTTTTTAATTTTTATCCTATGGGCAGGATCAGTATCTGCTGACAAGCCTGCCTACCGGATTTTCAATGCCGATGGCAATCCGGTTGATTTTCATACCATGCAGCAGGTTTTGGAAGCCAAAGACATTGTATTTTTTGGAGAACGCCATAACAACCCCATTGCCCACTGGCTTCAGCTTGAATTAACCCGTCATTTGTACAACCATGCCGGGGATAGCCTTTTGCTTGGGGCAGAAATGTTCGAAGCCGATGATCAATTGATCCTGCAAGAGTATTTGAACGGACGGATTGCAGAAAAAAATTTTAAGGAAGAAGTCAAGCTGTGGACCAATTACCAAACGGATTACCGCCCGCTGGTTGAATATGCCAAAAGGCATGGGCTTGCTTTTATTGCCACCAATATTCCCAGGCGATACGCCTCGATGGTCGCAAAGGGCGGGTTTGAGGCTTTGGAATCTTTAGGACAACCAGCCCGGGAGTATATTGCTCCATTGCCCGTCGATTATAATCCCGATTTACCGGGTTACAAAAGGATGCTTAAGATGCATCATATGCCGGGAAGGAAGTCTGGATCGGGAAATTTGCCTAAGGCTCAAGCCATTAAGGATGCGACCATGGCCCATTTTATCCTGGATCATTTTAAGGAAGGCTCTCTTTTCCTGCATTTCAATGGTACTTATCATACCAACAATAAGGAAGGCATTGTATGGTATATTCGTCAGAAAGCACCCCACCTGGATATGGGGACCATAGCCACCGTTAGCCAGAACCGATTGGATCAGCTGGCTGAGGAAAATCAGGGGCTGGCTGATTTCATTTTGGTAGTGCCCGATAATATGACCAAAACCCATTGAGGCGGTTCGGCCACAATTCATGCTGAGTAACCAGGGGGCACAGAGGCAGTCCTTTCGGTAGGGATGGATTCTTAGATAAATAAACCTTTAGATGGATGAACTTTTTCGTTGCAGGTAAAGGCAGATTATTGGCATTGCGGGGTTAGGTGGGTCAAAAACCAGGGTTTCCCCTTAAAAGGAGAAACCCGTTTTGCATTCACCTGGTGTATAGCATCTTTAAGGTGGCGGGGCTGGTGGTTTTATCTCCAGCTTATTCCGATTTCCCCAATTTTTCCAGCACCAGCTTTCTACCTTTTTCCAGGGCGGCTCCCAGCCCGTCGGTATTTTTGCCCCCGGCCGTGGCATAGAAAGGCTGGCCCCCGCCTCCGCCTTTGATTTCTTTGGCGGCTTCGCGAATGATCTCGTTGGCATTCAGTTTTTTGTTTTCCACCAGGTTTTCCGAGATCATCAGCGAAAGGTTGGCTTTTCCTTTGATATTGGCCCCCAATAAAAGCACCAGGTTGTCGACTTCTTTTTTCATTTGAAAAGCCATGTCTTTCATGGCACCTGGCGAGTCGAGGTCAACGATCGAACTGATGTAATTGATCCCGTCAATGGGTTCCTGGTGGTTTAACAGGTCTTGCTTCAAGTGGTTGACCTTATCCTGGAGCAGATCTTCCACCTGCTTGTTGAGTTGGTTGTTTTGCTCCAGTAATTTTTCCACGCTTTTGGTCAGATTACCTGGATTGTTCAGCAATTCGCGGAGTTGCTCAAGGGTTTCAAAATTTTTGCGGATGTATTTTTCAGCCTGATCAGCGGTAACGGCCTCGATTCTTCTGATTCCGGCTGAGACGGCTGATTCTGAAGTGATCTTAAAGAATCCGATTTGGCCGGTTGCCTCCACATGGGTGCCTCCGCAGAGTTCTACAATGTCGCCGAATTGAACAACCCGGACTGTTTCGCCATATTTTTCGCCAAACAGGGCAACGGCCCCCATCTTTTGGGCTTCTTCAAAAGGTATATCTCTTTTTTCCTGACGGGAGAAATTGCGGCGGATATAATAATTGACGATTTTTTCTATTTCCTGTATCTCCCGGGGGGTTATTTTCTGGAAGTAGGAAAAGTCGAACCGCAGGTAATCGGGGTGAACCAGTGAGCCTTTCTGTTCAACGTAATCACCCAGTACCTGTTTCAGTGCATGGTGCAGCAGGTGGGTGGAGGAATGGTTGTTGGCGGTTTTCTTTCTTTTTTCACTGCTGACCACGGCCTTCATTGAAGTTTCAGGATTGGAGGGCAGGGAACGGGCATAATGCACGGTCTGGTTGTGTTCTTTTTTGGTATCGATGATGGAGATCTTTCCTTCATCGGTTTCCAGGTAACCGGTATCACCGACCTGTCCGCCAGATTCGGCATAAAAAGGGGTGCGGTCAAAAACCAACTGATACAGGTCTTTGCCTTTGGCTTTTATTTTTCGGTATTTGGTGAGATTGACCTCGGCTTCCAGGGTATCATAACCGATGAAAAGGTCCTGTTCCTGGTCGACCAGCCTGACCCAATCGCCTGTTTCGATGCGGGTCGCCTGACGCGATCGGTCTTTCTGGGCTTCCAGTTCACGATTAAATTCATCTTTGTTGAGGGTTAAGCCTTTTTCCTTGAGGATCAATTCAGTCAGGTCAAGCGGGAAGCCATAAGTATCGTAGAGGTCAAAGGCTGTTTTTCCGCTGATCTGTTTTTGTTGGGAAGCCAGGTTTTTTTCGATGACCTGGTCCAACATTTTGATGCCGGTGTCCAATGTTTTGAGGAAGGCGTTTTCTTCCTCGCGGATAACCTTTTCAATCAGGTGTTTTTGATTGTGAACTTCGGGATAGGCCTCGCCCATTACCTGGATCAGGGTAGGCAGCAGCCGGTAAATGAAGGGTTGTTTGAATCCCAGGTAGGTGTATCCATAACGAACAGCCCGTCGCAGGATGCGCCGCACCACATACCCGGCTTTATTGTTGGAGGGCAGCTGACCATCTGCAATGGAAAAGGAGATGGCCCGCAGGTGATCGGCTGCCACCCGCATTGCTACATCGGTCATGGCATGCTCGCCGTATTTTTTACCTGCCATGGACGAAAGCTCCTGGATGATGGGCTGGAAGATGTCGGTGTCATAATTGGAGGTCTTGTCTTGCATGACCAGCGCCAATCGCTCAAAACCCATTCCCGTGTCCACATGTTGTTCGGGCAGCTGCTCGAGTTGTCCAGTGGCTTTTCGGTTGAACTGGATGAAAACCAGGTTCCACAATTCAATCACCATGGGGTGGTCCTGGTTAACCAGCTCTACCCCAGGCTTCTGCTCCCGCTCTGACTGGTCCCGCAGGTCAACATGAATTTCTGAACACGGCCCGCACGGACCTGTTTCACCCATCTCCCAAAAATTGTCCGCTTTCGCTCCATATAATATTCTGGCCTCGGGCAGGTGATTCTGCCAGGCTTTCCGGGCCTCCTCGTCGGCAGGAAGAGATAGCCCCGGATCGCCCTCAAAAACCGTGGCGTAAAGCCGGTCTTCTGATATGCCCAGGCGTTTTACCAAAAACTCCCAGGCCCAGGCAATGGCTTCCTCTTTGAAATAGTCCCCAAACGACCAGTTTCCCAACATCTCAAACATGGTGTGGTGGTAAGTGTCATGGCCTACCTCTTCCAGGTCATTGTGCTTGCCCGATACCCGCATGCACTTTTGAGAGTCTGCTACACGCTTGCTTTGTGGTTTTTCATTGCCCAGAAAAATATCTTTGAATTGATTCATGCCTGCGTTAATAAACATCAGCGTCGGATCGTCCTTCACCACCATCGGAGCCGATGTAACAATCTGATGGTTCTTCTCGTAGAAGAAATTCAAAAACGCTTCCCGGATTTCTTTTGATCTCATAAATTTCTATTTTAAAATTTTTTATACCACTTCAATTTATATCTTTTGTAAAGGGGATTTTGTTGGAAATTTTTTGTAAAATTAAATAAATCCGTTAGATTTGCTGAACATAGATGGTTATCTATTGTAAACTTCCTGAAAATTATGGCAAAAATAAAATATCGTTTCGACCCCCATACCCTTACCTATAAAAAAATCAGCCGCACTTCCAGGAAAAAGTTATATCAGGCCCTTGTCTTTTTTTCGGTTTCTGTCATGATGGGCATCGCTTTTAATCTATTCTTTACTGCCCATTTTGCCACCCCGAAAGAACAAAATCTTCAGCACAAAAATGAATCACTGCATTTTAAATATAAGATGCTGGATCGCAAACTCACCCATGTCAATCAGGTGCTCAATAATATCGAACAACGCGACGATAACCTGTACCGTCCTATTTTTGAGCTTGAGCCCATCCCCAATCAATTCAGGGAAGCTGGTGTAGGGGGTGTCAATCGCTACGAAGAACTTCGGAAATATTCTGACAGCAAAGCCATCATTTCGGTGACCAAAAAGCTGGATAAGGTCAAGAAGAAACTCTACGTTCAGTCCAGGTCATTTGATGAATTGATCAAGGAGGCGCGGAACAAGGAGAAGATGATTGCCCATATTCCGGCGATTCAGCCCATTGCCATTAAAGATTTCGGGCGCATCAGCGATTATTTTGGCAAGAGGCGGGATCCCTTTACCGGTGAGATACGGATGCACCGGGGCATGGATTTTACCGGCCCGGTGGGCACCGATATATATGCCACTGGCGAAGGGGTGGTCAAAAAGGCGGCCTATTCAGCTTATGGCTATGGCAAGGAAGTGATTGTGGATCACGGCTATGGATATAAAACCATCTATGCCCACCTGCATGAGATTCTTGTTGAAAAGGGCGATACGGTAAGCAGGGGTGAAGTGATCGGTACCCTTGGTAATACGGGCCGCTCCACGGGCCCCCATCTGCATTATGAGGTGCGCAAGCATAAACGGGCGGTGGATCCGTTTAACTATTATTTCAATGATATTACGGCCGAGCAATATGAAAAAATGATAGCCGTCTCCAGTAGAAGCCGGCAACCCATGGACTAGGCCTATGGCAATGTATAAATATAAATACAATCCCCGTACGGTAAAGTACGAGAAAGTAAAGCTTACCTGGAAGGATAAGCTTTTACGTTTTATGACTTATTTTGCCGCCACCCTGGTGTTGGGGTTGCTTTACAACCTGGTTTTTAGTGCATTTTTTGACACCCCGAAGGAAAAGGAATTGATGCGCGAGAATAAACAGTTGGAGCTGCAGTATGAAATACTCAATAAGAAGTTTGATTTGGTGGAGAAAACCCTGCAAGACCTTCAACAGCGTGATAACAATATTTACCGGGTGATCTTCGAAACGGAGCCCATCCCCTCATCCGTCCGGGAAGCCGGTTTTGGCGGATCGGAGCGTTACAGTGAGCTGAGTGATCTGGATAATGCGCAGTTGGTTCAGAAAACGGCCAAACGGCTGGATAAGCTTTCCAAGCAATTGTATGTTCAGTCGAAAAGTTACGATCAAATCATCAATAAGGCCGAGAAGCATGAAGAGATGATTGCTTCGATACCGGCCATCCAGCCCATTTCCAACAAGGACCTGACCCGCACCGCTTCAGGCTATGGATGGCGCATCCACCCCATTTACAAGATCAAGAAGTTTCACGATGGGATGGACTTTACCGCCCCGACCGGTACCAAGGTATATGCCACCGGCGAAGGGGTGGTGGAAACCGTTAAATCCTCCTATCGGGGGTATGGCAAACGGGTGGTGATCGACCATGGCTTTGGTTACAAAACCCGGTATGCACACTTGAACAGCTTCAACGTGCGTCAGGGACAGAAGGTCAGTCGGGGGGATGTGGTTGGTTATGTGGGCAATTCAGGCCTCTCTACCGCACCCCATCTGCATTATGAGGTACTCAAGAACAATGAAACGGTCAATCCCGTGCACTACTATTTCAACGAACTCTCTCCCGAACAATACCGGAAGATGATCTTTATATCAAGCAACAGCGGACAATCCTTCGATTAGTATATGAACCCGACCTTTAACGTTTTGTCGCGCACCCTATTGTTGTTGGCCCCTTTCATTTGGGGGGTTTTTATGTCTGCCGTCCCCGATAATCCGCCGAATGCCCCGAAATCCGACGATCCCTCGGTGGTTAAGACCCGGGTGGAGCCGCTCGTTCCTACTTTTTTGGGGAACCGCCAGAGGAACTTTTATGGCCAGAATCCCCCTGACCAGCTCAATGTAGCCTGGCGCAAGTACCTGGGCAAGGGTAAGACAGTGATCTCCCGTAAAATTGGGGAAAAGGAGTGGAAGGGAGCCGGTTGGACAGGCCAACCCCTTCTGGTCAGGGAAGATTCCACTATGTATGTAATCCAGGGAGCTTATGATCACCATTTACGCAAAATAAGAGCCCGCGATGGGCAGACCGTCTGGAAATACAAGTTTGACGATGTCGTCAAGGGTACCGGCACCCTCTGGCATCAGCCCGGTTATCAGGAGCCGGAAAACCGCCTGGTCATTCTTCAGGGCAGTCGCCTGGGCATTGACAATTATCTGGATAGCGACTATATCCCCAGCTTCCGGGCTATATCCTATTTTACCGGCAAAGAACTGTGGCGGATGAATGTTGGACTCACCCGCAGCTATAGCCGGGATGTGGATGGATCAGCTTTAATGCTGCGTGATACGGCTTACCTGGGTCTTGAAAATTCACGCTTTACCGTGTTTAATCCCGATTATCGCCAGGCTACCCGCCGGCAGGGCATGCTTCAGCCCGAAATATATCACCAGCGCTTGCTCTATGAACCGGCCGACGTACGCAAACACGATAACAATGTGGTGACCGAATCTTCACCCGCTCTGCTCAATGGCAGAATTTATGTGACCTCGGGTTCCGGCCATGTCTATGGGTATGACCTGAAAACCAATCAACTGGAATGGGATTTCTATATCGGCTCGGATATGGATGGCTCCGCCGTCGTGACTTCCGACAGCTGTTTGTTGGTTTCCGTAGAAAAACAATATATCTCTGGCCGGGGCGGGGTCTTTAAACTGGATCCTTCCCGAAAGCCCGAAAATGCAGTGGTGTGGTATTATCCCGTACCTGACGCTAAACTGGCCTCCTGGAAAGGCGGGGTGATCGGCTCAGTGGGAGTTAACCACCAGTATGCCATTGCCGGCCAGGATAAACTGGCCGCTTTTGTTGACATCGACGGTTCCCTTCATGTGGTTAACCCCCGCAAAACTAAACCCCGGCAAACCGTACTCGGCCCTGATAGCACCCAACATTATCCAACCCCCCGGGTGGTCTTTCAAAAAGATGTGGGCCCTTCCATCTCTACACCCGTGTTTTTCGAAGATAAATTGTTGGTGGCCTCCTATGATGGATTGTTTTTGTTTGGCTATGACCGCCATCATCATTTTGTGCTCAGAGACCATTTTCCGGCCCCTTTTGAAGCAACCCCCGTGGCTTATGACAATAAAATATATATAGCCTCAAGAAACGGTTATTTGTATTGTTTCTCTGATTGAACCAACATCGGCCCTTACCTGTATAAAACAGCGGATTGCATTTTTTAAAACAGCCATTATGCCTTACAAAGAAAAAAAAGTCGAAAAACTGTATTACAGCATCGGCGAGGTAGCCGACATGTTCGGTGTGAATACTTCCCTGATCAGGTATTGGGAAAAGGAATTTGATATCATCAAACCTAAAAAGAATAAGAAAGGCAATCGCTATTTCACTCAGGAAGACATTGAGAATTTTCATATTATTTACTACCTGGTGAAGGATCTGGGCATGACCCTGAAAGGGGCCCAGAAAAAGTTGAAAGAAAACCGCCAGGGCACCATTTATAATTTTAAAATCGTCGAATCTTTAAAGAATATCCGTTCGATGCTTCTGGAAATAAGGGAAGATTTGGATAAATCCTGAACCCTTTTCCTTTGTCATTGTTCAAACAATAAAGATCCTTTATGCAAATACAAGAATTGGTACGTGCCCTGGACAAGGCTATTCCCAAGGGATTGCAGGAAGACTATGATAATTCCGGCTTTTTGCTGGGCCAGGCCCATAAACCCTTGCAAGGTATACTGATCAGCGTAGACGTAACTGAAGGGGTTGTGGATGAAGCCGTCCGGAAGGGCGCCAACTTTATACTTGCCCACCATCCATTGATTTTTTCTGGTTTAAAGACCCTTACGGGCGACAATTATACTGAGCGCACCCTAATCAAAGCCATCCAAAATGGGATTGCCGTATATGCGGCACATACTAACCTGGATAATTTGAAAGGGGGGCTGAACTTTAAGCTGGCAGAAAAATTGGGTTTGAAGCGTCCGGCTATATTGCGCCCCCGCCAGGATCAGTTGTTGAAACTGGTCTTTTTTGTTCCCCATTCCCATGCCGAAGAGGTTCGCCGGGCCGTCTTTGAAGCGGGTGCCGGCATCGTCGGTGATTATGATGCCTGCAGCTATAACCTGTCGGGCCAGGGGACTTTCAGACCGGGCGAAAAAACCCAGCCTTTTGCAGGCCAGCCGGGCAAGCTGCATTTTGAAGAGGAAACCCGGGTGGAAACCTGGCTGCCCCGCCATAAGTTATCCCAGGTACTTCAAGCCATGAACCAGGCCCATCCGTATGAAGAAGTCGCCTACGACCTCTATCCCCTGGCCAATCCTGACCATTCGTCAGGCTCAGGCGTAATTGCTGAATTGGACGAGGAAATGCCTGAAAAAGAGTTCCTTGACCACCTGAAAGCAAGCTTGCATTTATCTACCATCCGCCATACTAAACTGCTCTATTCATTCGTTCACCGCATTGCCATTTGCGGCGGTAGCGGAAGTTTCTTACTGGAAGAAGCCATCAGCCAGGGAGCCGATGTATTTGTCTCTGCTGACTTTAAATATCATCGGTTTTTTGATGCCGATGAAAAAATCCTCATTGCTGATGTGGGGCATTATGAAAGTGAAGCGGTAGCAAAAGATTTTTTTTATGAGTGGGTTACGAAAAATTTTCCTAATTTTGCGGTCCATTTATCAGAAATCAATACAAATCCAATAAATTACTATTGATATGTCAGCTACGAAAAGTCAACGCTCAGAAACATCGGAATATAGTGTAGAGGATAAACTCAAGGCGCTTTATGAACTGCAGTCGGTAGATTCTGCCATTGACAATATCAAACGCTTGCGCGGGGAATTGCCCCTTGAGGTGCAGGATTTGGAAGACGAAATTGCCGGTTTGGAAACCCGTTTGCAGAATTATGAAAAAGAAGTCAAAGAGTTAAGGGATACCATCAGCAACAAGGAAAACGAAATTGAGGAATCCAATCTGTTGATCGAAAAATATAAGAAACAACAGAACAACGTACGAAATAACCGGGAATACGAGGCGCTGGCAAAAGAGATTGAATATCAGACCCTGGAAATCGAGTTGCGCCAGAAGCATATCAAAGAAAATAATGATAAGATCGAGCAGCGCAATAAAGACCTGGAAGCCTCCCGCCAGGAACTGGAAGAACGGCAGAAGGACCTGAAAAACAAAAAAGAAGAGCTGGATTCGATCATTGCCGAGACCCAAAAAGATGAAGAAAACCTCAATAAACGCTCCAATGAGATTCGCCAGATCATTGAACACCGGCTGCTGAATGCTTACCAGCGGATCCGTGAGAACGCACGCAACGGGCTGGCCGTGGTGACTGTTGAGCGCGATGCCTGTGGTGGATGTTTTAATAAAATCCCCCCACAACGTCAGCTGGATGTGCGTTCCAGGAAAAAAATCATCGTTTGTGAATATTGTGGGCGTATTTTGGTTGATCCCGAGTTGGCGGAAGAGATTTCAGAAAAAACCAAGGATTATCAAAGGGGCCCGCAAATATAAATCAACATCAAAAAGCGGATTCCCCGGAAAAGGGATAAAAATGTGATACAAAAAGCGCAGGTTCAATCAGGCCTGCGCTTTTTGTATATCAGGATGTTATATACCGATTTGATTGGAATGAGCAGTAGCCTCTGTTTTATGGGACCTTTTACATAGATCGGTTGAACCGCAATGCAAGCCTTGGCTCCTTTGAACCAGTTTGCTCTTTCGTGCTGACCCAAACCGAAAGGGCGATAGCTTTGTATAGCTATTTGGCCACCTTCACTTTGTAGTTCACTTCAAATTTGCCTTTTGCGATGGCATTGAGTTTGGTACGAAGCATCCGCTTTTTCAGGGGAGCCACTCTATCAGTGAACAGGATACCCTGCAAATGATCGTACTCGTGCTGAATGATCCTTGCCGCGATTCCATCATGCTCTTCTTCGTTGAAATTGAAATTGCGGTCGTAATAGCGGATCTTTATTTTTTCCGGCCTGACAATCTCTTCCCGGAGATTGGGAATGCTTAAACATCCCTCTTCAAAGGTTTTGTCGTCGCCGCCTCGTTCAACCATTTCAGGGTTGATGAACGTGCGCTTGAAATCTTTCAGGGAAGGATCATCCTCCTGAAGGGGAGTACCGTCTATGACAAAAATGCGCATTGATTTTCCCACCTGCGGAGCCGCCAGGCCTATTCCATCGGATTGATGCATGGTTTGCCATAAATCCTCGATGAAATCATCCAGGCCCGATTCGTCGGATTCAACTTCCCTGGCTACTTTTCTCAACACAGGCGAACCGTAAACATATATCGGTAATGTCATGATGCTTAGATGTTTTTACGTTCCAAATAGGATTGTAATATGATTGTTGCACTGATGCGGTCGATATTTGATTTGTCCTGACGCTGTTTTTTCTTCATGCCTCCCTGGATCATACTGGCCTGGGCCATTTTTGAAGTAAACCTTTCATCCTCCAGTTCAACCGGAATGTCAGGAAATGTTTGATCCAGCTTTTTGATAAACGGCTTTATGTATTCAACAGCTTCAGAATCAGCATTGTTCATTTGCCTGGGATACCCCACTACAAATAATTCCACCGGTTCCCGCCTGCAATACTCCTTTAGATATTGAAGCAGGCTGTTGGGATGAACCGTCTCCAAACCGTTGGCAATCATCTTCATGGGATCGGTCACCGCCAGGCCCGCTCTTTTTTTTCCATAATCGATGGCAAGTATTCTTCCCACTAAATCAATGTTTATTTAAACAAATTTTAAATAACAAAATTAATGAAATTACCCTTTCATTATACGGTTGAATCTTTTTTTCTCAATGATGGATTATTGGTGTAAGGATTTTTCCCTGCTTCATCGATTATAACGCGCGGGGGGAGCATGAAATTATTTTCGGATCAATGGCTTTGAAATTCATGCGGGTTATATGAATAAACCATCTCGCGCAAGTGATGTAACCTGAAAGAAGTGGTGGGGCAATCGTGCGGGGCTGGGGGCAGAACAAAAAAACCGTTGCCCGTGAAAGCACGGACAACGGTTTGGTTGGTTAAAGAATCTTTCCTTTAGTTTGAATTGGTTTCTACTTTCAGCACATCGGAAATGGCTTTTTCAATGGTTTCACGTGGCAATGCACCCTGTGCCATTTGTGGCTGCTCATCTTTGGGAATGAAAAGGATCGAAGGAATGCTTTTGATACCAAACATGGCTGCCAACTCTTGCTGGTCTTCGGTATCTATCTTGAATACATCCAACTTGCCTTCGTATTCATTGGAAATCTCTTCCAGAATCGGAGAAACGATCTTACAGGGTTGGCACCAGTCTGCATAGAAATCTATGATTGCCGGTTTATCTCCTGCGAATTTCCATTCCTGATGCTGCTCGAAATCGAATATTTTCTCCTTGAATGTCTCTTTTGTTAAATGTTCAACCATTACTTCCTAAGTTTTAGTATTTATAATTCTAATTGTGAAACAACAGATTCATTAAAAGGTTCGCCCACCTTTCTACAAACCCTATACCAAAAATTCATTTATCCATTTTGTGTTTAGATACAGCACTTCCCTCCGCAGAATTTCAAGCCTGGCCGCAGGAAGACCTCAGCATGCTTTTCCCATGGTCTTTTAATATGTTTTATTTAAGTCTTCTCTCCGCCCGCAGCAGCTGCTCCATTCTATTTTCTTTTTCACCTGTTTCCCAGGGGCTATTTTCTTATTATGGCAAAACCTTTGATGTGGGCTTCTTACTGGCCTTAGCTGGTGTGCTCTTCTCATCCGGATCAGGATACAAGCGTGCCCTATCTTGCATTTTACCCAGCTTGGCTTTAGCTATTTCCTCCTTTTGCTATTTCCTGGTTTTTTAAAAGGGATGGTGGGAAATTGGTTGGGCAAAAGGTTTCTTTTTAAACGATGGGTTGGCGGGAATATTTTTCATAAACTGTTGATAATTTGAAAAATACGACTTATGCGTATGCCGCTTATGGTGCACTTTTTGGTGCATAGCCTTTTGCTGTTGCCTAAATGTTCATTTTTATGGAAGGTGAAAACGGTACCTTCCGTAAACAAAGCCTTTTGGGATTAAAAGCGATATTTTGAAAAAAAATATTTTATTTTGTTTCGTTTTATAAAAGGCCAAATCGAATGTAATTTTGGCATAAAATTGCAACAAATTGTCATATTTACATATGAAGAAAAGTCTTAATCATCCGGTTTTTCAGGTGGTTGCTGAAGTTTTGAAAGAGGAATCCAGGCAGGGCTATGCCATTGGTGGGTATGTGCGTGATTTATTGTTGGGGCGTACTTCCAAGGATATTGATATTGTTGTTCTGGGCAGTGGGATTGATTTGGCGCGGAAAGTAGCAGATCGTTTAGGAATCAGGCAGGTGAGTGTTTTTAAGAATTATGGCACTGCTATGATCCGTCATGGGGATTTAGAGGTGGAATTTGTGGGTGCCCGGCGGGAATCCTATCGTTCTGACAGCCGCAAACCTTTGGTGGAAAACGGCACCCTTGAGGATGATCAGAAAAGACGGGACTTTACCATTAATGCCCTGGCAATTTGTCTGCATCCCTCTTGTTATGGTGAGCTGGTTGATCCTTTCAATGGACTGAAAGATCTGAAAAAGCAAGTGATCCGAACCCCAATGGATCCGGAGAGGACCTTTTCCGACGATCCCCTGCGTATGATGCGCGCCATTCGTTTTGCCGCTCAGCTTCATTTTGCCATTGGTGATCAAACCTATCAGGCCATTGAATCCAATGCTTCCCGCCTGCAAATCGTTTCCAATGAGCGGATTATGGAAGAACTCCATAAGATTTTGCTTTCCACCAAACCTTCGTTGGGTTTGAAGTTGTTGGAAGGCAGCGGTTTGCTGCGGGAATTTTTCCCCGAACTTGCCGATTTAAAGGGGGTGGATGTACGGGAAGGCATCCGCCATAAGGATAATTTTTTCCATACCCTTGAAGTCCTGGATAACCTGTCTCCACACACCGATAAGCTGTGGCTTCGTTGGGCCGCTTTGTTGCATGACATTGGCAAACCCCCGACTAAAAAGTTTTCCCCGTCGCTGGGGTGGACCTTCCACGGCCATGATTATGTGGGTTACAGAATGATTCCCGGCATTTTCAGGCGCCTGAAGTTGCCCATGAATGAAAAGATGAAATACGTACAAAAGCTGGTCCTTTTGCATCTTAGGCCCATTGCCCTGGTGGATGATCAGGTTACCGATTCGGCTGTGCGGCGCCTGCTCTATGATGCCGGTGATGATGTGGAAGACCTGATGCTGCTATGTGAAGCAGATATCACCTCTAAAAACGAAAAACGGGTTCGCCGGTACTTGCAGAATTTTAAAAAGGTCAGGCAAAAGATGCGGGAGATAGAGGAAAAAGACCGGATCCGGAATTTCCAGCCGCCCATCACCGGTGAACTGATCATGGAGACCTTTGGCATCAAACCCAGCCGGCAGGTAGGCATCATAAAAGATGCCATCAAGGAAGCCATTCTGGACGGGGAGATTGAGAACGACTACCATCAGGCTTACCAACTCATGCTGGAAAAAGGCCAGGAGCTTGGCCTTGAGCCGGTCCATCGCAGATAGGGTGACTGGCCGCTGCTCCATTGGGGTGATTGAATCGGGGATCAACCTATCGGATGTAATCCACCTCAAGGATTACAGGCAAATGATCGCTGAATCCCCCTGTATACCTGTAACCGGTATAAGTGCGGAAAGGTTTCATTCCTGTATAGCGGGTATCTTTCTCGAGTAAGTAAGAAGGGGCAAAAGGCCGCGCCTTGTCAGGGCAAGTATATAGCCCCCGGCTTTTATTCAGCATGGCTCCCGAAACTATGAATTGATCCAGTATCTGCCAGTGGCTGCGGTACTTTTGGGTGCCCCCCGGCTCATTTTTCCAGTGATGACAGAGGTTATAAAGGGCATTTTCTGAATGCGGCGGTGCTGGTTGATCGGCTCCCAAAACATCCGTCAGGCAGGCTGCCTGTGGCGGATCATTGAAATCACCTGCCACAATGATGTTTGCCCCGCTTTGTTGTTGAAAGATGGAATCAACGTGGTGGCTGACTACCCTGGCTGCCAGCTTCCTTTTGGGCTGCGTCTTGGCCGCTCCCTGCCATTTTGAGGGCCAGTGGTTGAAGAATAGGTGGAGGGGGGCCTTGCCTGCTAAATGCCCCTTGATGTAAAGGATCTCGCGGGTGGCTAATGCTTGGTCGTTCCATTTTGTCTTAATATAACGGGATGAAATTACCTTGAACTGCCGCTCATGATAAATGGCCGCCACATCAATGCCCCTTGGATCGGGCGAATTTTTGTGGATCACCCGGTAGGGATATTTGGCCAGAGGGGTCTTGCCAGTGAGCTCATCCAGTACCCGGCGGTTTTCTACTTCACAAACACCGATGATGGCAGGTGGCCTCCAGTGGCCTGTGCCTATGAGGATCTTGAATAAACCATTGAGCTTGCGGCGGTATTTATAGGCGTTCCATCGCCTTGGACCGGCCGGCAGAAAGGCATCGTCTCCCTTAAAGGGCGCATCAAGGGTATCATAAAAATTTTCCAGGTTATAAAAGACCAGCCGATAAGCCTGCCCGCTGCCATCCTCCCGGGCAGGAGATTGGCCGTATAGAGGCGAAAAGGATGCCCCCGCCAGGCCAATGATCAACATCAGTATAGCGGTCAGTTTATTCTTCTGATTCATGACCTGGTTGCGGAAGTTTTTGCATGCGGGATTCATTTGATGGGGGAGGTTTGACGGGTGGAATCTGTTCCGGGGATGTATTCAAAGGCTCCCAGGTCAGGGGCCATATCAGCTGTCCGGCTGTGGTTAAGAATATCCAGGGGATATTCCAGGGCCACCGACATTTCTCCCTGGTCAATGGCAGGGGAAAGGGTGTCGAGGCGGTAGTTGTGTTCACTTACAGAAACAAACTGCGGGTCTTCATTGACCAAAATGTCCTGGTAATGCGCTTCATCCAAGTCCGCCGGCCTGGTGGTGCGGATCAGGCAGTGGGTGAAAAGATGGCCCTCTTTTTGTTGATTTTTCAGGTTGATTTCTATTTCTTCCTGCTGGTTGCCCCAAATGATGCAGTTGCTGAACAGGGCTTTTTCCAGTTGGTTGAGGCGGGTAGCGCCGGTGGAATCCTGGTAGTGGTTATTGATTATCAGCGAGGGTGTGGTCCGGCTGGTCCCGCTCCAATAGTTGGCCAGGGTCGAGTGGTAAAAGGCATAGCTTCCTCCCCGGGTGAGGGCGGCTGTATAATTACCGCAATCTGAGATCAGTGTGTTGAAGGCTTCAATGGATGCTCCGCGGGCCAGCAGGCCGGCGTGGCTCATATGCATGATCCTGGTGTTGGAAAGGCGCAGGATGGGACCGGAAACTTCAGGGGTGCTGCCCACTTGCAATCCGGTGATGGCGTTCTTGATGATGGTATGGTCAATCCGGTGATTTCGGCTGCCCGACATCAGCCAGATTCCATCCCATTGGCCCGGAATGTCGGCATAATCCTTTTCCAGGCGATCACCCTGGAAAATAACCGGTCTTTGCTTGCTCCCCTCGCAGATCAGCCTTCCCCCCACGTAAAAGCCTGCCTGGCGATGAAGGTAAACCCGCGTGCCTGCTTCCAGGGTGAGGGTGCTTTGGCTGTCTACCACCGCCGATCGATAAATCAGATAAGGCTTATCGCCGTCCCAGGTTTGGCTCTGAAGCGTGTCGCCCCGAATCAAATGCACATCCTGCCCCCAGGAGATGAGCTTGACGTCTTGCTGTTGCTTTTTGCGGCGGAAAATTACCGAGTCTTTGATCACCATGGGTTGATTGCGGTGGGTTGGATCAACGGTGACTTCTACGAAAATGAACAGGCTGTCCCTGGCATCCAGTTCAACATCGTTTACCCGGTGGGTGGACCGGCCATTGATATTGAGCCGGTAATCAGATGCCTGCCCGCCAGCCAGTTCAATCGAGGAGATGTTTACCTTTTGGTCATGGGGATTTTTAACCGTGAAACGTTTGGTGGTCGAGCCTATCGTGGTGAAAACCGTATCGAAAAGCACCGTATCGGTTGAAAAAGCCAGGCGTGCCCGGGGATCATCCAGGAATTGTTCCTTTTCACAGGAAAAAAGGGCCAGTAAAATAACCAGCATCAGCCCCCCGGTGATATGCTTTGCCTGATGTTTCACTTGATATCAATCACTGCTTTTATCAAAGATAACGAAAAAAACAATTCTTTATGCATAAAAAAGGGCTCCCCGGGGGGAGTCCCTTTTTTCGGTGGTTGGTGTTATCCCGGCCCAAAGGATGCTGTTCGAGGATGTTAACAAAACGGACAGGCCTCAATGGTGAAAAAGCCTGATCCACATTAACGGATGAGCAGGGATAATCCGGATACCACCAGCAGAATCATCAATATGTTTTTGAAGGTGTGTGCGTTGATTTTTGTATATAATTTATTTCCAAAGAATAAGGCCAGTACGAAAAAGGGCAGGATCATCAGCGAATTGGTCAGGATATCTACGGTCAGGATATCGGAGACCACCAGCATGGGCAATCTCAAGATGTTGGTGATGCTTAGAATGCCAATCAATGTAGCCCTGAAAACTGCGGCTCCGTCAATTTTGTTGTAGACATACATAACATAGGTAGGTCCCCCGGCCGAGAACATTCCTGAAAAAACCCCGCCTGCCAGCCCAAAGAAGAGGCCGCTTCCCCCGGGTATGCGGATCTTTTTCTTTTTTAAAAAATGATAACCCACAAACAACAAGATAAAAACCCCCAGCAGGCGCTTGAGGATATCGGGGCTGCCCAGTTTCAGTATGATCACGCCAACGGCCAGGCCCACGACAATGCCCAGGCTCAGCTCTTTTACCGTTTTTTTATCTATCTCAGGCCAGGTCTTATAAACCAGCAGGATACTGAACAGACATAGAAAAACCGAGAGATAGGCCACTGCCTCCTGCATGGGTATGACCTGCAAAATAATGGGCAGGGCAAATAAACCCCCGGCAAACCCGGCTACTGTCTGGACAAAAAAGCCCAGCCCGATGCCTGTAATTAGTATGATCAAGTGCAGGGTTTCCATTGGCCGATTGAATTGAAAGCTTAAAATTACAACAAGTTGGATTTGGAATGTTTTGATAAATTAAATAAATTGGGCTTATTCGCTTTAAAAATTAAAATATTATAGATCAATAGCTATGGATAATAAATTAATCGATCATTACAACCGGAATATTTTGCTGGAACTTCAGTACAATGGACGGATTTCTTATACCGAGCTGGGTAAGCGGGTAGGATTAACGGGACCGGCCGTCAAAGAACGGGTTCAGAAGTTGGAGGAGGCCGGTGTGATCAGAGGCTATCGGGTGAAGCTGGACCTTGCCAAGCTGGGCTATACCATGACAGCGATCATTAATTTCAAGATGAATCCGGGCAGCATTCGCAAATTCATTGATGAGTTAGCCCGGATACCGGAGGTTATCGAAGTAAACCGCATCACCGGGGGCGACAACATGATTGTGAAGGTGGCCCTGAAGGAAACCAGGCATCTGGAGAAGCTGATCAACCGGTTTATCGAGTACGGTGTGCCAACCACCTCGATCGTTTTATCTACCCCGATCCAGGACAAAGTTTTGGATCCCTGGTGATGCAACCCCGCTTAGCGGGGTCAATGAATGCAACTCCGTTTAATGCAACCCCGCTTAGCGGGGTCAATGAATGCAACCCCGCTTAATGCAACCCCGCTTAGCGGGGTCAATGAATGC
>CAJXLK010000013.1 GCA_913055635.1 uncultured Bacteroidota bacterium
GGGTGGTAAGACTCGAACTCACGACCGGCGGTTTTGGAGACCGCTGCTCTACCAACTGAGCTACACCCGTGTATATGAAGGATGTTCGTTGGAGTAACGTAACATCCCCAGAGGTTATTATTCAACAATCTCGGTGACCTGTCCGGCTCCCACGGTACGTCCACCTTCACGTATGGCGAAACGCAGACCCTGGTTCAGGGCGACGGGATAGATCAGCTCTACTGTCATGGTTACGTTATCGCCAGGCATAACCATCTCGGTGCCTTCAGGCAGTTTTACGGTACCCGTAACGTCCATGGTACGGATATAGAACTGAGGACGGTAGTTGTCGTGGAAAGGTGTGTGACGTCCACCCTCGTCCTTCTTCAGAACATAAACTTCTGCTTTGAAGCGGGTGTGGGGGGTGATGGAACCAGGACGGGCGATAACCATACCACGTTTCACCTGGTCTTTGTTGACACCACGCAGCAAGAGACCTACGTTGTCGCCAGCTTCACCTGTATCGAGAATCTTGCGGAACATTTCCACGCCGGTAACAACGGTTTTCTTCTTCTCAGCACCCAAACCAATAAGCTCAACCTCTTCGCCGGTGTTGATCACGCCAGTCTCTACCCTGCCGGTGGCAACAGTACCGCGGCCGGTAATGGAGAAGACGTCTTCAACAGGCATCAGGAAAGGCTTATCTTTGTCTCTGGGAGGAACGGGAATGTAATCATCAACGTAACCCATGAGTTCCATAACTTTCTCAACCCACTTTTCTTCGCCGTTGAGTGCACCCAGGGCAGAACCATGGACGATGGGAGCATTGGCACCATCAAAGTCATAAAAGTCAAGCAATTCACGAACTTCCATATCCACGAGCTCGATAAGCTCCGGATCATCCACCAGGTCAACTTTATTTAAGAAAGTAACGATTTTGGGTACGTTTACCTGACGTGCCAGCAGGATGTGCTCGCGTGTCTGTGGCATGGGTCCGTCAGTACCAGCCACAACCAGGATGGCTCCGTCCATCTGGGCGGCACCAGTAACCATATTCTTTACATAGTCGGAGTGACCGGGACAGTCAACGTGGGCATAGTGCCTTTTATCCGTTTGATACTCAACGTGGGCGGAGTTGATGGTAACACCACGCTCCTTCTCTTCAGGAGCATTGTCGATGGAATCGAAACTCCTTACTTCCGACAGGCCTTTTTCACTCAAAATTTTGGTGATGGCAGCCGTCAGGGTAGTCTTGCCGTGATCGACGTGACCTATCGTCCCGATATTTACGTGTTCTTTCGATCGCTCAAATTTTTCTTTTGCCATAACTTCAGATATTAAAATTTACGGTTTTGGTTATTTCTGGAACTTATATCGGTTAAAACAATGAACCACAAAATCGAGCCAATGACGGGATTTGAACCCGTGACCTCTTCCTTACCAAGGAAGCGCTCTACCCCTGAGCTACATCGGCAAAAAGAGAGCGGGAGACGGAACTCGAATCCGCGACCCTCAGCTTGGAAGGCTGATGCTCTACCAACTGAGCTACTCCCGCCTTTAGGCCTGTGGGGAGGGCAGGATTCGAACCTACGAAGGCATACGCCAGCAGATTTACAGTCTGCCCCAGTTGGCCACTTTGGTACCTCCCCAAAAATAACACGAGCCGATGGAGGGATTCGAACCCACGGCCTGCTGATTACAAATCAGCTGCTCTAGACCAACTGAGCTACATCGGCCAAAAACCTATTCACATCAATAGAAAGAACCTGTTAGTTCAGAAAATCGGTTCGCAAAGGTATATATATTTTATCTATCTTACAAAATTTATATTCCAATTTTTTTCAATTTTATGCCCCCCTTTGCTTGGCTTTTCTTTTGGTGAGTTGTTTGCGCAAGGCATTTACCGCTAAATCCGTTGACTCTTCAAAGGTATCGGTCTGTTTCTTTGCAAACAAATCACTGCCGGGAATCTGAAGTTTAATCTCGGCCAGTTTGTTGTCCGGGCTCTGGTCTTTCTCTACCCGTAGAAAAACTTCCGCTCCAATGATATTATCATAAAACTGATCCAGCTTGTTGACTTTATTTTCCACAAAATCAATAAGCTTCTGGTCGGCATCAAAATGTACGGAATGAATTTTAACGTCCATAAAAGGTCCTCCTTTTTAAGTTCTGGGATGTGCTTGCTTATATATGGCTCTTAGCTGCTCAAAGGTACTATGGGTATAGATCTGGGTGGCCGATAAATTGGCATGCCCAAGAATTTCCTTGATGGCATTCAGATCAGCCCCATGATTGAGCATGTGTGTAGCAAAAGTATGTCGTAAGATGTGAGGGCTTCTTTTCTCCAATGTAGTAATATAAGAGAGGTAGCGCCTGACGGTTCGATAAACGAATTTTTCATACAGCTTTCGCCCTTTATTGGTCACCAGCAGGTATCCCTGATGGCCCCGGGCAAATTTCTCATTGCGCAGGCTCCTATAATGTTCGATCAGCTCAAGCAATGGCTGTGTGACCGGTATCAGCCGCTCCTTATTCCTTTTTCCTAAAATGCGAAGCTGTTGATGGCCAAAATCCACGTCCTGGTCCATCATATTGATCAGTTCCGATAACCGCATGCCCGTCTGATAAAGGACCTCGAGGATCACCTGATCACGTACCCCGTAAAAATCGGTATCAAAGATCCGCTGATCCGTCAACAGGTTCATATGGGTTTCATCCACAAAATAAGGTATCCGCCTTCCCACTTTGGGCGTACGAACCCGGATCATTGGATCATGGTGGGTATAACCCATACGTATCAAGTACTTAAAGTAAGTTTTAAGCGTGGAAATCTTTCGGTTGATGGTGCGCTCGGAAATGTTTTGCTCCAGGCAACTTACAATCCATTCCCTGACCTGTTTTTCGCTGATCTCGCGAACATCCTGACTCGGTTGATGCTTTTCCAAAAAACTGAAAAACTGATTCAAATCGTTCCGGTATGCCCTGATCGTGTGCACCGAATAACGCCGCTCGAACCGCAAATATTTATAGAAGCCCTCCCTGTACATTATAGCCTGATGGATTAAATAGCCAGACCTTTAGCTTATTCGCTCTTTTCGCGCAACTGCTGCTTATATATGGCCCGCTTCTTCTCTTCACGCCTTCTCATCGAAGGTTTCGTATAAGATTGTCGCTCACGCAGTTCTTTTATGACACCGGTTTTTTCAAACTTGCGCTTGAATTTCTTTAATGCCCTTTCAATGTTTTCTCCGTCTTTAACTTGTACTACGATCATATAAGACCTCCTTTTTTTTATGAGCGGCAAATCTAACCAATTAATTCCACATTTTCAAAACGATATATCCAAAAAATTATTCTTTTTCTTAAAGGGTTGATTATCGATTATTTTCAAGTTGTTATATGCATTCGGATTCTGAGGAACCGGGAACTGTCCTGCCCCCCTGTTTAATTGCCGGCAAATACGATGTATCTGACGGCGACCCGGGTTCTGAAGGCCCATCCTTCTTATGCTCCAGGCGAAAATAGGGTTTCATTTTTCGATACGTTTTTAAATCCAAAATATTGTTGTGCAACAATTCCGGTAGCCGATCGATTTGTCCTCGCTGAAAATCCCGGTATCGAAGGATGGTTTTGGTTTGGTAAGCACTGAGGTAGGGATGGCGGATCAACTGGCGAAAAGTGGCTGTATCCAGGCAAATTTTCCGGATCTGCTGGGTATCAATCTTCAGATGGGGCCGAAGGGCGGTTACCAGGTCCCGGTCCATGCCATAAACTTCTTCCAGTTGCTTGATGCGGGCAAAGCCACCTAAAAGATCGCGATATTTACATATTCTCCGGGCATACACGGGGCCAATACCGGGAAGGAGGCTAAGGGCAAAGGCATCAGCCCGGTTAAGCTCCACCCTTTGGTTGGATGTTTTCGGGGGCGGAGGGGATAATTTGCCGGGGGGATGGTCGGAGGAAGAGGAAAACCGGGTGCTGGATGATCCAGGGGTGTAAGAGCTACCAAGGGCGGGGTCGATTTGAATATAGGGTTTAAGCCGGCGAAAGGTTGTGGAATCCAGTCCATAGATCTTTTTCAAATCGGAAGCTGAGGAAAAAGTGCCCCCGTGATGCCGGTATTTGACCAGATTATGGATGGCCCGGGGGGAGAGGCCCAATTTTTCCAGTTCGCTGCTATCGGCCTTATTGGGGTCGAACCGGAAGGGCTTGGAGTTGACCGGTTCTGCAAGTCCAGGGCTAATGGGTGAACCACCTTTATCGGAGCTGGAGGGCCGGGGTTGAGCTTTCTCCAGCCAGTGGTTCACTTCCCTGGTAAAGGTGGAATCAGAGATGGCAGGGTCTGACGGCCGCAAACAATCGTCCGGCAGAACACGAATAACCAGCACCAGGATCAGGATGCCCATCAACATCAGGATGCCCCTTTTTTCCTGCGGGGAAAAACTCAGCCAATCACCGGGGAAGCGATCGCTCATTTGATGGTGTTTTCGACGGGGGTCAGAAATTCAACAGGCCAATACCATTGAGGAAAACCAATGCAATGGCAATGGGGGCCAAAAATTTGACAATGAGCATGAACACCTGCAAAAGGTTCACCTTGAAAAGGCCTTCACTGGAGAGCTCCTTGCGGATGCGCTCCCTGCCGAAGAACCATCCCAGGAAGATCACTATAAACAACCCACCAATGGGCAATAGGATATTGGATGCGGCAAAATCCAGCATGTCAAAGATCTTGTTTCCGAACAGCGATATATGATCCAACGCACCCCACGACATGGTGGAGAGGGTTCCCAGGGCGGTAATGCCTATGGCAGCGACAATGGTAGCCGGCTTGCGGGAAATGCCCAGTTCTTCAGAAAAATAGGCGACCACCACCTCCAGCACCGAGATCGATGAGGTTAAAGCAGCGACCCCGAGCAATATGAAGAAAAGCAGGGAGAAAAAATAACCGCCGGGAAGTTTTTGAAAGATGGCGGGCAGGGTTCGGAATATGAGATCGGGGCCGGCCTCAGGTTCAATGCCAAAGGCAAAGACCGCGGGAAAGATGGCTACTCCGGCCAATATGGCGATGATGGTATCGGCCGCCGAGACACTAATGGCCGTACTGGCCAGGTTCTCCCTTTTATTGATGTATGAGCCATAAGTGATTAATGTGCCCATGCCGATGCTCAGGGAAAAGAAAGCCTGGCCCAGGGCAGCCAGCACACTGCTGGTATTGAGCTTTGCGAAATTCGGTTGAAAGAGAAATTCCAGGCCTTTACCGGCATCATCAAGGGTTACGGCCCGTATATCAAGCACAAGGATTAACAACAACAAGACCGGCATGAGAATCTTGGCATACTTTTCAATGCCCCGCTTCACCCCTGATAATACGATCCAGGCGGTAAGGCCCATGAAGACAATTTGCCAGATGATGGGCCGGAATGTTGCCGATTTAAAACCTACAAACATATGGGTGAGCTCCTGGGCCGTTTTGCCTGAAAAGCTGTCCGCTGCAGCCTTGTAGATATATTCCAGGGTCCAGGAAGCCACCGTACTATAAAAAGACAGGATGATGAAAGCAGCAACAACCCCTAAAAGTCCGATTAAATACCAATAGGTGCCCGGGGCCAGCCGCTTAAAGGAGCCAAACACATTCCGCTGGGCACTTCGGCCAATGGTAAACTCAGAAAGCATCACCGGTATCCCGATGGCGATAATGAATAACAGGTAGACCAAAAGGAAGGCGCCCCCGCCGTTCTCTCCTGCTACATAGGGGAAACGCCAGATATTGCCCAAACCCACGGCAGAACCCGCCGCGGCGGCAATTACGCCAAACTTGGTTCCAAAGCTGTCACGTTTTGAAAAGTCAAATTTTGCCATAGGAAATGATTTAGCAGAATGTTATTGCCGTTTGATTGATGTAACAATATTATAAAAAAATCGCCAATATGCAATCCCCCGGCTACAAGAAAAAAGGGGCACAAAAATATTTGTACCCCTCTGATGCATTTTTTGATGTTTTTCGCTTAGGCGATGTCAATTTCTTTAGCCAGATAAACATCCTGAATGGCATTGAGCAGCTCTACGCCTTGATCCATGGGCTTCTGGAAAGCCTTACGCCCGCTGATCAACCCCATTCCACCGGCACGTTTGTTAATCACTGCAGTGGTGACGGCATCCTTCAGGTCGCTTTCGCCTTTGGAAGCGCCACCGGAATTGATCAGGCCGATGCGGCCCATATAATTGTTGATCACCTGATAGCGGGTCAGGTCAATGGGGTGGTCCGAGGCCAGTTCACTGTACATTTTTTCATGGGTTTTGCCAAAATTCAGGGCGGTAAAGCCTCCATTGGTGGTGGGCATTTTTTGCTTGATGATATCGGCCTGAATGGTAACGCCCAGATGGTTTGCCTGACCGCTCAGATCCGCAGCCGTGTGGAAATCGTCCTGATCGGTTTTAAATGCCTTATTGCGGGTATAGCACCACAGAATGGTGGCCATGCCCAATTCGTGGGCCCTTTCAAAAGCCTCTGCAATTTCGACCAGTTGGCGGTTTGATTCAGGGCTGCCAAAATAGATGGTCGCTCCTATGGCCACGGCACCCATATTAAAGGCCTCATCAACAGTTCCGTAAAGAATCTGATCATGCTTGTTGGGATAGGTCAACAGCTCGTTGTGATTGATCTTGACAATATAAGGGATCCGGTGGGCATATTTGCGGGCTGTAGCCGCCAGCACACCAAAAGTAGAGGCTACCCCGTTTGCTCCACCCTCAATGGCAAGCTTCACAATATTTTCGGGGTCAAAATAAATGGGATTGGGCGCAAAAGAAGCCCCGGCTGTATGCTCAATGCCCTGGTCGATGGGCAAAATGGACAAGTAACCCGTACCTCCGAGCCTGCCATGATCAAAAATACGGGCCAGATTGGCCAGAACCCTGGGACTGCGGTTGGAATGATAAAACACCCGCTCAATAAAATCGGGACCGGGCAAATGAAGCTGATCCTTTTCCACCGTCTTCGATTTATGGTTTAACAGATCATCTGCCTGATCTCCCAGCAACTCTAAAACTTTATTATAAGACATAGGCTTAATATTTTATGGAATTACAAAACCTTACAAATTTACAAAAAAGAAAGGAAACCGGACAGCCCAACAAGAATTTCTCCTTAAAAAGGATATCCAATGGCAATGTTCCAGGAAAGGGTTTCCTTATTGATACGGCGGTTACCGGGTAACCAGCGTTTACCCGGGGGATAGGAAGGGTCTTTCAGTTTAAGGCCCACATCCAGCCGCAGCACCGAGAAGGACAAATCAAAGCGAAGGCCGAGGCCGGTGCCAATGGCCACTTCACTGAGGAAATCATTGGGGTCAAACTGAGCGCCCAGGCGGTCATCACGGGGGTTCAACGACCATATATTCCCGGCATCCAGGAAATAGGCCCCTTCCAGAATCCAAAACATCTTAAACCGATATTCCCAGTTGGCTTCCAATTTGATATCGCCGGTGAGATTGGGGTAACCCCTGAAATCTTGCCGCGGGGTATATCCTCCCGGACCCAGGGCCCGCACATTCCAGGCCCGGATGCTGTTAGCCCCGCCTGAAAAGTACTGCTTGACAAAAGGCAAGGCATTGGAATTGCCGTAAGGAAAGCCAGTCCCCACGAACAAACGATAAACAAAGCGTTCATCGTCATCCAAAATCTGATAATGCCGAAAATCAAAATCAACCCGGAAATACTGAGCATAGCGGATGCCAAAAATTTCGTAATGGTCGCCCACTTTATTAAAATCCGCTAATTTGCTAAAGGCCGTCAGTACATTGCCGGCCACCTCGGCATTGAGCCGGAAATACTGGAAATCCCGTGTTTTTTGTACATCCTGGTTGTTATAAATCATGCTGTAGCTGGTGACCGAGAGAAAGTGGTCCTCATAGCTGCTTTTTAAATAAATCTCCTCCAGATTGCGCTTAAAACTTGCCGACAGGTAAGGCAATCTCAAAATATTCAACTCCAGAGGATTGACATAATGAGTGAGGTAATTTTTGCTTTTCCAGCGGTAACCAAAGGTAACATTGGCCAGGGTACGGGTATAGTCAGGACGTTCCTGGTAGTTGTACATGGCCGAGAGGTTGGTCTTGGGATCATACTGTTTGACAAAACGGTCACTGCGCAAAAAGGGCAGCAGGAACTGCGGAAAGTCAAGGCTTACCTCTGTTCCCAGGCGCATGGTGTTGTCAATCCGGTTGAACTTCTCCTGATCAAGAATTTCAAAGGCGCCGGTAAATTTCGACTGGAATTGTTCGGCTCCGCCAAAGATGCTTTTGTGGGTATAAACCAGATTCCCTGCACCTCCGATATTGCCCGAAGAGTTGGTTCCCTCCAGCTCAATGGTATAACTCTGCAGCTTGAATTTTCTCAGGTAAATATGACAGTCCAGCTCGCCGGCCAGGGAATCTCCGGGCGATTGCGATTCCTGGTATTTAATGTTGATGATCTGGAATAAGCGCAGGGAATTTAAGTGTTGATAGGTTTTGTCTGTTTCTTCTTTGCTGTACCAGGCTCCCGGTTTAATATAATTGGATTGCCTGATCACATCCAGGTCGATGCCGGGCTCCGGGCCACTGTAGACAAACTTAAGGCCTTTATGCTCAATGGTATCCAGCTGTCGGATATATTCCCTTCGGTCGGCAATGGCTTGTCTGGGGGCATAGTTGGGAAAAATATAGACCGAGTCAACCTGAAAACGCTGGTGCGCCCGGGTCACTAAAGCGCCCTCACCCCGGTCGATGGTAAAGGGATTCACCTCGACGGTCAACTTCACCTGGTTGGTGCGGGCTGAGGTGTCGGCAATAAAACTGACAAAATCTTTGGAAAAATGATAAAACCCGTTATCCCTTAGAATACCTTCAATCATGGAGCGTTCCTGCTGAAGCAGTTCCACCGAAAAGACATCTCCCGGATCCACCGGCAAATTGGCGGTATCGGGATAAAGGAAAGGGCGCAGCACCGAATCCTTTACCCGATAATCAACATCACTGACCCGGTAAGGCTTCTTGGCCTCCACGTTATATTGGACGGTCACCTTCTGGTCATCATATATGACCGAATCCCTGACCTGTGAGTCATAATAACCTTTCTTTTCGAGATGATTCAGGATTTGTTTGCGCGATTCCTCCATCAAATAGGGGTCCCAGATAACGGGCTCCTCTCCGACCTTTCTCAGCCATTTGCTCAAACCCTTCTGCTTCTCAGGATTGGAAAGGCTATAGAGGTAAAGCGGGAAATTTAAACCCAAAAAGCGCCGGTTGGGTTTCTGACGGATATATTTTTTAATTTCGCTTTTTTCAACCTTACGGTCTTTGGTATTGATCTTGTACCTTCTTAATAAATAGTCGCCTTCAGGAACATGTTTGGTCGTGCTGCACGAGAACAATCCAATCAAGGGGATCAGAATAAGAAAAGAAAAGATGATTTTTGTGCGGTACATTCAAATGCCTTCTGTCCTATTATAATCCTTCAATAAATTAAAGCAAAATGGTATGTTAAGCAAAAATAAAATTAAATTTATTAACGCCCTAAAAAAAAAGAAAGACAGATATGAAAAAGCACTCTTTACAGCAGAGGGCGCCAAACTGGTGGAAGAGCTGCTGCAGGCCGGTTTTCAGGCTGAACTGCTTTGTGCCGAGGCCAAGTGGTTGGAACAACATCGTCTTTCCCTACCTACAAATATAAAAGAACCCATTGAAGTAAGCGAATCCGAATTGGGTAAAATATCGGGGCTGAGTACCCCCCAGCAGGTACTGGCTGTTTTTCACATGCCCGTTTATCCTTTGAAGGAAGAAGAGTTGTTGGGGGGGCTGACTCTTGTAGTGGACCGGGTTCAGGATCCGGGCAATATGGGAACGATCATACGGACAGCCGACTGGTTTGGGATCGGGCACATCATTTGCTCTGAAGATGCCGTAGATGTTTACAATCCCAAAACCATTCAGGCCACCATGGGCTCCATTGGCCGGGTTAAAGTCTTTTATAAGCCATTAAACAGCTGGCTGGCTTCGGTTCGCAATCGTCATCCGGATCTGCCGGTTTACGGGACCTTCCTGGAAGGGGAAAACCTTTATACCGCACCCCTGGAATCGCGGGGGCTGATTATTATGGGCAGTGAATCGCATGGCATATCTGCCGAGCTGCACCCTTTCATTTCCCGGCGGCTTTATATCCCCGCTTTTAATGGCATTAGCGGCAAAGCAGCTGAATCCCTCAATGTTTCCATGGCAACCGGCATCGTATGCGCCGAATTCAGGCGGCGCCAGTGGGAGGCGGCGGGTCACTCAAAATGAAAAGACAGGCTTACCATCCTCGATTTAAGCTTATCCAGGGAGGTTACATACCCGGGATTTTGATCATGTTTATCTGGATCAAGGACATTGCGCATGCCCACCGATAGTTTGAGTTCCACCGAGAGTTTAAAATAGGGCAGGTAAAAATCCATACCCATGCCCCCTTCCAGGTAAACATCAAACGGGCGTAGCTTCACATAAATGCCTTCACCCGTGTTAAAATCCTTGTTGCGGGCCATGTCCCATCGAAAATTCACCCCACCGATGATATAGGGGCGCAAATTGTGGTACCGCCTGGCCTCATAACGCATGATAAAGGGCAGGTTGATGAAGGTGCTGCCCAGGTTCATCTCTGTATTGAGCTCTGCCTGAGATGTATCGGAAGACCCCAGGTTGCTGTAATAGGCCAGGTTGCGCTGGCCCAGCGATATACCGGGCAAAAAACGAAAATCCAGGTATTTGCCCAGCCTGAAGTTGGTGACGATGCCGATGTCAATGCCGGGGGAAAGGCGGTTGATTTCAGGGAAGGTATCCGGGCGGGCTATACCATTGCCCAATGCCTGGCGGGAGGGATAGATGGCAAAATCCATGGTATTGATGGCCAGGGTATAGCCAAAATGAAAAGGTTTATGGTCGATCTTTTGATAATTCAGGATGGGATCGCCCTCATCCTGGGCTGCAACCAGACTGGGCACGAGAATAAGAACAAGCAGAATCTTTCTCAAAATGACAGCATTTATGACAATAAAAACGCATTCAATCCCGGTTTATTATCGCAAAGTCAACCGGCGCAGGGGATCATTCTTCCATAATCCTGTAAAGTGCTTGTTCATAATGCCTTTTCATATCATGGATAAACCCGTAGGAATCATCGTCGATACGAAGCTCTGTTTTGGTAACATGGCCCAGGGTGGAGAAAGGTACATTCTTCTCAAGCATAAAGTCAACGAACTGGGTTTCGTTGGAGGAGGTCACACTGACCACTACCCTACCCTGGGCTTCCCCAAAGAGGAAAGCGTCGCGGCGGATATCCGCGCTGGTGGTTATATCAAAGCCCATATTGCGTGCCATAGCCGATTCCAAAAGGGTGATAAAAAGGCCGCCTTCAGAGACATCATGGGCTGAGCGAATCATTCCATGTTCGATCAGATCTTTTACTGCCTGCTGCACCTTATACTCTTCTTCCAGGTCAAAGAAAGGGGCAGGCGACTTCTCCACCTGATGATATGAATACAGGTACTCTGAAGAGCTGATGTCTTCAATGGAACGACCGATCAAAAAGATCATATCGCCTTTTTCCTTAAAACCGATGGTGGTTTGATGGTTTTTATTGTGGAGGATTCCCAGCATACCGATGACAGGAGCCGGAAAAACAGGCTCTTCTCTGCCGTTGAGGGTTGTCTGGTTGTAAAAGCTCACATTGCCTCCGGTAACCGGGGTTTCGAATTTTCGGCAGGCATCCCCCATCCCTTTAACAGCCTGTACAAATTGCCAATAGGCTTCGGGATTATAGGGATTGCCAAAATTCAGGCAATTGGTAATGGCAGTGGGTTCGCCGCCGCTGCATACAATATTGCGGGCTGCCTCGGCCACAGCGATCTGGGTGCCTGTATACGGGTCGGCATTGACATATCGGGCATTGCAGTCGGTGGTCATGGCCAGGGCTTTGCTGGTTTCCTTCAGATTGAAGACCCCGGCATCGCTTGGGAAATTGGTGGTCATGTTGGCGGTCCCCACCATGGTGTCATACTGTTGAACCACCCATTTCTTGGAAGCAATATTGGGATTGGTCACCATGTTCATGATCACATCCCTTAAATCAGAAGGTTCAGGCACATCCGAAATGGAAAACTTTTTATATTCATCGATGTAGGCCGGTTTTTGGTAAGGCCGGTCATATACCGGAGCGCCACCGCCCAACACCAGAGAAGAAGCCGGTACTTCGGCCTCCAATGTATCCTGGGTATAGAAATACAGTTTGTCTTCTGCGATCACTTCACCAATGACTTCCCGGTTGAGGTCCCATTTGTCAAAAATCCTTTCTACTTCTTGCTCATGGCCCTTTTCAACAACCACCAGCATGCGCTCCTGGGATTCGGAGAGCAGGATTTCAAAAGGCTCCATGTCGTTCTGACGCAAAGGGACCTTGTCGAGGTTGATCTTCATTCCGTGGCCGCCTTTTTCGGACATCTCAGAGGTTGAACAAATAATCCCGGCAGCTCCCATATCCTGCATGCCAACGACCCCGGCCGATTTATTAAGCTCCAGGGTGGCCTCCAACAGCAATTTTTCCATAAAGGGGTCGCCCACCTGGACCGAAGGCAAATCTTCTGCCGATTTATCGGTCAGATTGGCCGAAGCAAAGGTGGCCCCGTGGATGCCATCCTTGCCGGTAGAAGAGCCGACAATATAGACGGGATTGCCCACGCCTTTGGCAACGGCCGATATCACCCGGTCTTTCTTCACCAGCCCGACCGACATGGCATTGACCAGGGGATTGGTATTGTAGGATTTATCAAAATAGACTTCTCCGCCCAAAACCGGAACGCCAAAGGAGTTGCCGTAATCACCGATTCCTTTGACCACACCGCGTAAATGCCATTTGGTGCGAGGCTCAGAGGAATCCCCAAAACGAAGGGAATTAAGCTGAGCCACCGGCCGGGCACCCATGGTGAAGATATCGCGGTTGATGCCGCCTACTCCCGTAGCCGCCCCCTGATAAGGCTCAATGGCCGAAGGATGATTGTGCGATTCGATCTTGAAGGCACACCCATATCCGTTGCCCAAATCCACCAACCCAGCGTTCTCTTCACCGGCAGCCGCCATTAACTGAGCCCCCTCCCGGGGCAGTGTCTTCAACCATTTGATCGAATTCTTATAGGAGGCATGTTCGGACCACATGACTGAAAAAATACTGAGCTCTGTAAAGTTGGGATTTCGCCCCAGAATGGTCCTGATCTTGTCATATTCCTCCGGGAGTAAACCCAGTTGTTTGGCTGTATCGACCGTTACTTCCATGATCAATCCTGTTTTGTGTGCTTCAATTATCTGACAAATATAAACAACTCATCAAACAATACCCGGATCAGGTTGCGATTTTAAAAACAAAACGCTTCCGGCATAAAAATGGCCGAAGGCTTAGATCAGCCCCAGGCGTTTGGCCCGCCTTTCCCAGATCTTCATGGCTTGCTTCTGCATATCCTCAACATTGTCCAATTCATCCATGATCTCAGTACCCAAAAGGGTCTCAATAACATCCTCCATGGTAACAATCCCCGACATTTCCCCATATTCGCCCACAACCATGGCAATATGCTCTTTTTCTTGTAAAAATTTATAGAACAGGCGAATGATGGGCATCTTTTCATTCACCACCATGATGTTCCTTCCCAGTGATTTCAACTGCCAGTTCCATTTCTTCTCAATCATATATTGCATCAGATCATCCTTCAGCACATAGCCGGTAATGTTATCGATGTTGTCGCGGTAAATAGGAATTCTCGAAACCCTGATCTTTTCACGGGTCTGCATAAAATCACGGACGGTTTGGTCTTCGGGAGCCGAAACCACCACCGTACGCGGGGTCATAATGCTTTTGACCACAATGTTGTTGAATTTCATCAGATTCATCAGAATTTGCGACTCCTCCTTTTTAAAGATGCCCTCCTGGACTCCAATCTCTGCCATAGCCTGAAATTCAGCCCGGCTCAATACGGTTTCGCCTTTCTGTTTGTTGAGGATTTTGGTGATGAATTTGCTCAGGATGATGAATGGATACAGGGGGGAATAAATCAAAACCGTCAGGGCACGGGCAGTAAAAGGTGCCAGCCGTTTCCAGAAACTGGCCCCCAAAGTTTTGGGAATGATCTCAGAAAAAATCAAAATCAAAATCGTCAATACAGCTGAAGTAAGGGATAAATATTCATTGCCCCAGATTTTTTGGGCCTGGGCACCCACCCCTGCCGCACCAATGGTATGGGCAAAAGTATTTAACGTCAATATGGCGGCCAGGGGCAAATCAACCTCTTCCTTGAACCGCTTTAAGGTGCGTCCATAACTCTTATTTTCATTCACCTTGGCCGCGATGAAGGAAGGGGTGATGCTCAAGAGCGAAGCCTCCAGCATCGAGCAGAGAAAGGAAAAAAACAAGGCAATGAAAAGATATAATACCAGTACGAGCATAAGGCTTTAAATCTTATCAGTCATACACAAATATACCTAATTCTCATAAAAATGCATTTCCCTGATGTAATCATAAACCGGCCGGGGCAGGAAATAACGCATATCCTTGCCCTGGCTGATGGCCTTTCGGATCAGGCTGGAGGAGATTTCCATCAAAGGGGCATCGACCCGATGAAAGGCATAGCGGTCCTGGTAAGCCATGGGATCGGTGCCAGGGCGGGGATAGACATACAACTGGCTTTGCTCAAGCAATTCCCGGTAGTTTTTCCATTTGTGCAGATGCACCAGGTTGTCGGAACCCATAATGAGAGAAAACTCCTTGTTGGGATGTTTCTCCATTAAATAAGTCAGGGTATCGATGGTATAGGAAGGCCGGGGCAGAATAAATTCAATGTTGGAGGGCATAATTTGCAAATCCTGGCCAAGGGCCAGTTCCACCATATAATAGCGCTGGTATTCAGGCAAAAGACTTTTGGTATTTTTAAAGGGGCTCTGGGGGCTAACCACCAACCATATCTGCTGAAGATCGGTGAATTCGGCAATGTAGTTGGCAATGGCCAGATGCCCGATATGGATCGGATTAAAAGAACCAAAAAACAATCCTACTTTCATGAGTGTATCCTTAGGAATGGATAAATTCTTCAACCATTTGTTCAGCCTGTTTTACCGCCTTTTCAAGGTCGGTATTGTAAATGATCCGGTCAAATAAGTTGGCATATTTGAGTTCCGATTCGGCTTTACGGATGCGCAAATCAATTTTTTCGCTCTCATCGGTTGAGCGGTTGGTCAGGCGCTTTTCCAATTCCTCTACCGAAGGGGGCATCACAAATATGGCCAGGGCCTCCCCGCCATAGGTCTTCTTCAAATTCAGCCCTCCCTGAACATCAATATCAAAAATAACATTCTTGCCCTTGTTGCGGATGCGTTCCACTTCACTTCTGAGGGTTCCGTAAAAATGTTCTTCATAAACTTCTTCCCATTCTACAAAGGCGCCCTGGCGGATTTTTTCAATGAAATCCTGTTGGGAGAGGAAATAGTAATCACGGGCGTCAACCTCGTTCTCACGCTTCGGCCGGCTACAGGCAGAAATGGAAAACTCCAGGTTCAGGTCCTTATCCAACAGGCGCCGGACGATTGTTGTTTTTCCCGACCCGGAAGGCGCCGAAAAAATAACCAGTTTGCCCTTTCTTCGATAAACCATCTTAGTTAAAGTCTAAATGTTGGTCGATATTGATCAAGGCAGATCCTTATTTCAATGGTTCTTGGCTCATTGTTAATGGGCCTAAAAATAAATAGTCAATCCTTTGTTAGGATATAGTCAACATCTTCAATCCATTCAATGGATTATAAAACATTCATTACCTGTTCACGGATCTTTTCCAGCTCATCTTTCATCTGAACCACCAGGCGCTGCATGTCAGAATCATTGGATTTGCTGCCAATGGTATTGACTTCCCGCCCGATTTCCTGGGCCAGAAAGTTCAACTTTTTACCTACCGCACCTTCCTGGTTCATCAAATCCAGGAAATAATTAAAATGATTCTCCAGGCGGACTTTTTCTTCCGTTATATCGAGTTTCTCCATGTAATAGACCAATTCCTGCTCAAAGCGGTTTTGATCGATGTTCACCTCGCTTTGATATTCACGAAATTTCTCCTGCAACCTTTCGCGAATCCTTTCACTGCGGGCCTGATCATAGGTATCGGTTTGCCTGAGGGATTTTTGAAGGGCCGCCATTCTTTCGCGAAAATCTTTTTCTATGGCCTGTCCCTCCTGTTTCCTGAATGCAATCACTTCACCTATGGCCTTTTCCATGGTTTGTCTGACCATCTCCCATTGTTCGGGATCCAGGGTTTCTTCCTGTTTTTCAAGAGCTTCCGGCATTTGCAGGGCGGAATGCAGCAAATAAGAATCAAAAGGAAGTTTCATATCTTCCGAGATACGCTTGATTTGCTTAATATAACTTTTAATCACCGCATAATTCAACTGGGCTGCCTGTTCTTTCCCGGTATATTCATAAGTAATCAGGCAATTGATTTTGCCGCGTTGGAGCTGACCCTGCAGCATTTTACGGAGTTCTATTTCTTTCTCTTTAAGGTTTGCAGGCAGTTTGATATTGATATCACTCTGTTTGCTGTTCAGGGCCCTTATTTCAATGGATATATTTTTGTTCTGGTAACTTCCTTCAGCCTTACCGTAACCAGTCATGGATTGTAGCATAGAAGTGGGTTTGGTTTTGCTGCAAAGGTACAATAATCCTGCTAATAACCAATCATTGGGCAGGGCGATTGACCACCACTTTGTCTTTCCACCGGCCGGTAAGGTAATATCCATAAGCCATGGCCAACCCCATGACCCATCCAATGGGGATGGCCCACCAGATGCCAACAGGCCCGTAATGTTGGGAAAGCAGGTAAGCCCCGGGTATACGGATAAACCAAAGTGAGAGGATGGTGGTAATCATGGGCACCACCGTGGCACCGGCACCGCGAAGTACACCGGAGGTGGCAAACATGGCCGAGAAAACCACATAAAACGAACCTACAATGACCAGGTATTGCTGTCCGAGTTGTCTTACCGCCGCCTCCTGTGTAAAAAGGCTCATGATAAATCCTCCGGCAAAAACCACCAGAAGGGTTACCCCCACCGATAAACCGGAAGACATCATCAAAGTTGCATGAAAACCGCTTTTGACACGATGGGGTTTTTGGGCTCCTAAATTCTGGCCGACAAACGTGGAGAGGGCCCTTCCAAAATTCATCGCAGGCAGGGTGGCCAGGGAATTGAGACGGGCAGAGACCGAATAGGCTGCAATCACGTCGGTCCCGAATCCATCTACAATCCAAACCAAAGCCATCATCCCCATGGCCACGGCCATTTGCTGGATGCCGGTGGGCAATCCGATGCGCATGCTCCGACGGAAAAGCCCTCGGTCAAAGGTCCAATGAAACAATGAAAAACGAATCACCGGATGAAAACGGTTCAGGTAGAAGATGGCCGTTATAAAAGCACCACCCTGGGCCAGAACCGATGCAGCAGCAACCCCGGCAATACCCCAGCCAAAAACCACCACAAACAATAAATCAAAACCGATGTTGAAAACCGTCGAAATGATCAAAAAATAAAGGGGGGTGCGCGAATCCCCCAACCCCCGCAAAGCTGCACTGGTGCCCATGAATCCAAAAAAAGCCAGGACCCCGGCGAAAAAAATCTTTAAATAAAGTTCGGCCATCGGAATCACTTCCCCGGGCAGCCTTAAAAGCAGAAAAATTTCCCGGCTGAAAGCCATGCCCAAAAGCCCGACCAAAATGGCGGCAAAAAAAAGAAAGATCAGCAGGGTGTCGATGGTACGTTTGACCCGCTGCTGATCGCCTGCCCCGAAATACTGGGCAATGACCACGGTCGCGCCCGAAGTAATGCCCAGTACCAGGGAAAAAAAGACAAATATAACAGGGAAAGAAGCCCCCACCGCTGCCAATGCTTCCTTACCAATAAAATTGCCCACGATAACACTGTCGACAATGTTATAGAGCTGATGAAAAATATTGCCCAAAAGCATAGGCAGGGCAAATCGCAGAATGAGCTTGCCTTCCTTCCCTCTGGTTAAATCTTTCATCGGCAGTTGGGTGGTTTTTTCTTCTCAACATCAAAAACCACCTAATGTTTGATTGAAACCTGATTTACTAACCCCAAAACAGTTAATCAAACCATTCAATGCCGTTCCAGCTCAACTGTGAAGTGCCGCATGATGGGAGCTTCCCTGACAATCTTCAACCCCCGGGTAATCTGATCCCGGCGGTCATATACATTCTTCAAGGCCACGGCCACCAGATTCATGTGGTTATTGGTATATACCCGTCGGGGGATGGTCAGGCGGAGCAATTCGAGTTCGGGATAACGGTTTTCGCGGGTTTCGGGATCCCGGTCGGCCAGCAGGGTACCGATCTCGACGGCCCGGACACCGGCTTCCAGGTACAATTCCACGGCCAGGGTCTGGGCCCTGAATTGCTCGCGGGGCAAGTTGGGCAGAAACTGATTGGCGTCCACAAAAATGGCGTGGCCCCCGAAAGGTTTTTGAACCGGAACACCCAACTCTTCCAGGCGTTGGCCCAAATAACCAACCTGGCGGACTCGCGTGTCCAGATACTCAAAACGTGTGCCTTCATACAACCCCTGAGCCAGGGCATTCATATCGCGCCCCGACATGCCCCCATAAGTAATGAAACCCTCAAACATGATGTTGTAAACACTGGCTTGGCGGAATAGATCTTCATCACGGAAACCAATGAACCCCCCCATGTTGACAATGGCGTCCTTCTTGCTGCTCATGGTCATCAAATCAGCATGTTGATACATCTCGGCCACGATATCCCGGATGGAAACATCCTGATAGCCTTCCTCACGGATCTTAATAAAATAGGCATTTTCAGCAAAACGGGCCGAATCAAATAATACCCGAACCCCATACTTGCGGGCCAGGGCATGAACCCCCCGGAGATTCTCCATGGACACGGGTTGCCCCCCCGATGAGTTGCAGGTCAGGGTGACCACTATAAAAGGAATCCGCCGGGCCGGATAAGCCTTCAAGGTTTCTTCCAGTTTGTGCAGATCCAAATTGCCCTTAAAGGGATGTTCTATCTGGGTATCATAGGCCTCATCAATCGTACAGTCAACGGCTGATGCCTTCCGGTATTCAATATGGCCTTTGGTCGTGTCAAAATGGGCATTGCCCGGGACCACATCGCCGTTGTTGACCATCACCGAAAACAAAACATTTTCAGCCGCACGCCCTTGATGGGTGGGTAGAAAATAAGGAAATCCAAAAATATTTTTGATGGCCGATTTCATCTTATAATAAGAAGTGGCCCCCGCATAACTCTCATCGCCGGTCATCATCTCCGACCATTGCCGGTCACTCATGGCACCGGTGCCAGAGTCTGTTAACAAATCAATAAATACCTGCTCGCTCTTCAGGTTAAAAAGGTTGTATTTGGCCTGGCGAATCCATTGCTCCCGCTCTTCCCTGCTACTCCTGTGAAGGTTTTCAACCACCTTGATCTTATACGATTCTGCATATGGTAAATTCATAACGCATTCGTTTTAAATGAAACTCAATAAATTGTGATAAAAAGCTGAAATTTAGGAGAGTCAGGAAAGGCGATAATCATCCCTTCTTTTTATGTTCACATAACGTGTTCGTGCCAAAAAATCAAGGATATAGCAACTTATCATGACTGATTTTTGATGCAAAATTATTATTTTATAAAAAATTGAAATATATTTTCGGCCCAATTATTTCAAATTTTTTGTCTATGTATAGAGGATCGCTGGCGATTCTGATTTGGAGTTTTTTATTGATGGGAAATATATACGGACAAAACCCTGACAGCCTGCATACTAAAACCGCTCCCACCTCCCAAACCCAGCAAATTCAATCTTCAAATGAGACTCCGGAAAATTTTTCCGGGGATACTACCTCTCCGTTCATTAAACAGGGAGTTCCAACAGGATTAACTTCGGGCGACACCATACCGCCTGCTGACTCGCTAGAGTCCGACCCACTTACCAGGGAAGCTGATTCGCTTACCGGAGAAACCGATTCGCTGCCGGTACAATCCACAACAGACACCGTGCGAATTACCCTGCGCGATACGGTTCAAATCACCAAACGCGATACCATCACCCAATACCTGCTTGATGTACTGATGGCTCATCCCACCAGTAAGATGGACAGCGCAATAGCTTATGTCCAGCAGCACGGAGTAAAAGACACAGCAAGTTTGCTCAGTGATACCGCCAGAACCATGCTTCAACGGTTCCTTTATTACGCCAAAAGCTACCCCGAAGATTCTACCAAAATTTACATCAAAGAAAACTTTCAAAACGATTCGCTCGTCCATTTCTTCCAGGATTCTGCCCACCAGCCCGTGAACGACTCACTCAACCACTACCTCGATTACCTCTGGCAACGGACCCGGAAAGATTCGGTAGCCTTCACCATTTACAATAAAGCCCGCGATTCGGTAAAGCTCTGGCTTAAAAGAAATCCCCGCGATTCTTCCCGCTTCTTGATTTATGACGATAAAGATTACCCCGCAGGAATTTGGATTCATCCGCGCAATAAAAAATCCATTCAGTTATCTTTCGGAAAAAACGTCCGCATCGAGGAAGTTGAAACGCAGCAAACCCTGCGCGAATACCTGCCTGTTACAATGGAAGAAATCGGGCTGAAACAACAGCAAGAGGTCGATATGATCTTCCCCCAGTGGGATATTGATGGCATTGGCCGGGCCCATTTTAACCAGGGCTACATCACCAACAATTGGGCCCGGGGCGGTGAAAGCTCAATGAGTACCCTATGGACCATCAGATACAGTGCCGATTACAAAAAAGGAAAAACCATTTGGGACAATGACCTGGAGTACAAAATCGGTTTGCTCAAATCGGGCGAGAAAAGCCTGAGAAAGAATGAAGATAAACTCGAGATCAACTCCAAATTCGGTTCCAACGCCAGAAAAAACTGGTACTACAGTACCCTGCTCAACTTCCAGACTCAATTTTTCAAAGGCTACGATTACCCCGATACCGACCAGCCGATCTCGGGGTTTCTGGCCCCTTCCTACTTGGTGTTTTCTGTGGGTATGGATTACAAACCCAGCGACAAACTCACCCTGCTGCTTTCCCCTATATCTTCCAAGTTCACCATGATGCGCGATACTACTACTTTCGATCAAACCAATTTCGGGATCAGTAAAAACAGAAAATCCAAAAAAGAACTGGGGGCGTATGTCAAATCCATTTTCACCCTGGACATTACCCCCAAAATCAGTATGGAAAACAAAGTCAATTTCTTTATCAACTACCTGGGGAAAAAAGAAACCCTGGACGTTGACTACGAAATGACCCTGAACATGGAGATCAACCGGCTGATCAACACCACCATCAACACCCATTTGGTATATGACCGGGACATCAGCCGCCACATTCAGTTTAAGGAAAACCTGAGCGTTGGGATGGAGTACAAATTTTAGTTCCGACCCCGCTTAGCGGGGTAATATTTCTCGACCCCGCTTAGCGGGGTATTAACACCAACAGCAACAAAAAAAGGAAGCCAAAAACCATGGCTGGCCTTTGACTTCCTGATGAATACCCACTTACTAACCCTAAGTGTGTTGAAAACTAAACCCAATAAATATACAGATTACGGGAAATAATCCTATAAATTAAACGCATGAGCATTTAATTTGTTGCAATAAAAAAAAATTTTTTCAAACAAAAACGCAACCTCATAAGGTCTTCTTATTCTTCAAATTACACAAAAAACGGGGTGGGTTGTGCAAGGTGATATAAATCAATTTTTACCAGGATGAAGAAATTAAGCCTGTTTAAGAAAAAAGGGTCTAAATTATGTTGGAAAAAATGAATTCAGGGTTCATTTTTATTTACAAATTTGGCCAGATTTAGGGGTTTAATCAAAACATGTAACATCAAAAGGAGTCATGGAAAAAGAGATCAAATTCAGCCTATTATACAGGGACATGTGGCAATCAAGTGGCAAGTATGTTCCACGGGTGGATCAATTGAAGCGGATAGCCCCGGTAATTATTGACATGGGTTGTTTTTCGCGCATTGAGACCAATGGCGGGGCATTTGAGCAAGTGAACCTGTTATACGGAGAGAATCCAAACAAGGCTGTCCGGGAATGGACCAAGCCATTCAATGAGGCAGGCATCCAGACCCATATGTTGGAGCGGGCCCTCAATGGGATTCGTATGTATCCGGTGCCGGCCGATGTGCGGCGGCTGATGTTTCAGGTCAAAAAGGCCCAGGGAGTCGATATTGCCCGGTCTTTTTGCGGGTTAAATGATCACCGGAATCTGGAGTTATCGATCAAATATGCCAAGGAGGCAGGCATGATCTCTCAGGTTGCCTTGAGCATCACCCATTCTCAAATCCATACCGTCGATTATTATATGGGGGTAGTAGATAAAGCCGTGGAATACGGCACCGATGAGATCTGCCTGAAAGACATGGCTGGAGTTGGCCGGCCGGTGACCCTGGGCAAACTGGTTAAACGGATCAAAGACAGACATCCCCACCTGGTGGTTCAGTACCACGGACATTCGGGTCCGGGCTTTTCAGTTGCCTCAATGTTGGAGGTGGCAAGAGCTGGGGCCGATTACATCGATGTGGCTATGGAACCCCTTTCCTGGGGAATGGTTCATCCGGACATCATCACCATCCAGGCCATGCTCAAAGATGCCGGATTCAAGGTACCCGAAATCAACATGAAAGCCTACATGAAGGCCCGGGCCCTGAATCAGGAATTCATCAACGAGTTTTTGGGCTATTTCATCAACCCGCGAAACCGCTATATGTCATCGCTTTTGGTCCAGGTAGGCCTGCCCGGGGGGATGATGGGCAGTATGATGGCCGATCTGAAAAATGTCCAGCAGGGCTTGAACCAGACCCTTCAGGCTCAGGGCAAGGAAGAACTGAGCGAAGATGACCTGTTGGTCAAACTCTTCGATGAAGTCCAGGAAATATGGCCCAAGCTGGGTAATCCCCCGCTGGTAACTCCTTTCAGCCAGTACGTCAAGAACATTGCCCTGCTCAATGTGATGCAGGAAATTCAGGGCAAGCCCAAATTCCAGATGATTGATAACAATGCCTGGGATATGATCCTGGGTAAGGCAGGCAAACTCCCCGGAGAACTCGCACCTGAAGTCATAGAACTGGCCCGCCAGCAAGGCAAAGAGTTTTACCAGGGTGTGCCTCAGGATAATTATCCCGACCAGCTCGAGGCTTACAAAAAAGAGATGAAAGAAAATGGATGGGATTTTGGCCCGGACAACGAGGAACTTTTTGAATTTGCCATGCACGAGCGGCAATACCGCGACTATAAATCCGGGGCGGCGAAGCAACGTTTTCAGGACGAGTTAAACAAACTGCGGAAAGAACAAGAGTCAGGCACCGGGAAAAAAGGCGTTCAAAAGGATCCCAACAAAAAAGACATCACCGCTCCGACCACCGGAAAAATTGTCTTCAGCATCAACTATTATGTCCATGAGCGGACCATTGAAACCGGCAGCCATGTGAACGAGGGCGATCGGATTTGTTACATTGAATCCAACAACACCTTCAATGAGATCAAATCCGAGTATGAGGGAGAAGTCTCCGACATCTTTGTCGAGCATGGCGAATTCGTCTCCCAGGGCGATGTGCTGGTCCGCCTCAAATAACCCCGCTTAGCGGGGTCAAAAGCGGGAAAAAAATAACCCCGCTAAGCGGGGTTGCGAAAAATTTGTTGACCCCGCTTAGCGGGGTTGCGAATGAAGCAGGGGTTAAAACTTGTATTGTTTGATGATCTCTTCGGGATTCATTAAGATATCCACATACTGGGCCCGCTTGTAGACAAAAGGATCTTTTACGCGGGCGCGCGAAAGCTTACCCCTGAATTCTTCCAGAGAACCATAGCCTTTATCATCCATCCACTTTTCGATGTCTTTTAACATCGTGCTCACATGACCAATCTTATTCATATAAATGCTGCTGACGGTTTGCACACAATCGGCCCCGGCCAGTATCATCTTGACCACATCCTGGCCTGAAAAAATACCGGTGCTTGAACATACATCCCCGCTGATCTGATCATAAAGCAAGCCCGCATAACGCAGGGGCATTTTATGATCCCCTTCGCGGCTTAAATTAAACGGAAAGCGATGTTCTTCTGCCTGTGTATTGATTTCGGGTTCAAAGAAGCGGTTAAACAAAACAAAGCCATTGACTTTTTGTTGATCCATCTTTTGAATCACATTTAACGGATTGGAATAAAACGGACTCAGTTTAACACTTACCGGAATTGATACGGCATTTTTTACCGAATCAAGGATGTTAAGCTGTTCTGACTCTACATCGGCAGAAGTATTTTCAAAACTCCTGGGTATGCTGTAAAAATTAAGCTCCAGGGCATCTACACCTGTTTCCTCAATCTTCTGGGCATATTCTTTCCAGGTTTCCTGATATACTGCATTTAAGCTGGCAATGACCGGAATGTTCAAGGCCTGTTTGGTTTTTCGCAGCTCATTTAGATGCTCCTGAGGCCCGGCATGTTCTACACGGGGATGGGTTTTAATCATCTCCGGATGTCGCTCATCGAACTCTGTCAATTCTTCCTCGAGTTGCATGCTTTCCAGATGAATTTGTTCTTCAAACAGAGATTTATAAACCACAGCCGATGCCCCGGCTTCTTCCAGTTGCTTCAACTTGTTCAGATCCGAAGACATGTTTGAAGCTCCGGCAATGATGGGATTTTTCAGTTCCAAACCCAGATATTTAGTACTTAAATCTGCCATAGTAAAGACTTTTTAGGATTAGAGGTTTTCTATTTCCAACAAGTTAACAAAAAATAAGTTCATTTAAAAAAAACAATGGCTAATATATATAAGGCAGTCTGATTTCTACGCGGGTGCCCCGTGGGTTGCCCTGGTCGTCTTCCAGGTCCACGTAAGAGATGTCGATCTCTTCGCTGTAGAGGGTATTCAATATATCGATGCGGTCTTCGGTAATCTTTGACCCGAGTGACTGCTGAAAGGCACCCTGTTTTTGCTTGATTTCCTCGGCTTTTTTCCGTCCAATGCCATTGTCTTCAATCAGGCAAAACAGGTAATCTTCCTGGTGGGTAAGGCGCACCTGCAAATAGCCATGTCCCTTCTTATGCAAGAGTCCATGACGAATTGAGTTTTCCACATAAGGTTGAATCAATAGTGCGGGGATTTTATATTCAAAGGCATTGACATCCTGATCGATATGAATCTCATAATCAAAAGAATCTTCAAAACGAAGCGATTCAAGCTCCAGGTACAACCTTAACCCTCTTATTTCATCCTCAATGGGGATAAACGTATGCTGGGAATTGTCCAGGACAATGCGCATCAATTTGGCAAACTTCGACAAATAAGTTAATGAGGAGGTGGTATCTTCGTCGAGCAGGAAATACTGTATGGAATTAAGGGTATTAAAAATGAAATGGGGGTTCATCTGTTGGCGAAGCATCTTCTGCTTATACTCGTTGATGCTTTGTAACAGTTCCCGGCGCCGGCGCACCATCTGCAACCGGAAATGGAAAATAGCCCATACGCCAGTGCCCGATATCAACACAATCAGGCCTATGAACCACCAGGTTTCCCAAAAAGGTTTGGCAATATCGAAAGCAATGCTGAAAGGTTGGCGGCTCCATACCCCGTCCTCATTGCTGGCTTTCACCTGAAAGACATATTGTCCGGGGGGTAAAGTGGTGAAGCTCTTTACACTGCGGTTGGTTTTTTTCCAGGTGGAATCCAGCCCCAGCATCCGGTACTTATAAGGCAGGTGGTCGGTCATGCGATAGGACAAACCCTTATAATCAATGGTGAAAAAATTTTGATCATGTTCCAGTTGATAATGTTGCCGGAGGGTGGTATCGCGGGCATTGATCATGATGTTTTTCAGATAGAGTTGAGGCGGGTTGGTATTGGGGCCTATCCGGTTCATGTTGAAGCGGGTCAGGCCCTTGGCAGTGGCCACAAACTGGATTGAATCCCTTATGGCCAAATCATTTACCTCCGAGGAAGGCAATCCGTTGTAGCTGCCCAGATTAAAGATCCGGTAGTTGCGCTCGGAAAGATTATTAACCTGGACCCGGCTGAGGCCTCTGCTGGTGGCTAACCAAATGTGATCTTTGTAAACACCCATGGTTTTGATGGAGTTGCTAATAAGCCCATCTTTTTCGGTGATCTGAAAGACCGAATCTTCCTTTTTAATCAACAACCCGGCGCCGCGTGTTCCCAATAAAAGATGATCCCTCCACTTTTCTATAGCCGTGATCCGGTGGTAGAGCAAATCGTTGTGCCTGCCCAAATGGAAATATTCTCCGTCCAGGTACCTCCAAAGCCCGCTTAATGTTCCCAAATACAATATATCGCCTTCTTTATACAAGGCTTCTACCTGATGTTTAAAGTTATGGTCAAAACTAGAATTAAAAATTAAATTGGTATCTCGAAAGTATTGCAAACATGTAGATGTGCCCATCCACCTTTCAGAACCTTCTATGAAAACCGCCTTTAAAAAATGTTTATCAGATAAAATATTGAATTCATTTCTATTATTGTTACAATTAAAATAATATAAATATCCAGCTCTGCCTATCCATAACCTTTGCAAATAATGATCATATTCCAGGCCTGAAATGCTTGTTTTTGAAATTTTATCTGTTTGATAATTTATAAATTTATCATCATACAAACGCCCCAGGATAGGTTTTTCATAACCTATCCAAACGTTGTTACTTGAATCAATTGCCACTTCGCCAATGTCATTATAGGCCAAATCTTCTGACTTTGTATAATTTAGAATATTTTTCTGTGGGGCGTAAAAAACCCCATGCTGAAGGGTCGAAAACCAAAATCCCCCTTCGTGGTCTTCAAGAACAGAGGAAACCGCATATTGGGAGAGGAATCGAGTTTGCCGGGCGGTTACATCAAACTGCCCAAAACGAAGGGCACCCTCACGGGTACCTAACCAAAGTTGACTGCTGCTGTCTTTGCTCATCCAAATAATACCCGGTTGAAAAAGGTTATGTTGGATCGAATCTTCTTCAAGCTGAATAAGTTGATTATCTAAATAATAAATTTCGCTGTTTTGATTTTTTGCAGCAAAAGATCTATTATAACGTTTTTTAGGCTGAATGTCAGCTAAGTAAATACGTGTGGTGTCGTTGCGATATACATAAAGTTTATCATGGAGGTTCTTAAAATCAGTACTTTTTGAGAGAATCAACTCATCTTCCAGATAAAAAGCTTCAAGCGAATTAGGTTCATCATTGGTTAATTTTTCCACCAATCCGGTGCTATCGATCTGGTAAAGTCCACGGCTGCGTATGGAGATATAGACATTATCGGCGGAATCCACATGAAAGCCACATTTTTGATAAAGCTCTCGATTGTTGCCTATGGCTTGTTTCAGTTGTTCATTGTAGGGATAACGTTGTATCTTCCCTTGCTGATAATAGGCAAGTTCCAGGTTCATGGTCATAAACCAGATCCGGCCCCGATAATCTTCGTAAATTTCAAAGACAGTGTTGTCGGGCAAACCGTCTTCCACGTCAAAATTTTGAAAATCTTCCCCGTCAAATCTGGATACGCCCATATTGGTAGCAAACCAAATAAAGCCCTTGGAATCCTGAAAAACATGATACACCTCTGAGGAAGGCAACCCCTGGTTTACTCCATAGTGGCGGTAATTGGGGCTCTGGCAGTGGGCCCCGGAGGCAACCGCCATAAGCAAAAGAGAGATAAAAATCATCCGAATCGCCATAGGCACGCTCTATAGATAGACCAATATCATGAAAGGCAATGAGTAAAATTAGCAGATTTTAACCAATAAAAAAAGAAGCAGCCGATGAAGCTGCTTCTTTATAAGGGGGGTAAGCAATGATTTATTCTCCGTCAGAGAGTTTTTTGTACTTATTGTACCGGTACTTGGCGTCATCCTCGGCTTGTTTAAAGAGCACATCGGCTTGCTCGGGGAAGGATTTCTTCAGGGAGGTGTACCGCACCTCGCCGGCGAGGAAATCCTGGAATCCGCTCCAATCAGGCTCTTTAGAATCAAGCTGAAAGGGATTCTTGCCTTCTTTTTCCAGTTGCGGGTTATACCGGTAATTTTGCCAGAAACCTACACGAACGGCTTCTTTTTCTTCCTCCATGGATTTGTCCATTCCTCTTCTCAGGCCATGGGCAATACAAGGGGAATAAGCAATGATCACCGAGGGGCCCTCATGGGCTTCGGCCTCTCTGATGGCCTTGAAATACTGGTTATAGCTGGCACCCATAGCCACCTGGGCCACATAAACGTGGCCATAATTCATGGCCATCATACCCAGATCCTTCTTGCGGCTCTGCATGCCGGAAGCGGCAAATTTGGCCACAGCCCCGGCCGGGGTCGACTTAGAGGCCTGTCCACCGGTATTGGAATAGACTTCGGTATCGAGCACCAGAATGTTGACGTCTTCACCGGAAGCGATCACATGATCAAGGCCTCCGTAGCCAATGTCATAAGCCCAGCCATCGCCGCCGATGATCCAAACCGAGCGTTTGATCAGATAATCCTTCAGGGAAAGGATATCCTTGGCCAGGGGATGGTTTTCGTTTTCAAGGGCTTTGACGACTTTATCGGAAGCTTTGCGCGAGTTTTCGGCATCCTCCTTATTGTTGATCCATTCCTGGAAAGCCTCGCGGGTCTGTTGAGAGATGCCATCTTCGAGGGCGCCTTTCATTTTCTGGGCAATTCTGCTGCGCAGTTTATTCACCCCGACTGCCATGCCATAGCCATACTCGGCGTTGTCTTCAAAGAGCGAATTGGCCCAGGCGGGACCTCTTCCCTCGTTATTGGGCTTATAGGGGGTAGAGGGAGCTGAGCCACCATAAATGGAGGAGCAGCCTGTGGCATTGGCGATCATCATCCGGTCGCCAAAGAGTTGGGTGATGACTTTGATATAAGGTGTTTCACCGCACCCAGGGCATGCTCCGTGGAATTCAAACAGGGGCTCGGCAAACTGACTGTTTTTGACCGATTTGGTTTTGTCTACCACGTTTTCTTTGTATCCCACCTGCTCGTGCATATAATTCCACTTCTCGATCTGGTCCTGCTGGGTACTGAGGGGTACCATCTTGAGGGCTTTCTCCTTGGTCGGGCAAACTTCTACGCAAACCCCGCAACCGGTGCAGTCCAGAACACTGGTCTGTAGCCGGTAATGATAGTTCTTCAGGGGGCCTTTGCCTTTTAAGGTAGCCGTCCCTTCCGGGGCTTTTTCCACCTCTTCCTCGCTCATCAAAAAAGGCCGGATAACGGCGTGGGGACATACATATACACAATGGTTGCACTGAATACAGTTTTCAGGGATCCATTCCGGCACATTGACCGCAACACCACGTTTTTCATATTGAGTGGTGCCGGCAGGGAACGTACCATCTTCACGGCCGGCGAATGCACTGACCGGCAGCTGATCGCCCTTCTGGGCATGGATCGGCATGGCCACTTTCCGGACGAAATCGGGCAGATGCTGATCATTCTCTGCGGTTTCTTCATGAACCTCCAGGTTCTTCCATTGCTCAGGAATCTCGATCTTTTCTACCTCACCGCCCCGGTCAACGGCATTGCGGTTCATATTGACAATGTCCTCGCCTTTGCGACCAAAACTCTTGACAATGGCCTTTTTCATTTCCTCAACGGCCTGTTCATAAGGGATGACATTGGCCACTTTAAAGAAAGCCGACTGCATGATGGTATTGGTGCGGCCTCCAAGGCCTACCTCTTCGGCAATCTTGGTGGCGTTGATGATGTAAAAATTAACCTGTTTCTCGGCCAGTTGTTGCTTGATGCGGTTGGGCAGCTTCTGTTTGGTCTTTTCAGCATCCCAGATGCTGTTCAACAGGAATGTTCCGCCCTGCTTCATGCCATCAAGCATATCATATTTCTCCAGATAAGCCGGCACGTGGCAGGCTACGAAATCAGGATGGTTGACATAATAGGAAGAGCGAATGGGATCATCCCCAAAGCGCAGGTGAGAGACAGTAATACCTCCTGATTTCTTTGAATCATAAGCAAAATAACCCTGGGCATATTTATCGGTTGATTCACCAATGATCTTGATGGAGTTCTTGTTGGCTCCAACCGTTCCGTCGCCGCCGATGCCATAAAAGCGGCCCTCAAAGGTACCTTCCGGTACAACACTCACCTCGGGTTGAATGGGAAGCGATCGATAGGTTACATCATCTACAATGCTGATGGTGAAATTATTCTTCGGTTCCTTCTGTTTCAGGTTCTCAAAGACCGAAAGGATGTGGGAAGGCTGTGTGTCTTTGGAGCTTAGCCCATAGCGCCCACCTACGATCAGCGGAGCATCTTCCTTTTCATAGAACAAGTTGCGCACATCCAGATAAAGGGGCTCGCCCATGGCACCAGGTTCCTTGGTGCGATCGAGAACGGCAATGCGCTTTACCGTATCGGGCAGGGCCTGCATGAAATACTTTTCTGAGAAAGGCCGGTAAAGATGTACATTGAGCAATCCCACCGGTTCTCCCTGTTTATTCAAATGGTCGACAACCTCTTTGATGGCCTGGGTTACCGAACCCATGGCAACAATGACGTGCTCGGCCTTTTCATCCCCGTAAAAAGTAAAGGGATGATATTCACGACCGGTCAGTTTGGTCATTTCCTGCATGTAATGATCGACCACATCAGCAACCGGCTCATAATAAGGATTGGAAGCCTCGCGGGCCTGGAAGAAAATATCAGGATTCTGGGCCGTTCCCCGGGTTACCGGATGCTCAGGGCTGAGGGCGCTGTCGCGGAACTTTTGCAGCGCCTCATAATCGACCAGCGGAGCCAGTTGATCTTCCTGGAGATATTCCACTTTCTGTATTTCATGAGAATTCCTGAAACCATCAAAGAAATGGGTGAAAGGAATCCGTGTTTTAATAGAGGTCAAGTGTGCGACGGCAGCGATATCCATGATTTCCTGGATACTTCCGCTGGCCAGAAAACCAAAGCCGGTTTGGCGGGCAGCCATCACATCACTATGGTCCCCAAAAATCGAGAGGGCATGTGTTGCCACACTACGCGCACTCACATGAAAAACCCCCGGGAGCAACTCACCGGCGATCTTATACATATTGGGGATCATCAATAATAATCCTTGAGAAGCTGTAAAGGTGGAAGTGAGCGAACCGGCCTGCAATGAGCCATGCACTGCACCGGAGGCGCCCCCTTCGGATTGCAGTTCTGTTACCTCGACTTCATCTCCAAAAATGTTCTTCCTCCCATGAGAGGCCCATTCATCAATATACTCGGCCATGGGAGATGAAGGCGTAATGGGATAAATTGCAGCTACTTCACTGAACATATAAGCTACATGAGCCGCTGCATAATTCCCGTCACACGTTATAAAATTTTTCTTCTGTGCCATGTTAATTCCTCAAATTATTTAAACTACAAAGTGTATCATCCAACAAATTTATAATAAAAATTCCACCCTTCTTTAGCTGATGACGAAAATCAGGCTAACGGGGCACAATTCATTTTTATTCAAAATAATGCTCACCCCGGCAATGGCCGGAAATATAAAAACAAAGCGGGCCTCCCAAAAGGAAGCCCGCCCGAATCGGTGATTTATGTTATGCAACATGTTTTGTGCTATTCACTGTTCATAGAGATCAGGAATTCCTCATTGGTCTTTGTACGGGCAATTTTATCGCGCAAGAACTCCATGGCTTCCACCGAAGTCATATCGGTCAGGTAATTGCGCAGGATCCATACTTTGTTGAGAACTTCCTCATCCAGCAACAGCTCTTCGCGCCGGGTGCTCGACATGGTAATGTCGATCGAGGGGAATATACGCCGGTTTGAGAGGCGGCGGTCGAGCTGCAGTTCCATATTACCGGTGCCTTTAAATTCTTCAAAAATCACATCATCCATCTTGGAACCGGTTTCGGTCAGGGCCGTGGCAAGGATGGTCAGTGAACCGCCTTCTTCAATGTTCCGGGCGGCCCCAAAGAAACGTTTGGGTTTGTGCAGGGCATTGGCATCCACACCACCGGAGAGGATTTTTCCCGAGGCTGGTGAGATGGTATTAAAGGCCCGGGCCAAACGGGTAATCGAATCCAGCAGAATCACCACATCGTGGCCGCATTCGGTCATTTTTTTGGCTTTTTCCAGCACAATATTGGCCACCCGCACATGCCTTTCAGCCGGTTCATCGAAAGTGGAAGAAATCACTTCCCCTTTTACATTGCGGGCCATATCGGTCACTTCTTCGGGCCGCTCATCGATCAAAAGGACAATCATGTAGACCTCGGGATGATTGGCCGATATCGCATTGGCAATATCCTTGAGCAAGATGGTCTTACCGGTCTTCGGCTGGGAAACAATCAACCCCCTTTGGCCTTTGCCAATGGGCGAGAACATATCCACCATGCGGCAGGATAAGGGATCTTTGTTGGTATTGGTGGTCAGTTTGAATTTTTCCTCGGGAAACAGGGGGGTCAGATAATCAAAAGGAACTCGATCACGGATAAAATCGGGATTCCTGCCGTTGATCTTTTGAACTTTAATCAGGGGGAAATACTTTTCTCCTTCTTTGGGCGGGCGAATGGTCCCTTCGACGGTATCCCCCGTTTTCAAACCAAAAAGCTTGATTTGGGACTGAGATACGTAGATATCATCGGGGCTGTTCAGGTAGTTGTATTCGGCCGAACGCAGGAAACCATACCCATCGGGCATAATTTCAAGAACGCCGCTATTGGAAATGATGCCTTCGAATTCATACTGACTGCGGTCCTGCGTTTTTTTCTTTTTCTGTTGGGCAACGGCCTGTTGCTGCTCCTTTGCAGAAGAGTGCTCCTTTGTTTGCAACTCTTTTGTTGCGTTATCTTGCGTTGAAGTCTCTTTTGCCGGCTGATCTTTTTGCTGATGATCCTTATGCTGCTGATCAGTCTGCTGGGTATTTTTTTCCTGGTATGATTTCGATTGTTGCTGACTTTGCTGCTGATTCCTTTGATGGCGGTTTTTCCGGGAAGATTTTTTTTCTGTCCCCTGCGAGGTTTCCCCTTTTTCTGAGGCTTCTTTCTGGGAGGTCTGTTGCTCGGGTTCCAGCGTTTTCGTCTCAGTCTGGGGTTCTTCCTGATGGTTTCCTTTTTTGGAGGATCCCTTGGGGTTGGTTTCTTTCGATTGCTTGGAAGACTGGCGGGAAGTGTTTTTCTTGGAGGAAGTCTTGCGCTCGGGTTTGGAATCTTCCGTTGCGTTGATGGCCTGCTGATCTAAAATCTTGTAAATAAGATCCTGTTTTTTAAGCGAATCGGCCCGTTTAACATTCAACTCCTTTGCAATCTGCCGCAATTCAGAAACCAATTTCTTGTTCAGTTCGAGAATATCGTACATAATAAATGTAATTGTTGGAAATTAAGGTTATAAGAATAAATAAGTATCTGCGTAATAAAATTAGGGGAAAAGAAGATTACCTCGATTGGAAATCCGGTGCAATAATAAAGATTTCACAGGAAATACCAAAATAAAACAACAAAATCTTTGACTTTATTGTAGGTTAAAGGTAAAAAAAATTTTTTTAATGCAATCATTTCATTATTTTCACAGGGTAAAAGCAACAATTTTTTAACCCCTCAGTTCGTTTTCTGAAAGTGCTAAGGTAGGTTCATGAGACAGTTAAAGATCATCAAACAGGTCACCAACCGTGAAGCCTTATCGGTGGATAAGTATCTGCATGAAATCAGTAAGGAAGACTTACTGACGGCGGAGCAGGAAGTAGAGTTGGCGCGAAGGATACGCAAGAATGATGAGCAGGCGCTGGAAAAACTTATCCGCTCCAATTTGCGTTTTGTGGTCTCGGTGGCCAAGCAATACCAGAATCAGGGTTTAAGCTTACCGGATTTAATCAATGAAGGCAATCTGGGTCTAATTAAGGCAGCCCGGCGTTTCGATGAAACGCGGGGCTTCAAGTTTATATCCTATGCGGTATGGTGGATTCGCCAATCCATTCTGCAGGCCCTGGCCGAGCAGGCTCGTATTGTAAGGCTGCCGCTAAACAAGATCGGATCGATCAATAAAATTAACCGGGCCCTGGCAGAACTGGAGCAGCGGCATGAACGGGAACCCTCCATCAATGAAATCTCCAAGACCCTCGAGCTGGCCCCGGAAGAAATCAAGGAAGCCCTCAAAAATTCAACCAAACCCCTCTCCATGGATGCCCCGCTGAATGAAGAGGAAGAAGACAGCATGTACGACATCATGGAAAGCAGTGAGCACCCACCGCCCGATGAAAACCTGATCAATGAGTCGCTTAACCGGGAAATTGAACGGGCCCTCTCCTCCCTGACGGAAAGAGAAGCCAAAATCATCCGCCTTTACTATGGCCTGGGCAACAAACATCCCTTTACCCTGGAAGAAATCGGAGAAAAAATCAACCTGACCCGTGAAAGGGTTCGCCAAATCAAAGAAAAAGCCATTAAAAGACTAAAGCACACCACACGCAACAAAATCCTCAAATCCTACCTGGGATAAAAACATTTACCCAACCTGGTTGGTTTGCGCCCCATCTTTTTAGATTATTTTTGCACATCTTATAAACGGAGGCCGGCTGCCGAAATCTGTGGGGCTTTACATGATAGTAGAACAGCAGGTGAAATCCGCATAAAGACGCAGGTAAGGGTCAGAGGATGTGCAGGATCTAACCCCCAAAAACCGGCAGGCGCCCTCGATTAAATCAGATCACCCATGGAGTTATTCAATTTTCAGCTTCCATTGATCACCGGGGATATAACGGGCACGGGCGGCCAGATCAAGGAGCAACCTGGGGATTTTGTGGTCGAGGAGATCCCCGTCTATGAACCGGAAGGTCAGGGAGCGCATTTGTTCATTCACCTGACCAAAGAGGGCATCACGACCCGGGATGTACAAAAAGCCCTGGCCAGGCTGTTTCAGATCCCCCGGAAGGATGTCAATTATGCGGGGATCAAGGACAAACACGCCGTAGCCACTCAGTACTTCAGCGTATGGCTTCAAAAAGGCCAGGATAAAAACCGGGTCTACCAGCTGGAGCAGGACTTACCGGTAACGATCCACCAATTGGTTTTTCACCCCCGCAAGATCAAAAGCGGTCATTTGCTGGGCAATGCCTTCAGCATCCGCATCCGCCACATCGACATGCCCATATCTGAGGCCGCAGAACGCGCAGAAGAAATCGCCGGGATGATCCATCAAAAAGGCCTGCCCAATTTTTACGGCAACCAAAGATTTGGTCTGGAAGGCGACAACGCCCAAAAAGGTTTAGAAATCATTAAAGGACAGCGCAGAGAGAAAAATAAATGGCTGCGCCAATTCCTTATGTCGAGCTATCAGAGCTATTTATTCAATTATTACCTTTACCGGCGGATTGAAGAAGGCCTGTACGAAACCATCCTCAAGGGCGATGTGGCAAAGAAGCATGCCACCGGGGGCATCTTCGTGGTGGAAGATCAACCGGCCGATCAAAAGCGCATGACCAATCAGGAGATCTGTTACACCGGTCCGATGTACGGAAAAAAAATGACCCCTGCCCAGTGGGAATCGGCTGCCCTGGAAGAAAAAGTCCTGGATGAACAGCATATGGACCTGCAAACATTACGAGAAGCCCGGCTAACCGGAACCCGAAGGCAGGGGGTTTTGTTGCCGCGAATCACCATTGAACCAGAACAACAAAGCCTGCGGTTAAACTTTACCCTGCCCAAAGGCGCTTTTGCCACCATGGTGGTGCGGGAATTCACCAAAAATTTCTGAAACAAACAGGATTTTCACTATTTTTGTCTCCAAACACCGCAAGCAAAAACAATAAATTTATGGACCTTCCATGATAACTTAACACAAAAAGACCTGTTTATCATGGAAGGTCCATATGACCAATTAATTAGATAAAAAAAAGAACCGTATGAAACATCTGGTTGCCCCTTCCATGTTATCGGCTGATTTTGCCAATCTCCAGGGTGATATTGAAATGGTCAACCACAGCGAGGCAGACTGGTTTCACCTGGATGTGATGGACGGGATGTTCGTGCCGAACATTTCATTCGGCCTTCCGGTGGTCAAGGCCATCGACCGCCATGCCCGCAAACCCCTCGACGTTCACCTGATGATCAATGATCCCGACCGATACCTGGAGGATTTCTACCACGCCGGAGCCGACCTGCTGACCGTGCATTTGGAAGCCTGTCAGCATTTGCATCGAAGCATCCAAAAGATTCATTCGCTGGGAATCAAAGCAGGTGTCTCTCTCAACCCCCATACCCCGGCCAATACACTGGAAGCCATTATCCATGAAGTAGATCTGGTTTTGGTCATGTCAGTGAATCCAGGTTTTGGCGGGCAGCAATTCATTCCACAGAGCATCCAAAAGATTCACAAAATAAGCCAAATGATCCGGCAAACCAACTCCTCCGCCCTGATTGAAGTAGACGGCGGAGTTACCACTGAAAACGCCAGCGAATTGCTGGAGGCTGGCGCCAATGTCCTGGTAGCCGGGAGCTTCGTCTTCAAATCAGCGGACCCGCCTGCTACCATTCAAAACCTCAAGCAACTCCGCAAGACAGCCGGTTAGCCTGTGCCTTCAGGCCTTTAGACCAATCAAAGCAAAAAGGGTTCACCCATAAATGCCCGGAATAAAAGGCTTGCGACCATATAAAGAGGCCTGCTCCCGGTAAAGATGAATCCGGAAGCAGGCCTTTATAGAAGTACCACATCAACATAACCTGCAATAAGGCCATTAGGGCAGAACCCGGCAACCTGCCCCTCTATTCCCTGCCATCGACATAATCCTGCAAATATTGATAGGGTTTGGTAAGTTTCCCCTCCCGGGTAATGGTGGCGCGCTCGATGACACCTTTCTGATCATCCCCCAACAGATAGGGAAAAATTTCATCCAGCAGGGTCTGGCCAAAATCCCGGGAAGCATCCCGGGGCAATTCTCCGGGAAGATTGTCCACGGCCATGACGGTCACATGCGCTTGACTGCTGAAGGCCGGTTCTTCCTGACCGGTTTTTGGATTGTAATCATAAAACGGGTTGGCAATGGTGGAAGAGCGAAGGGTTGAAGCAATCGGACCTTCCACATCACAACTCACATCGGCCACTACCGAGATGTTAAAATCCGACTCCTGCATATCGCTAGGGGTGATAAAATGAGGCGATTTGGGGTCCCAGTAATGACAGGCTATGTAAAGGTCGGTTACTTTTTGATAAGGTTTAAAAGTCGACTCGTATTGATCGGGATGATGGAAGAAATGTTGCAGGTCAAAGGGTTTGTTTTGGCGGTGCTTTACATAACGGTCCGGGTCAAGCCGGGTAAGGACCGGCTCGTTGAATTCCTTTTCCAGAAATTCCCCGGGGGAGACCTCCCGGATATTAAGCGCTCGGAGGGTCTCCATAGCGCCCTGAGCTACGCGTCCACCGCCGGTGATGAGAATTTTTATGGGTGGAAGGTTCAAATTTTTTAGGCCGGCAAACATCTCCTGCATATCGTGGCAGTTGTGGGCAGGATCCAGCTCAAAACGCCCGTAGCGAAGGCCCGCTGCCCGCACACCGTTATAGGCTCCAACCATTCCGGCCCACCGTCCAAAGGCAATCAGGCGTCGGCCATGTTGATCGGTCAGATATTCATAGTCAATCAGGGTGATGTTGTTGCGCACGATGGCCTGAAGCATCTTGCGGTTGTGGGGTTGTTTCTTGCCGACATGGGCAAAGAACATATAGGTTTTTCCGGGCAAAAAGGTAGTGTAGTCGACCTCCTTAATGCCCAGCAGAACATCGCAATGGCTAAGGTCTTCCTGCATGTTGACCCCACGCTCCTGGTATTCCCGGTCTTCAAAGCCCCTGAGTGGGCTGGGCTGGACGCACAAATCGGTTTGAGGAAAGCGTTGACGAAAAGCAAGGGCCTGATCAGGACTCATTGGTACTCTGCGGTCAGGGGGATTTTTGGTCTCGCGCAAAATACCCACGCGTTTAATTTCGTTCATATGGGTTCGGTTTAGGGTTGTTTTGGGTAAATTTATATTTTTTCATTCAAAATGCCTACGCAGATAATATAATTTATACCTTTGCGTTGAAACAACGGGGCTGACATGGCATTGACGGTAGGATCAATCGGAATGGCAGCATGCCGAGCGTTGGGAATCCGGCTCGTAAATCTCAATTCCCGTCGCCTATAAATGGCAACGAAGACTACGCACTCGCTGCTTAATCACGCGAAAGCGGTTTAAGCTTCATCCCGACGACAAGAGGTCGCGGGACGAGTCGCCTCTCCGGCGGCGCTGACCAGCCGCGGCCGGGTCAAGAGGTGTCACCACAAAGTTGGTATAGCTCAGTCACCGCCCCGATGGCTGGGTGAAATTTAAGGGGCTAGGAAACGGCGAAGGTGGGTTCCGGACCATGTCGTTTCCGAAACCTGAACCAGGAACTAAGCATGTAGAGACCATTTCGGTTTCTTATCCGGACGCGGGTTCGATTCCCGCCAGCTCCACTACCCAAAATTTTCAACCACTTCCCACCAGGGGAGTGGTTTTTTTTAATCCCGCCCATGCGCTACATCCCGAAAAATCTCATTAACCAAAATGCTTGTCGCCCTGGAATTTGAGCCCTGGGGTGATAGATACAAAATATTAAACAACCATACAGTGGATGTTCTTACTTCATCTTTTTAAATACAACTGGTGAAAAATTTAATGCCGGTAACCTAAAGATGATATATGCTTTCTCGAGCACATCTATATATTTTTCAACTGTTTTTGGATTGGTTCCACAGAGCCGGGCCAGTTCATTATAGGATACTTCGCTGCCAATTTGAAGGGCCAATGCTTTAAGTATCTTTTCCAGCAATTCACTTCTTTGAATGTTTTCAAGGCGGAGCAAATCCTTATAAAGATAGCTCCCCGAAATAAGCCTGAGGAGTTTTTGCTCCTCTCCCGGATGGGTCACTATTTCAGGATAATAACCATAAATCAGGCGCAGAGGAAGCATGCTGTTTTCATGGTAAAAATCCTTTTCCTCTACCATTTCTGAAAAAGAAAAAGGAAACAACATGAATTCAGTTTTACGGCCCGTGAGGGGTTCACTTGTCCTGTTAGCAAGCTCAAAAGCCGATGACCTGGAAGCAATGACCTGCAGATCAGGCAATCGATCTACAATGACCTTTATGGTTAACCTATATCGGGTAGGTTTTGAGCTTCATCAACGATTGCATAACGATAACCGTAGGAAATAGGTTGTAGGCGTCTCGAAGAAGGATCACCAAGCAATTCCCTTACACCGATTCATCTCCGTTTAAATACAAGGTTTTCTCATATGGCACGCAATTCAAATGCTCCAAAAGAGTGGTTTTCCCAACCTGCCTTGCACCAAAAAGCAAAATTGCTTTAGCCGATCCCGTGTGATCACATATTTTTTGTTCAAGAAATCGCTTGATCATAGCCAACATGTTTTCACAAGGAATATAAGATAAAAATACTTCAATCCAAAATTATAATAATATATTTGTATTACGATCCAAAATTATTATGACTTATTATATAAAAATCAGCCTTGCTTTCAAACCCTCTTTTCTTAGCGTCACATGGATGGGGTCATATTCATTTGAGTAAAAAAATATTAAGAATTCCTAAATATTCGAATATTTTTGGCAGGGAAACTTTTTTTTAATTCGCATCTTATCTCCCTCAGTTATTGGCATCCTCATATTGAATGCCTGTATTTCCTTCGGTGATTTTAACCAAAAAAGGTAGAAGGCAATAGTTCTGTAGTTGAAAAAACGCGGGATACTGCTGATTTCTCTGAAATCGACATCAGCGAGAACATCCGGGCCAACATCAAACAGGCAGGCGATCACAGTTTGACCGTGAGAACCGATGCCAACCTTCATGATTACATCATCACCGAGGTCGGTGGCAATACCCTGAAAATTCAGGGAAAGGACCATTATCATTTAAAACCAACTGAAAAAATCCAGGTATACATCACTTTCGAAGAGAATGACGAAATAGAGGCCAGCTCCGCATCTGGGGTTTATTCCGATTCCAGGATTGAAGCCGGGGAAATGGAGATTGATGCATCCAGTGGCGCGGAAGTCGAACTTGAAATCAAAGCCGATGAGATCACCGGCGACTGTTCCAGCAGTGGATCCATCAGGCTGAAAGGCGAAACAAAGAAATGCCGTCTGGATGTGTCCAGTTCATGTTCTTTCTCAAGGGCATGCAGAATTTTCATTGATTCCCGGGAGAAAACCGGGTGATTTTTGCTTGAATGCCGGGCTGCCTGGTTGTATCGCCTGAAAAAACCAAAAGGGTTTCCAAAATCTTCAAGCAGGTATGCTTTACCCCCATGAGCCAGCATAACATCTGCCATATAATAACCAATGACATGACCGCTCATGGGAACGAGTTCCTTGATTTTACCGGCATTTTCATCGTAAAGGGATGAATTCCCGGCCATTTCTGTCAACAAATGATTGATCGAGTCGATGATTCCGGGACTGCGACCGACCAATCGACGGTATTTCTCGGCCCAGGCTGTCTGACTCATCGATCCGTTTCCGAAAAAATGTTCTCTCTTGTCGATCTGATCGGCCAGACCTTCCTTATAAACCTGATCGTAAAACCATAACAGGTCGTTATCACCGGGATTCACAACCGAATAGAATGATTCATAATGGTGGTGAAATTCATGGGCAAGGAAAGCTTCTGCAAAGGACATGTTTTGGGATAAAAAATACAGGTCGATCAGTATGGTCTCATATCCCCTTCCGTCAGGCCCAAATATGAGAAAGCCCACTTCAGGACCGGGATATCTTCCGGTGGCCTCTTCGGGCAGGTAGCAGGTCGTACGTAAAAGGGCCTTGCTAAATAAGACCTCCTCCCTTCTGAATTGCTCCATCCACGACTCCAGTGAATCAAGGCGGTCATTCAGGTGAACCATATGCTCGAGGTAGGATATATAAAAGCCTTCCTTTTTCAGCTCCCGGGCAAGTTTATCTTTTTCCGATGGCTTAAAGGCCAGTCGGTAATAACGTTTAAAAAACTTTTTGCTGAATTCGGTCTCAATGGCGCACTGATAAGCCGGAGTATGAAACAAAGCCTTCCACAGCTGACCCGGCGGTTCCTGATCCTGTCTGAACAAATGGGCAATCTCAAAAAAATATTCCATTCCGGAATAATCGATGGAGGCCTTCGGCTCAGAGGCCCGGATCGGGCTGGAAGTATATATCAGCCCCAAAAAAAAGATTAAAACAAGTCTTCTAATCATAATGGCGGTTTTAGACAATGACGACCCCGGTAACCCTTTTGCTGCACGAGCAGCTTATTATCATATTTGCCGCACCTGCCGCATTTTCCCGGTTAATCGGCGAATCCAAATGAGCCCTTGCATACCGGAGAAAAATACGGCCATCGGAAACCATTAAGAAATCAGATTTTCAGGATGCACACCGGAAATCGATCAAGATTTCTGAAAACTCCAAGACAACAGAAATTTGTACCTAAAATCAGGTATAACCCATCTGATTAAAATCCCGGAACAGGCCCTTCCGCTATCAGCTCTCGCACCATTCACAAGCCCCGGCAAAATAAAAAGGAAAAACTTTCAACTCCCGAATCCCTTCGTGCGAAATGCTGACAAATGTTCATCAAGCACAGCATAGTAGGAAGTCCTGCATTATCTACCCAATTTCCGGTATTGACGGGCTTTATAAGTTATTATAACTTACATTAAAATAAAACATTAAGATTAAGACCGGATCATGCTCTGATACAATCCAACGGGTTTAAAATCACCCATTTATATCAGATCCCGTCACCAGCCAATGGGGAGAAAATCATCACCAATGCCAGGGAGCTCATTTCTTAACCATACATTCATTTATTTAACCAAAAATTCAACACGTTATGAAAAAATTAATCAGTCTTTTTGCAGTAGTCATATTCATGACCGGCATCGTAGTAGCTCAAAATGAAGTTGAGTCCACAGTAAGTGGAAAAAAACATACCCAGACCATCAATCAAAAGGGAGATGATCAGAAGATCATCATGAACCAGTCTGGAGTAAACATGGGAAATACGGCCATCATTACCCAGGAGAATTATCAACAGGGATATCAGGAAGCTGAAGTCATCCAGGGCAATGAAAAGAATATGGCCAACATTTACATGAATATGAAACGAGGAAACAATGCGATAAATGATGCGTATGTCAAGCAAATAGGAACCCACAATGAAGCCATTCAAAATTTTAACGGCGTCAAACTATACGGGGACATCGACCAGGACGGTACAGGCAACTATTCCTGGCAGCAAATGGGAAACAATGGCCGGGGCAGCAATAACGCCCGTGGCACGATGAAGACCTCCGTTGATATTGAGGGTAATTACAACAAAACCTATCAGCAGATCATCGGAACGGCTACTGGTACGAACAAAGACAACAATGAGAGCACGATCCAGATCCAGGAATCCAGCCAAAACAAGGAAGTAAGAACTTATCAGAACGGCACATACAACACGGCCAACGTAAAGCTTAAAAATCATGCTTCAGAAAACAAACTTGTCTATGCCCGTCAACTGGGAAGAGAGAATACTTCAGACATCAAACTCAAAAACCATTCTTCAGAAAACAAGGATGTAAGGAGTTATCAGAACGGTGAGTTCAATAATTCCGAGATCATACTTACCAACAACTCTGATAATAACTATTATATAGGTTCCCGCCAGGAAGGCGATGACAACAGCACCTATGTAAAGCTGGACAACTCGGATTATAACTATGTGAATGTAGACCAAATGCTGGATGACAACACCACCAGCTTATGGTTTAACCAGGCAAATAAGAACACGGTGAATGTTTGGCAGGGCAGTGGTGTAAACATGGTATCTGAAACGATCTCCGGCAGTGGTCACAACATTTCCATCAAACAGAACCGCTAGAAGCTGCTGAAACGGATATGAAGCAGTTATTTGAAAAATCATCAACATTTAATATGCCACATGAAAGGTCAATAAATATGGATTCAAGGGCCGCGAAATATGCAAATATCTTGATGATTTTTCTCCTGTTGGGTTTGATGACCTCCACAGAAAAATTATTCGGGCAGGAAGAAGAACGAAGCAATCTTCATACTATTGAACAGGTCTCGCCCAATACAGGAAATAATGAAGACATATTAATACAAAACGGCTATCTTTACGGGGATGACTTGTATCCCCCCGACCAGGGGCTTCCTGTCCATATAATGACAACCCCCATCCTCAACACACCTTCATTAAGAAATGAGCTCACCGGGGTGGGGGGCAATTATATAGAACTGGACATTCTTGGTCACAACAACAGCATCGAAGCCATCCAGCAGGGTCATCATAATTTCATGGATCTGGGCATCCACGCGAGCGATTCCAGAGAAAATCAATTTGTACAAACAGGAGATCACAATTACATCTTCGACCGGGTCACTAGCCAGGGTATCCACCATGAAATATACCAGGAAGGCAACCACTTTGTTGTTCAAAACAGGGGATGGCAAAAGGTTCCCATGATCATCCATCAGCACACTCCTGTTGAAGGAGGAAGTGGCATGAAAATAATCATCACGGGTCGGCCTTCATTTTATTAGGCAATCCTAATGAATCGAACAGTTAATGAGGGTGGAAGTGTTCTTCTGCCCTCATTTTTCTCACGGCACCCGGCGTACGACCCCACGCACCGGGCTTTTTTCCTGCTAAAATAAAGGAAGTGCCATAAACCCAATTGCCAGCACCGGCATTCCTCCACAACTATACCAGTCCCGCCTCCATGGCGAAGCGGATCAACTCGGCTGTACTGTGAAGTTCTATTTTTCGCAGGATGTTTTTTCGATGCGTCTCCACGGTGAAATAGCTGATGCCCATTTCCACGGCAATCCTTTTTGAGGTAAATCCTTTGAAAATGAGCTGTATTATTTCTTTTTCCCTGTTTGTCAACAAATAAGCTGCCAGTTTATGCTTTAGCCGCTTGTTTTCTTGGATCAGCTGCTCCTGTTTATAATCATCCTTCAGTTTTTCAGTTAAATTAAAAGCGGTTATAAATACTTCCCTGGGCTGCCCGTGTTCTCCATAAGTCAGTGTATAACCTTTAAAATAGTATGATACCTCCCTGTTTTCAGCGTCTCTTATTTTAAAAATGCCATGATTGGATGGATCTCTTCTCACCGAATCATGTGTTTCATTTATTGTTTCCTGTTGCAGGCTATAGAACTGTCTGATCTGTTCAACCATATGTGGCTCATCGAAGTGGCAGGTTGCTTCTAAAAAAGCAAATTCATCATTTCTCCACTTAATGCTTTTCCTTTCCAGATGAATGATAAAAAAAAGAGTAGGTATTTTCTGAAGCAGCGTCTTGTAAAAGACAATCCGATCGGCAAGGTTTTTATTCTCCTTGCGGATGCGCTCCATGTCATCAATGAGCTCATCATAAATATGCATCATTTGGGTGATCTGATCCGAACCAGATTTATCGCTCCCTTTAAACATCTGTTTTTGAAAGATTTAAAACATTTAAACACCATTGCGGCACCAATTACCGCCTTTTTCCCTTATCCCATTCAATGGAGAGGAATTGGATCCATACTTCATTTAACCAATGAAGTGAATGAGGAGATAAAAACTTCATCATGTCCAACTGTTTATATTCAACTATATAATACAACCTGTTGCTAAAAGGTTATACATAAAGTGCTGTCTTATAATGAATCCACCACATTCATAACATGCTGTTGACTTGCATATTGAACGCCTTCAAAAATTGATGGGAACCGGGAATGATAATAAACCAATGGAAACTCAATTATAGTCAATATAATTACCTCACCTGACCTCTAAAACATTTGCCATTTCCGGTTATGGAAAATTCTTCGATAATTTGAATTCACCATTAAAGGTATAAAAAATGAGGAAGCAATTCAACAGTAAAAACAAATTATAATTTAGGAACATAATATCCGGCCACAGGCACTTATAAATGTTAACAAGACCATTCACGCGATCCCCATGAAACTTCTCAGTATTGATTTTATACTTTCAAAAACCATCTGGTTTAATAAATTAAAACATTGACAAACAATATTTTAACTAAAAAATGAATCTGTATAAGAATTACGGCGAAAAGTAAATGACCCTATAAAAAAAACATCCCTTCATTTCCACTATCAGGCGCATCCGGTTTTCATAGCAGAAAAAAGGGATGTCAACAACATATGTAATATCATTTATTGTACCTGGGAAAAATCATATTCTTTGGGTGGGGTAGCCCCCATCAGGTGCTTCACAAAGTAATCCCACCGGCGGCGGGTCATGTAATCGTTGTATCGATAGCCATGGCGGCTGTTGGGGAAGAGGATCAGGTCAAAATCCTTGTTGGCTTTGATCAGCTCCTGCACCACCAGCAGGGTGTTGTAAGGGGGCACGTTGTCGTCCATCATCCCGTGGGCGAGCAGGAGGTGGCCTTCCAGGTTTTCCGCCAGCAGTTGATTGGCCTGGCTGTGATAGCTGGTGCTGTCCTGACCGTAACGTTTGAGCAGCCCGTGCCATTTTTCGCCCCATGGGGCTTCATAGTTGCGGTTGTCGTGGTTACCGGATTGCGAGACAGCGACCTTGAAGAAATCCGGATAACGCATGATGGCATCGGCTGATGCATAGCCGCCTCCAGAGTGCCCGTATATCCCGGCGCGGTCAATATCGATCCACGAATGCCGCCCGGCCAGCTGTTTCATCACGGTGATCTGGTCGGGCAGGGTATTGTCGCCCATGTTGCCGTAATAGGCATCATGAAAAGACTTGGAGCGGCCAGGGGTACCCATTCCGTTGATGGCCACCACTACAAAACCCAGCTCGGCCAGGGCCTGCCGGCTGCTTTGGGCCCTAAAACTAAATCTGCGCACACTGCCACTTTGGGGACCGGGATAAATCTGGTTGATGATGGGGTATTGCTTGTTGGGATCGAAATCGGTGGGTTTGTACATAATGCCGTACAAATCGGTTTGGCCATCCCTGGCTTTGGCCTTGATCAGTTCGGGCTTCTGCCAGCCGGTTTTGAGAAGCCGGGATATATCCTCTTCCTCCAGCTCCATCATTACATCACCTTCCATGTCTCTTAAAACCGTGACAGCAGGTTCTTCCACCGATGACCAGCTGTCCACAAAGTACTTGCCGTTGGGAGAAAAGCTGAGCTCATGGTGGCCGCCTTCCGGGGTCAGACACTCCAGGCCGGTGCCATCCATGGAGATCTTATAAAGATACTCATGATAGGGATTTCCTGGCTCCCGGCAGGAACCGACAAAATAAATCACTTCCCTGTCATGGTCTATTTCAACAATTCGTTTCATGTTCCAGTTGCCCTCGGTCACCTGGCGAATCATTTCTCCCGTCTTCAGGTTGTACATATACAGGTGGCCCCAGTTGTCACGGTTGGAAAACCACAGCACCCTGTCTTCATCAAAGAAAACCCGCCAGTTGGGCTCGGAAAAACCCGATTCAAAAAAGGTATTGGTGTTCTCGGTCAGCACCTCACGCACCTCGCCGGTCTGTGCATCAGCAATGCGCAGGGTAACCTGCTGGTAGTCGCGGGAAGTCGACACAAAAGCCAGCCTGGAGCCGTCTTCGCTCCATTGGGCATCCAGCAGTTTTCCGTCATAACCGGCCACATGGTCGGTGATGGTCGAACGCTGGGCATCAGGCCCCTTCTTCAGAGGAACTACCTTCAAAGGATCCAGGTGAATGATCACCCGATGGAGGCGGAAAATATTTTCATCTCCGGGTAAGGGATAATTCCAGGCCTCAAGCTCGGGATGACCAACATTCGTGGTGGTCAGATACATATCCTTAACCTGCCGGGCGTCCTGCCGGAAAGTGGCGATTTTCTTTGAGTCGGGCGACCACAGCACCACCGGCTCATCGCTTTTGATCCAACCGGCATTGTTGGTGGCATAGCCAAAGTCTTTTTTCCCCTTTTCGGTGAGTTGCTCCTCATCCCCAGAGGGGGTCTTTCTAACCCATAAATTGTGATCGCGTATAAAAAGCTCCTTCTTCCCATCGGGAGAAATGCTGGCCGCCTCAAACAAACCGGGGCGCCCCTGCTTATCCTTATGCTGCTTAAGCTCTCCGGTCTCCAGATGGTAACTGTAGTGCATGAAAAAGATCCGTTTTCCGTCGTCTGAAAAACGAATGCGCTGAAAGGGAAGGTGATCCGGGTCAACCGCTTTTCCTTCCTTCTTCGATAAAGCCTTCGCAAGTTTTGAATGATCGAACAAAGGCTCCCGGGTTTTATCTTCCGGATGAACCTCAATAAAACGATGTCCCCGGGATGTATTCGTGTTGTACCAAAACCGGTTGTCATCGGTCCAGCCGCTGCTGTTGATGCGATTCAAAATCAAATCATTCAGGCTGTCGGACATCATACCCTGTGCCCGGGCATAATCCTGAGGGGTTAATTGTCTGTTGCTGTCCTGATTAGGCTGCCCCATAGAAGCAACCATGAAAGGAAAGCATAAAAACATGGCCAGTAGTGTCAGATTTCTTTTCATAAATGATGGTTTATAGATTAGCAATATTCATAATTCATACGATTATCTTTTATTTAACATTTTGGCCGTATGGAACCTGCATGAATAATCATGTCCTTGTTGTGTAGGTTACTGGATGCAGGTTTCATGGGAAAAGGGATTTATCATTAATGGTTTGTGTTGGCTATAATGATGATTCGTATTGGCTATGATTCTTAGATCGATAAGCTTGGGTGGGGTAGGCCTCATTCATGGGTTCTAATTTTGTTATAAAGATAATAAACTGATTTGACCTTTTTGCGGGTGAAGTTTGTCAATGATCCGGATTTTTTCATCTAAAAACCTATAACTTCTTTCGTGAATTCCCATATATGTGAGAAAAACAGCTCACATCGCTTAAAAATCATTTGTTTTCTATGGGTCAGCATCTACTCTATGATCAACAGGGTTTTATGGTAACTCCCTACATGAAGGGACCATCGCAGGAGGAAATGCATCTAGCCGAGCGAACCGGTTCAGGGTTGAAAACCGCTCCGACGGTTGATTTGCCGGGCCAGCGCCAGGGCGGGGATTCGAAAAAGGGCCACAAAGGAAGACCGGATCAGCCCGGAACTTCCCCCCGACATCAGCATGATCAGGGTGTGACCTCCGATCAGGAGCCCGAGGAAAAGCCAGAAGACGCTGATATTCAGCAAGATAAAAAAATCCTGATTGTCGAGGATGACCGGGTTAGTCTGTTGTATATCCGCGAATTGATTGAATTACTGGATATTCCTGATGTACGCTTTCAGGTGGACTATGTCTTTACCGGTGAAAAAGCCGTTGAGTTCACCCGCAAATATTCTTTCGATGTGGTTTTGATGGACCTTAAACTTCCTGGTATAGATGGATTGGAAGCCACCCGTGAGATAAAAAAATACAACCCGTTTTTACCCGTGATTGCTCAAACGGCCTTTGCCCTGTCAGGTGATGAAAAAAAGGCCTATGATGCAGGTTGCGACGATTATTTGGCCAAGCCCATCTCGGAGAAAGAATTGGTCGAAAAGTTCCGTAAATTCTTGGATCTTTCCTGACCCGCTTCCCGAACAATCTTTTTGTCATCATTCCGAAATTTATGGTGGGTACGAGTTTTATTGATCGTTTTCCCCGCCTCCGTTGTGGTTAACACTGTGTTGGTTTATGCCCGCTACCGTGGTGATTGGTATCTGGTCCATCGGTTCTGCCCGCTTCCATGATGTTTCATCTTTTATTGATCAATTCTGCAGGCTTATATTGTGTCTAATACTTTCTTCATAGGTTTTAGCCCTCTTCCACGGGGGGGGATCTTTTTTGTTGGTTCCATCCACCCTTCTCCATTGAGATAAGCAGTTTAGTTGATCGCTTCTGCCTATCTTCTGGCATGTATCCCCGTCCGGCCAGGGGCATTTGTGGTTTTAAAACCTTGGATTTTCCAAAAAAATGTTATTTTTATTGTGACATTGAGCCATTATCATCCCAAATGCAAACCGTCATGAAGCGAGCAATTTTATCCATTATTTTTTATGTATTGGCCGGGAGCCTTCTTTGGCTGTCAACCGGCTGCAAGCAACAACAGACTATGAATGATCAACTTCAGCCCCCTGATGCGGAAAAGAAACCCGAAGAGCTTGTGATTCACGGGGACACGCGTATTGACAACTACTATTGGTTGAATCAACGGGATAATCAGCAGGTAATTGATTACCTGGAAGCAGAAAATGCTTATACCCGTGAGGTTTTAAAGCCCACCGAAAGCCTCCAGGATTCCCTGTTCCATGAAATGAAAGGCCGGATGAAAGAAGATGATGCCTCGGTGCCTTATTATAAAAACGGTTTTTATTATTATACCCGCTATGAAGAGGGGAAGCAATATCCCGTTTATTGTCGCAAGAAAGGATCTCTGGAGGCCGAGGAGCAGGTGATGCTGAATGTCAATCAGATGGCCCGGGGCCATGGATTCTATCACCTCACCGGGGTGGCGGTCAGCCCCAACAATAAGCTGGTGGCTTATGGGGTGGATACCGTAGGCCGGCGCAAATATACCCTTCACATCAAAGACCTCTCTTCGGGGAAGATTTATGAACAGACCCCGGAAATGACCACCGGCCATGCCGTTTGGGCCAGTGACAGTGAGACCCTCTTTTATACCCGCAAGCAGGAAGGCACCCTTCGGGCCCACAAAATATTCAGCCACCGCCTGGGCACCGACCCGGACCAGGACCGGGAGATTTTTCATGAGTCGGATGAAACATTCAACACCCACGTATTTAAGAGCAAGTCGGATCAGTACATTATGATTGCCTCGACCAGCACCATGTCGGATGAGTACCGCTATCTCTCTGCCGATGAGCCCCGGGGTGATTTCCAGGTGATTCAGCCCCGAGAAAGGGGATTGGAATATTCGGTTTCTCACTACAACGGGCATTTTTACATCCGTACCAATTGGAAAGCCCAAAATTTTCGCCTGATGAAAACCCCGGTCGGAAAAACCAGAAAAGACCACTGGCAGGAAGTGATTCCCCATCGCCAAGATGTATTGCTCGACCAGGCGGAAACCTTTAAGGATTACCTGGTGGTCAGTGAACGGAAAAGGGGGTTGACCCGCTTTCGTGTGCTTCCCTGGGAAGATAAAAACCGGGGCTACACCATAGAGATGGACGAGGAAGCCTATGCTGCTTATTTGAGCGATAATCCCGAGTTTGACACCCATAGCCTGCGTTATGTGTACAGCTCGATGACCACCCCACCTACCACCTGGGATTACAACATGCAGACCCGGGAACGGGAAATGAAAAAACAGGAAGAAGTGCTGGGGGATTTTAACCCTGATGACTATGAATCAAAGCGGGTTTGGGCAACAGCCGATGATGGCAGGCAAGTGCCGATCTCCTTGGTTTATCGCAAGGGCATGAAGCAGGATGGAAAAAATCCGACCCTTCTTTATGGTTATGGCTCTTATGGCCATACGATGGAGGCTGGATTCAGCTCCACGCGGCTAAGCCTTTTGGACCGGGGTTTTATTTTTGCCATTGCCCATGTCCGGGGCAGTCAGTACCTGGGTCGAAAATGGTATGAACAAGGCAAGTTGCTGAATAAGAAAAATACCTTTACCGATTTCAACGATTGTGCCCAATATTTAATTGAGAGGGACTACACCGCACCCAGGCATTTATATGCCATGGGAGGCAGTGCCGGCGGGTTGCTGATGGGAGCCATCGTTAATATGCAGCCTGAGCTTTACCATGGGGTGGTCGCTGCAGTACCCTTTGTGGATATTGTAACGACCATGCTTGATGAGAGCATTCCACTGACCACCGGCGAATTTGATGAATGGGGTAATCCCAAAAAGAAGCAGTATTATGAGTATATGCTTTCTTATTCGCCTTATGACAATGTACAAAAGCAGGAGTATCCCAATATGCTGGTGACAACCGGATTGCATGACTCCCAGGTTCAGTATTGGGAGCCCGCCAAATGGGTGGCCCGGTTGCGCGACCATAAGACAGGAGATCATCTGCTGCTGTTGCATACCAACATGAAAGCCGGTCATGGTGGTGCATCAGGCCGATACGAGGCATTGCGCGAGACCGCCCGCGAATATGCCTTCCTTTTGCATCTGGAAGGCATAGAATCATAAGATGAATATGGCTTTTTCCTGCAACACCTTTTAGATTGTTTGATAGAGTTTTCTTTACCTGGCTGTTTGGTTTTTTTTCAAAGCCCCAGGCGATAGGTCAGCTTAATGAGAAAAACGTTTTCCGGGTAAAGGTTGAATAGCTGGTGCATCTCGTTTTGCCAGTTGAATTGGCTGTTGGGTTGAAAGCCGTTGCGGTTTTGTGACCACACCAGGTAAAGGGTGGATCCCGGAAGATATTGCCATCGCGCTACCAGATTGGATTTGAATTGCCGGAGGTTGAAATCCGGGTTGGCAAATGTATAATCGGTGGCTCCATCCCGGTTTTCATCGACATGGTAGGCTTTGTCGCGATGATTTAGCTGTTGACCTGTAAAGGTGTGGAAACGTTTGTGATAGGCCGATGCAACGGGATCAGTAACCTTTTTAAACGTATGATAATCGCCTGAAGCGATGAACGGTTGCCCCCAGTATTGCAGAGAAAGTTCGGGTGTAATGCTAAAATTAAGACGGAAAGAAAGGCTTAGGGTTTTGCGGTCAATGGAAGCCATGATGTAGTGGTTTTCGCTGTGATGAGTTGTGGTGGTGACATACTGCAGTTCGTCTTTTCGTATTGACAAGGAAGGACTTAGGCTCATCTGGAGGGTGTTATGGGGCCGGAAGGAAACTTCTCCCCAAAAGGTATTGCGGTGGCTATGGTGATACCTGCTCCAGCTCTGGTTGTTGCCGAGGGTAAAAGCAAGTTTTTTTCTGGGGTCGGTTTCCAGTTCGGCCCAATAACGGAGCCGGGCCGGTTCCTTGAGCATCGGGCCGCCGCGCAATGCTGATTTAGAGTAGGAAGAGCTTTGGCCATTGAGGCCCATGCCCCATTCCCAGTAATTTTTAAATTGGGTATTGATGTTGACGTTCCCGCCAGTAAAGAGGTGTTGGCCATGGTAATTCCAGATGCGCCATTGATTCAGGTTAAACCGCAAGCCTTGAAAAATGGAAAAAGGTTCATAGATGCGATACTGAGCCCATCCGAGCTGAGAGATTTGATCGGCTTCTCGTTGATATCCCATGTCGTTGAGTTCCAAACCCGGTGATTTCCAATTCAAGAATAGGCCGTAGCGAAAATGGCCCTTGCCCATTTTGGTAAACATCAGGCTTCCGCCATGGCCGGAGAGGGTATTGCGGGAGGAGTCGACCTGAAGATAGGAGGCATCGGGGCGTTGATAATAGCGGGCTGATGAACTTTGGGTTCGGGTGATGGCGGTTTCACTGCCTCTGACATGACTAAATATGCCCCGAAATGAGAGGTTATAGGAACGCTCGTTCCAGCGGTGTTTGAAATTGATTCCCCCGGTGTAAGCCTGATCGTGGAGAAACTGAAGGTGATCCGCATTGATTTGCCGGTGGGTTGCTGTCATAATCCCGCCCAACAGGGTTTGTCCCTGGTTAAAACTTTTCTGAGCCCTTCCCAGAAAGTAATTGGTTAAAGGCTCCACGGTTTGATGGTGGGTTTGATGGTTCGCGGCGATGGAGGCCTGTTCGCGGGCAGTCATGCTTTCGAGGACCCCTACCGACCAACCATTGCGGGTTTTTCCGGTTAATTTAAGGGCACCCAGAATGGAGGTATTGTCGGGCGTACGGGCATATTCTTTTGGCCCGGTCGAGGGGGTATAATGTGGAGCCCCACCAATCCGCCGGGAATAAAACAGGTTATCGTTCATGAAATTGCCCATTTGCATGAGCCGAAAATCCATGATGCTTTGTCCTTCTATGAAAAAAGGGCGTTTTTCCTCAAAATAGGTTTCATAGGCGGTGAGGTTCACCTTGGAGGGATCGGCTTCCACCTGGCCAAAATCTGGATTGATGGCCATGTCCAGTGTGATGTTGTTGGTCAGGCCAACCTTGGCATTCAAACCTGCATCCAGATGCTTTCGGCGGCCCGAAGCGGCAAATGGATTGGCCGGCTGCTGGCGGAAGGTCTCCAGGTTGGCGACCGTATAAGGGGTGATGGCCCTTTCCTTTTGGGGTTCGATTTGCTGGCTCAGGTTCATATCCCCAAATTGACTGACCCAGCCACTGGCATCCCGGGGGATTAATTTCCATAGAAGCTTCTCGTCCTCTCTATAAATGGTTCTTTTGATCTGAAGCCCCCATTTTTGACTGCCTTTTTTACTAAATCGCAGCTGCGCAAAGGGGATTTTCATCTCGGCCTTCCATCCCAGCGAATCGGTGCTGGTTTCAACATGCCATACCGGATCCCAGTTGTAGTTGGTGCTCATCCCGTCATCGGTAATGATCCAGTCAATCTTGACCCCGGCGGCCGTAACAAAAAAACAAAAGGCTGTGCGGTTGTCATGGTAACTGTCGATTTGAACCCCCATGCGATCGCCTTCCATATTATCGCGCCGGGAAAGCCGCTCTACGATGCTGTCGGGATGGCTGTCGTAACCCCTTAAAGCAATATAGAGGTAATCGTTGTCATTGACCATCTTGAAGCGGGTCTTTTCCGATGGTTTTTGCCCTTCATAAGGCTCTATCTGGACAAAATGGTCATGCCATTCGATTTGTTGCCAGGCCGGATCGTTGAATTGGCCATCGATCTCGGGGGCCTTCCCTTTGATGGGATGGACCTGGTAGTTTTTGGGGGCCTTATTGTTTTTGGGGTTTTCCGTTCCTGCCCATGCACCGGCAACTATTCCCATAATCAGGATCAGATTAAGACTTCCTTTGCGGTAACCCATATTTCAGATTTTAGGCTTCAACAGTCTATTCCATGGAAAAAGCTAATAATTAGCTCATTGATTTGAATCTTCATGGAAAAGGACGATGTTACCTTAGCGGTGCTGCATTTAGATGCCTTCTCCCTGGGTAAAGTTCATGGTTTGAGCTTTTTGCTGGAGTATGCGGGAGTGGGGCGGGACACTGCGGGTAAGCCAGACATTGCCCCCGATAATCGATTCAGCCCCGATGGTTACCCGCCCCAGGATGGTGGCCTCGGCATAAACGACCACCTGGTCTTCGACAAAGGGATGGCGGGGAATGCCTTATTTATTAATTTTTTAGGTATCAGGATTGTACAGGGCTGTACTCAGATAACGCTCACCCGTATCGCAAACGACAGCCACGATGTTTTTCCCTCGGTTGGCCTGTCTTTTCCCGATTTGTTTTGCGGCATGGACGATAGCCCCAGACGATATGCCGCTGAAAATGCCTTCATTCCGGGCCATGAAACGGGCCGTCTCCAGGGCTTGCTCGTCTTCAACGGGAAAGATCTCATCGATAACCGATGTATTGAGTATTTCCGGAACAAATCCGGCTCCAATTCCCTGTATCTTATGTTTGCCCGGCGCTCCACCTGACAAAACCGGCGAGCCGGCAGGCTCAACCCCGATTACCCGTATGTCGGGGTTCTCTTGCTTGAGTTCTTCCCCCACTCCGCTTATGGTTCCACCCGTGCCAATCCCGGCCACGAAAATGTCTACCTTCCCCTCGGTGTCATTCCAAACTTCCCGGGCAGTAGTTTTTTTATGCATCTCCACGTTGGCCTCGTTGCTGAATTGCATCGGAATATAGGCATTTTCATGAGAAGCAGCCAGTTTGTGGGCTTTTTCAATCGAACCCTTCATGCCCTCTTCAGCTGGAGTAAGTACGATTTCTGCCCCGAAGGCTTCGATCAGATTGCGCCGCTCCACTGACATGCTCTCGGGCATGGTGACAATGAGCCGGTAACCCTTGACAGCCGATGCTATGGCCAATCCAATCCCGGTATTGCCACTGGTCGGTTCAATGATTACCCCCCCCGGGTTGGACCCGCCCCTGCTTTTCGGCATCCTCGATCAAAGCATATCCCAGCCAATCCTTTACCGAACTGCCCGGATTGTAATATTCCAGTTTGACCAAAATGTGGGAAACCACTTCCTTGTCCAGCTTGTTCAGCCTGACCAGTGGCGTGTTCCCTATGAGTTGGGTGACATCCTCTGCAATGCGCATAAATGAATGATGTTTTGGGTTTATAGAATATGTTGAAGCGGGTAACAGATTTAGGCCCCAATTGTTTGCCAAAGGTTCTGCCTTGTTGTTAAGACGGGGAAAACTTATGGGGCTATTGTCTGTTCCAATAACAAAATATTCATAATAAAGTGGTATCTTGTTGGTATATTTGTATATTAAATCTTTTGTTCAAATTCTTTTGCTCATGAAAAAGTACACGTTCATATTACCGGCCATTTTCATCTTTTTGATGTTGATAAGTTGTACCAATACCCTTCACCAGGTAAGCAGTCAATATCATCGGGGTAGGGTCAAAGTGGATGGTATTTTGGGAGAATGGAGTGACCAGATGGATTTTGAAACGGACAGCAAGCTATTCTATGGGGTGCAGCACGATTCAGAAAATCTCTACCTGGCATTGCGCACTCCGGATCCGGTTGTTCAGCGTAAAATCATGGCATTTGGCATGACCCTTTGGTTGGATACCACTGCCGGGCGCAATCAATCGATGGGGCTTCGTTATCCGGTACCCACCAAGGAAAAACTGCCTCCACCGGAGACGGAGCAGGAGAAGGATTTGCCATTAAGGGCACGGCAGGCCAAGCCGGATGTTTCTCGGCGGTTTTTACATACCACCGACAAGCAGCATGTTGTGTTGATCCGGTTTGGGGAGGAAAAGCGTCAGCAACTTGCCTTGAGCGATTCCCTGGATATCCGCGTGGCAGTCAGTACCGATGCGAAACAGGGTGTTTCCTATGAGGCACAAATCCCTTTTGACCGGATTTATGATGATGTATCTCCCGGGAAAAGAAGGCTCAGTATAGGCATTGTTACCGGCCATGTGAAAAACATGGATGACCCCTCCAACAGTTTATGGGGTTCAAATGGCACCATTGGGGGTGGTGGCCGGATGGGAGGAGCCTCCGGCAGCAAAAGGCCTGCGGACAATAGGGAGACCTTTGGTAAGCCTACTGTGCTGTGGCTGAAAGAATTGGTGTTTGAAAAACCTTAATTTATTGCCTTCTTAATTAAGGCCTTTTGTTTACTCCTACCTGATCATGGGTTCATCATCGAGGATTCTGGCCCTGCGGTTACAGCCAAAGACAAAGTTCAGGCCAAACCGAAGGTTGAAAGCCTGGGTATTCTCGGGCCACAGACCCGCTGAGATGATGTCGCTGACCGTGTAAACCTGAAAAGGTCCGAGTCTTAACCCAAGTCCTACCCCGAGGTTGTTGTAGGCCCGGTTCATCACCGAATAGCTGGCCGAGAAACTAACCCCGGGAATGGGCCGGGTGTTGGCCGAAAGGGTAAAACTCTGATGAACTTCCCCGGCGAAAAAACGGGTTCTGGATACCACTCCGAAATCGACCCGCTCGCTGAGTTGATAATTGCCTCCTATATATATATTGGGGCCCATCAGATGCAGAAATTGTTGGTCGGAATAAGCAAATTCAATCCGGTTTTTAAGGGAATCGGCCAGTTGTCCCGCCGGGTCAAAATCACTGCTTCCGTTGCCGTTCAATTCAGAGCTGACATCCACCCCGGTAAATGAGAACTGCCCGTTTACCGTGTAATTATGTACATAATTGCTGTAGTTGATGAAGCCCAGATCGGTAACACTGGCTGAGACTTCCAGCTCGTCGGTGATTTGATAGGCCACCCCAAAGTCAAGGGCGATGCCCGGGTTGGCGAACAGATCAGAGACCCCCGGCTTTATTCCATCGACCTGGTCAATATAGCCCATGCTGTCGGTGGTCACTTCCGCCGGTACTGACCCACGCATATCGATGTCTGAGTTTAAGGACAGGGAATCGCCCGATTGACTGGTGTAAAGCTGGAGGTTGAAGTCTTTGGACTGTAAATTGGCAATGCCGTTGAGGTATTTCAGGCGCACCCCAAAATCAAGCTTGTCGTCTATTTGTCCGGCATAACCCAGGGAATATTCCAGGTGGTGGTTGGAGAAAAAATTAAAATTGCTCATGTCCAGGTTCTTCCCTTTCATCTTTTCATTGCCTTGCAGCAAAAAGGTGACAAAATCCTTGGGATAGCTAAACTTCAGGGAAGAGCGTTGCTTAACATGGAAGGTGAAGTAACCCGAACCGGCCCGGAACCCGAGGCCGAAAAGGTTGGTGGAAAATTCCGAGAAAATGGAGTTGGTAGGTTTAAGCTTGTTGAGGAAATTGCCCACATCGGCGTCCGGATGGAGCGGGGTGATCAGCGAGTCGCCGGTGGGCCCTTCAAATATGACATCGCTGTAGGCGAGGGTATTATTGCCGAGGTTCATGTTCACTTCCGAGAGGCCCGGAAAGGAGATGTATACATTACAGGTTGGCTGGAAAGCCGGATTCATGAAAGACATCTGGGGGATCCGGGGCATGAAATAGGTGGTATTGGGCTCCTGGGCCCCGGAATAAAGGGCCAGTGAAGAAAACAGTAAAAGCGTCAATAGGTATTTGGCCTGCTTGGTCATCATAATGGGGCTTTTTTACAAATCCAGTTGGGTTGAGGTTTCAGAAATACCGATGCGAAAATCGAGTGAATAATCCGTATAGAAGGTGACCCCTCCATCACCCGGGGTGGCAATGGAAGCTCTGATCACCAGTTGGTTGGTTTGATTGAATTGTTCAATATCACTGGCTGCAATGTTAAAATAGACCGTGGTTTGGCTGGGGGCAGTCACTTTGCCCGACTGGTCAACTTTGGGGGCTTCAAGCAGGTTGACCGGTTGGTTGTTCTCATCGACGGCCTCGAGTTCAAGCAGGTCCTGGTGGGTGGTCGAATCACGGCATATCAGCTTCAGGTCAACGCTGAAGGGAAATTCGTTGGTGAATTGACCAAAGAGTTTGACCTGCTCTTCAAAATTGATCTCTTCCACATCAAAAGCAAAGGTGTCGCGGTAGGTGACCCCGGAAGTTTCAATTTTCAGGGGCAGGGCCATTTCCATCCCCATCTGAACGGTTGGGGGGTTGGATAAAAAGTTGCGCCGGGTGGGATCGTCATTGGGGTTGATGGTTCCCTGGCCCTGGAAACTGATGTTTTCCGGAGGCAGGGAAATGAAGTCCTCCACGGCCGAGTTGGTTTTATCGATGATGATGGTGTCATTGACCGGCTGGTCGGGGAGGGTGGGGTAGTTGAATGAGAGCAGCCCGTCGGCACCTCCTTCATTGAGGTTTTGCGTTTGACTGCCCGATTGTGCTTCCAGATCCAGGCTGGCCTGGAAGGGAATCCCGATGTTATTGGTATAGAACAGGCGGATGGAGGGATCGGTAAAGGTGAAATCTCCGCTGATTTTATTAAAAACACTCATGCCCGTTTCAAATTCTTCACGGGGGAAGGAGATGGTTTCCTGGCCAAAATAACCGCTGATGTAGTCAGCATCCTGACTGCTCAGGCGGATGGTATAGTTGAAATCCACCTGGTCGCTGGCGTGGTATTCGACAAATTCCTGGGAGGCTTCCAGTTTCAGGCCATATTCGACCGGGATGGAATCGGCCCCGTTCAGGAGGGTCTGGGTGTTGTTCAGTTCGATGGATTCATCGATCTCGGAGCGGGCCGGAATATTTTGGGTCACGGTCAGGGGAGCGTCGGTATCCCGATCGATGGTTTTGGGAAGGCGGAAATGCAGTTGGGCCGATACATCGGTGCTGTTGGTGATGGTATAGTCAATGCTGCCTCCTCGGAGGCGGATGGTATCCAAACGCCTGTCGCCGGAATAGCCGGTGCTGACTTGGGTTGTCTTGTTGTCCAGGTATTGTTCATTTTCCAGGGCCACCTCTCCGCTTTTGACCTTAAGTTTGCTGGAGGAGGCTTCCAGGCTCAGTTGCTGTTTGTCCAAATCAATGGGCACAGCCTCACCTTCACTGCCTTTTGTGCTCAGGGCCAGTTCGCTGATGTAGAGAACCTGCCCGATCTTCCGCCCGGCCAGATTCATCGTTTGTGTTGCCTGGCCTGCCCCGGCAGGTACCTCTTTGAACTCAAAGTGTTTGAGGTGAACCGTATCCTCCACATAATCCCCTGAAGAAGCCATGATTTGACTGATCAGCTGGAATTCTGCTGTTATTTGGACCGGCAGTTCATTGGTCAGGGTCAGCTCGATGCTGCCGCTGTCAATCACGGCGTAACGGAATTGATCGATCAGATCTGCTTCATATTCACCTGCAATGGCCATCGAATCCGATTCACTGATTTCCGGAATGGGAATAGAATTTCCGTCGGCCGATTCAATGGTATTGGCCGTAGAGGTATCAGTGGTAGCCTGGTCGACGATCTGGCCAAAAGTGACCGAAGCCTTCACCGGGCCGAATGCCGGAATGCTTATATTACCCATGGTATAGCCATCGCTGCCTGATTCATTGATGTCAAAGAAATCATCGCCGGTGTAAGAGAGCAGGCTGTCTTCGCGGTAAACAATTTTCAGATAAGGATCGGCCCCCGACGAGTCATATTCTACATAACTGTCTTCATTGCCAATTAAATCATCGATCGTAATGGAACCCCTGGCCAGCGGCGCAGAAAATGAAGGGGATACTTCCATGTCGGTCGATAACCGCTGAAGATCGAACTTGTCCTCTACACACCCCAGTATCCCCGTCAGCATGAGCAGAAGCAATAAAGACAAAATGCTTTGAATTCGCGCTGTTGTGCTTTTCATATAAAGGCAGTTAGCTGGATTTTATCGTTACTTATTGGCCTGTTCCGTGATCATTGGATGAAAAGATTCCCTGATATGCATGTCATTGGGGATAATCTTCCTCTACTTACTTGCCTATTACGTTATAGTTGGACAAAAAGTTGTATTTATTTCCTACGATCAGGTGAAAATCTTTTCCCGCTTCATCCAGGTACCCGATGCTGAACGGGGTGCTGCCTTTTAGGGGAAAGCCTTCATAAAGCTGGCCGCTGGGATTTAGCAGGTAAATTTGATTGTCCTGCCTGGAAACCACCCCGATTTTACGGTCGTTATAAGCAAAATAAAAGTGAATCGGGCGATCGTTGATGGGGGCCTCGAAAGAATGGGAATAGAGGGTGTTGCCATCCTGTTCAATGACCTCAAGGGTATTATCATCCAGGAAAATGAAGTCCTTGTAACCATCGCTGTTGATATCCTGATAGTCAAAGTAATGGTTGGAGGAATAGTCATTGACTTTTTGGGTATGCACCTGACCGGTAAAATTCACATAACGCACACGGCCCTGAACGTCGGTAGTAACGAGCCTTGCCGGATTGCGGGAGGTCTCGGGTTCAAGTTTGAACAGGTTGTTTTTCGAGCGGGCAAATTGTTCTTCCGGTCGCACCCTGACTTCGCCCCGCCGGTTGAGAATATATATGCGGTATTTGTCGGCAAAAGCAATATAATCGCGGGTGTCAACCCGAAAGTGCTGGACTCTTTGGGTAACACGGGTATCCGTCTGATCAAATTCCCATCCCTGGACAATGTCTCCGTCCTTGTAAAAATCGTAGATTTTTTTGTTGTTACCGGGGATCATAATCCGGTAATCCTTGTTGTTTTCATAGTCAAAAAGCGCCATTGGCGCGGTAGCTGGAGCAGGCAGTTCTATCGGGTATCGCTCTACATAATTCCCGTTCCGGTCGATCAGATGCATCTTGTGGCGGGTGTTGAACAACATCTGAAGGTTGCCGTTGCGGTAATAATCAATTTGATAAATCTGCGACATGATGGGCTCATCCAGCTGCTTCTTCCATAAGATGCGCCCGACATTGTTGATCAAATAAATCTTGTTGTTCAGGTCCTGGACAAAAATATCGTTCTCCCCGGTATGGTGATTGGTTACCAGTGCCGGCTTAAAGTCAGTGGCTGTATCCAGGTGGGTCTCCCAAACCGTTTTGGGTTCCTCCTGAATTTTGGGAATGTATTTGATAAACAGATTGTTGTAGCACATTTGGTCGCCGCCCATAAACTGATAAGCCAGGGCCTGAAATTTTCTGAAATGTTGAAAATTCTGATCAATCCCTTCCTTGAGGTCATCTCTCAGGAAATTCGCAATGAGTTGGGGCGAACGGTACATATTGGTATAAAAATGGAAGTTGGCCTGATGGGACAGGTACTCGGAGAATTTCTTATATTGTGGGTTGTGGTTCAGGGTTTTATTCAAAATGTTTGAGTAGATGAACTCCTTGAGCATATCGGTTGAATGGGCAAAAACCACGTAATTGTCGAGGATGGTGAAGTATTCGTTTCCAAAACCTTTGAACATACTTCCAAACAACCGGCCAAACAAATGATCGATGGGAAGCCGGTAGACCGGGTATTGGGTTTGTTCGTCAATTTTGATTTGCGTTCGATGGGGTTGGTCCTGAGGGGTGGCTTTTTTGCTTAACCGGCTCAGTTGATTGCGGGCAATGCGTTGGCCCTTTGTTTTAAGCAGGATGAATGCCTTTTCTCTGGGTTGCTCAACATTGGCATGCAAGAAGGCCAGCCCCACTTCCTGATGGAACAGCTCGTAGAATTGGCTGGCGGGATTGAATCCGTGTTTGGATTGAATGGATTCAACCCATGCCTTGTACTGATCGAGGGTTTCATGTTCGCGGTAAAGGCCATGAAGTTGGCGGCGATAATCTTTCTTGTTGCTCAGGCCCAAAGAGATAAAGGTAGAGGTGTTGGATGGCAATACGCTTGCGATCTCGAGCTCTACGGCCTCCTGGTTGGCGAATAGGTCAAGGATTTCGCTCTGTTGGGGATGATCCTTTGAGAATCCGTTCAATAGCAATGCATCTGACTTGATGTTGATGTCCAGGGCTGACCAGTGGGCAAAATCAGCCATTTCGCCGATGTAATCCCTGAATGGAGAAGCTAAAGGCAGGGCCATCAATTCCGGCAGGCGGTTAAAGTTGATGTAGAGGTTGGCGACAACATTTTTACCGGCGGTTTCCCGGATCTTCTGAAAGCCCTTTTGGGTAGTCAGGGGATTTTCAACGAATGACTGGCGGATGGCCTGCTCAACAAGTAAACTGGAAGGGCTGGCGATTAGGACACCACGGGTAGTGGCATAAGAAAGCACTTGCTTCTTCCCGTTTTCAATACTATGGAGTTGAACTTTATTGTAGGTGCGGGTGTTCACTGTGCGCGAACCTGACCGGCCCCATCTTTCCAGGTAGCCTTCCAACTGGTTTTGGTGGCTTTTGCTTTGCAGATTGAACAGAAAGGTGAATCCAGCCCGGTTTTGTCCCTGTTTCTGGGCTGCAATGATCATCTTCTTATTGTCGAAGGCATTTTTCAGGCTTTCTTCGTGATTGACCATACTGTCCAGGTAGGCCACCTGATGGGTCAAATCCTCAAGCGGGGCCATTTTTTCCAGCTCATCCCATATCTTGCTCTTATTGGTGAGCTGATCCATGAATCGAACCGGATCATCTACATTGATGAAAAAGGCTGTTTCTGTCGGTAACAACCGGGTCATGTTATAATTTGGAACTTGTTGCCGGTGAAGGTATATGAAAGTGCCCAATCCCCCTAAAATCAAAAAAGCCGCAATAATTGCAATGGTTCTTTTCATCTTTGTTCAATGATTTGGTTTGAATAAAAACGGGTCCCGATTAATCCCTGGGGTAAGATGTGCATCTAATCTTCCATTGGGATTTTCCCTCACAAATATAATGAGATCCGTTCTTGAATCAGCGAAAAACCACGAAAGATATGAACAAATCGGGTAAAATCATACTGGTGGGCATATTGTTGGTTGTGTTTTCCTCTTTGTCTTATACCCAGGAATTGAAAGTATATGATGCAGAAACCCTGGAGCCCATTGAGAATGTGGCCATTTACAACCACTCTCAAAAGCATTCGGTCATCACCGATGCCCGGGGTTTGGCCAGCCTGGAAGAATTTACCTCCAGCGATTCGATCTATTTTCAACATCCCACCTATAAGAGTGTGTTACGGACCAAACAAGAGCTCAGGCAGCTGGATTATGCCCTTGCCCTTAATAAGCGGGTGATTAAACTGAAGGGTTTTGTGGTTTCAGCCTATCGTTGGGAACAGAATAAGGAGGAGGTTCCCAATAAAATTACCACCATACGCCCCCGGGAAATAGATTTTAAGAATCCTCAAACGGCAGCTGATTTGCTGGGAACGTCCAATGAAGTATTCATTCAGAAGAGTCAGCTTGGAGGGGGAAGCCCCATGATTCGAGGGTTTGCCACCAACTCTGTTTTGCTGGTGGTTGACGGGGTTCGAATGAACAATGCCATTTTCCGCGGGGGCAATTTGCAAAATGTCATCTCTCTGGATCCCCATGCCCTGGAAAATACAGAAGTCATTTTCGGGCCCGGGTCGGTCACTTATGGTTCGGATGCCCTGGGTGGGGTGATGGACTTCCACACCAAAAGTGTGAAACTATCGACCGATGATCAGGCCAATCATCAGGCCAATGCCTTGTTGCGGTATTCATCGGCCAACAATGAAAAGACCGGCCACATTGACTACAATTACGGCCGGGGCAAGTGGGGACTGCTCACCAGTGTCTCATTCAGCGATTACGGCCACCAGATGATGGGTAGCCACAAACATCCCGGCTACAAGCGGGAGAAATATGTTAAACGCATCAATGGCCGGGATTCAGTGGTGAACAATCCCAACCCCAATGAGCAGTACCCTTCGGGATACCATCAATTGAATGTAATGGGAAAGCTTCGCTATCGCCCAGGCAGTCAGTTCAACCTTAGTTATGGCTACCATTATTCGACCACTACTGACATTCCCCGCTATGACCGGTTGATCCAAAAGAAGGATGGCCACTTGAAAAATGCCCGGTGGTATTATGGCCCTCAAAAATGGTCGATGCATGCCTTAAATGGTCAGTGGAGCAAGCCCACTGTGTTTTTTAGCAACATGCAGTTCACCCTGGCCAGTCAGTATTATGAGGAAAGCCGCCATGACCGGGGTTTTCGGGAAGACTGGCTCCGCCACCGGGTGGAAAAGGTTCGTACCGCTTCTTTCAACCTCGATTTTGATAAAACCTTCGGAGATGATTTGTTGTATTATGGCCTGCAGTATGTCTACAATTCGGTCAATTCCACCGCCCGGAAGGAAAATATTTTTACCGGCGCCACCACCCCTACCCAGACCCGCTATCCCAATGGCGACAATGATTACCACGCCATGGCTGCCTACGTCAGCTATAAGAACAACATCAACGATCATTGGACCCTGATCACCGGGGCACGGTACAACCATTTTGACATCAAAGCGGGGTTGGATACTTCAGCGGCCTATTACAATTTTCCCTTTGATCAGATGAGCCTCAGCACGGGTGCACTCAACGGATCGGTGGGTATGGTTTACCGGCCCAACGACCAATGGCAGTTCAACCTGAATGGCTCGACCGGTTTTCATGCCCCCAATATTGATGATATGGCCAAGGTTTTTGATTCGGAGCCCAGGAGCGTGGTCATGCCCAATGAGAACCTCAAACCGGAATATGCCTACAACCTGGATTTGGCTGTAAAAAAGGATTTTGGTCAGTCAGCAAGACTGGAGGTCACCGGTTTTCACACCTGGCTTCGTGATGCCATGGTGCGCCGGGAAGCTGCTTTTAATGGACAGGATTCGATCTATTACGACGGGGTGCTGAGCCAGGTTCATAAGGTGGTGAATGCCGAGAGTGCCCGGATATATGGTGTCAGTGTAGACCTCGACTGGGAGCTGATGAGTGCCCTGGATTTTTCCACCAACCTGACCATGACCCGGGGCGAAGACAGTGACGGCAAAGCCATACGGCATGTGGCCCCCGCTTTTGGTCAAACAGAGCTGGAGTACCAGCAGCATAACTGGCGCCTGGCCTTGTATGCCACCTACAACGGGGAAATACCCAATGCCCGGCTTGCCCCCAGTGAACAGTCCAAGACCCATATGTATGCCCTCAACGATCAGGGTGAACCCTATGCGCCCGCCTGGTGGACCCTCAACCTGAAAGGTTCCTGTCAGATCAACGACCATCTGAGACTGAATGTAGGGGTTGAAAATATCCTGGATGTGCGCTACCGACCTTATTCCTCAGGAATAGCCGGCCAGGGCCGCAACTTCATCGTAGCCCTTCGGGCCAGCTTCTGACCCCCGCTTAAACAACAAACCTTTCGGCCGTACCACCAGATAACTCTGTTTTTCACTCGTGGAGATTTTGTTTATATTTACAATGCTTTTAGCAGCTGCCTGCTGCATTGTTAAATGCCCTAATATCAGAGTATGAGCAATAATTATAAGATCGTAGAAGTGAACAATTCCAGGCGCGCCCGTGAATTTTTAATGCTTCCGGTAAGGATGTACAAACAGGAGAAAAATTTTATCCGGCCCCTGGACCAGGATATAGAGGAGGTTTTTGACCCTTCCAAAAACAAATTTTTCCGCAATGGCGAAGCCATCCGTTGGTTGCTGCTCGATGAGCACGATCAGACCGTAGGCCGGGTGGCCGCTTTTGTAGATTATAAAACAGCCTACAAGAATGACCAGCCAACAGGCGGGATGGGTTTTTTCGAGTGCATTAATGACCAGCAGGCTGCTTTTATGTTGTTTGATCAATGTAAACAATGGCTGGAACAACGCAATATGGAGGCCATGGACGGGCCCGTCAATTTTGGGGATCGCGACCGCTGGTGGGGCCTGCTGGTGGATGGTTTTGACCATGAACCCAACTATTGCATGCCCTATAACTTTCCTTACTACCAGGAGCTGTTCGAGGCTTATGGATTCCAAAACTTTTTCAATCAATATACCTACTACCGGGAGATTAAGAAAGAAGGCCTTTCCCCGATCATCGAGCAAAAAGCCGAACGCATCCGCAGCAATCCCAAATACCGTTTTGAGCACCTCGACCGAAAACAACTGATTAAGTATACTGAGGATTTTCGCGACATCTACAACCGGGCCTGGGAACGCTATGCCGGGGTCAAAAAAATTACCCGGACCCATGCCATGGCTTTGATGCGCAGCCTGAAACCCATTCTGGATGAAAAACTGATGCTTTTTGCTTACTACGGGGATGACCCCATTGCCTTTTTTCTGATGGTCCCCGACGCCAACCAGATCATCAAGCATCTGAATGGAAAGATGAATTTGTTGGGTAAGTTGAAGTTTCTCTTCTACAAGAAGTTTATGCCGCCTAAAAAAGTGCTGGGTTTGATCTTTGGCGTTGTTCCTGAACACCAGGGCAAAGGTGTTGAAGGCGGCCTGGTGATGGCTTTTGGAGATATCGCCCTGAACAAAAACTTCCCCTATAAAGACCTTGAGCTCAACTGGATTGGTGATTTCAACCCGGCCATGATGAAAGTGGCCGAACAGATAGGGGCGCGCGTGCGGAAAACCCATATTACCTATCGTTACTTGTTTGACCGAACCAAGCCCTTTAAACGGGAAAAGAAGGTGAGCTGACCGGCCCTGGACGAATCAGGGCGCCACACCGGGAGCATCCGGATCCGGGACTCCGCGGCAAGGATACCTGAATTCGGTTGACCACGACAGGATGGTAGCAAATAGGGTTGGGCACTGCCCGCTGTTGCTGTTTAAAAAAGATACAGAGGTGATGGGCCTATGCGAATAGCTGTTATTGATCTGGGAACCAATACGTTTAATCTTTTGGTGGCAGAATCAGGTAGGGGGCGACATATCGAGGTCCTTTACCGCAATGAGATCGGGGTTAAAATCGGACAGGGAGGCATCAACAGGAAAATCATAACGGAAGGTGCTTTCCAACGGGGAATGGCGGCAGTGACCCGCCAGATGGAAACGGCCCGACAATACCACCCGGATAAAATTGTGGTGGTGGCTACTTCAGGCATTCGTAGTGCGGATAATGGTTCGGCTTTTATTGAAAAGGTACACCAGGATTTGAATGTTCCGGTCGAGGTGGTCTCAGGCCATCAGGAAGCCGGGTTGATATACCGTGGGGTGCGTCAGTCCGTTAACCTGGGCGAACAACCCGCCCTGATCATTGATATCGGAGGGGGCAGCAATGAATGCATCATAGCCAGCGAGCACCATATCCTATGGAAACAAAGCTTTGATATTGGCATGGCCCGGGTGCTGGAAAAATTCCAACCTTCTGATCCCATCACACAGGCCGAGATTGAAAAAATCCGCGATTATTACCACCATGGCCTTGCCGATTTGAGGTGGGCTTACCATCAATATCAACCCGGCATGTTTGTGGGGTGTGCCGGTACCTTCGAATCGATCCGTTCGGTGCTCTCGGCTGAAGGCCTCCTTGACCACGATCTTGCTGACCAGCCCTGCATAAAGATACCCCACCGCCACTTTCTTCAGCTTCACCACAAACTGATCCGTTCCACCAGTGAGGAACGGCAAAATATCAAGGGTTTGGAATTATTTCGCGTGGATATGATTGTTTTGGCCAGTATATTTGTTAACTTTATCATGGAAAAATTTGGTTTTGAACAATTTGTTCAGAGCAGTTATGCGATCAAGGAGGGTGTTGCCGATCGCGATTTAAATGGTGAATGACAGGAATCTAAATTGAATGCTTCATGCCCCGAATCCTTGCCATTGATGATGAGCAGAGCATCCTGGAGAGCCTCAAGGAGATTCTCGAATATGAGAATCATCAGGTTGATGTCGCTTCCGATGGGGAAGCCGGAATAGAGTTGTACAAAAACAATAAGTATGATGCCGTTTTTCTGGATATCAAGATGCCCAAGATGGATGGCCTTGAGGTGCTGGATCAGCTCAATGAAGTCAATGAGGATGTGCCGGTGATCATGATCTCCGGCCACGGAACCATTGATACGGCGGTAGAATCCATCAAGAAAGGGGCTTATGATTTCATTGAGAAACCATTTGATCTGAACCGTTTGTTGGTGACACTGCGCAATGCCATGGACCGGAAAAATCTGGTCAGGGAAACGCGCCGGCTAAAAAAGAAGATTGCCAGGACCCATGATATAGTAGGTCAGTCGCAAGCCATTCAACAGGTGCGGGAGATGATAGAGAAGGTGGCGGTAACCGATGCCCGGGTTCTGATTACCGGGGAAAACGGGACGGGCAAGGAGTTGGTAGCCCGGTGGTTGCATGAAAAAAGCCCCCGGGCCGAGCAGCCTTTCGTAGAGGTGAATTGTGCTGCGATACCATCTGAATTAATTGAAAGTGAGCTGTTTGGCCATGAAAAGGGAGCTTTTACCTCGGCCCATAAGCAACGCAAAGGCAAATTTGAACAGGCCCATGGGGGCACCATCTTTCTGGATGAGATTGGGGATATGAGTTTCTCTGCCCAATCAAAGGTTTTAAAGGCCCTGGAAGAAAAAAAGATTTCACGGGTGGGCAGCGATAAGGTTATTGAGGTGGATGTGCGGATTCTGGCTGCCACCAATAAGAACATGAAGCAGGAGATTGAGCAGAACCGGTTTCGGGAAGACCTGTACCATCGGTTGAGTGTCATTTTGATCCATGTGCCCTCTTTGGACGAGCGAAAGGAGGATATTCCCGGGTTGGCCGATCATTTTAACCGGCTGATCTGCCAGGAATATGGGATCACCCCCCGGGAGATTACCGACGATGCCATTGCTCAGTTGCAGAATATATCATGGACCGGCAACATCAGGGAATTCAGGAATGTGCTGGAACGACTGATCATATTATGCGGAACACAAATCACCGGAGATGATGTGCAGAAATATGCCCAGCCCATTTCCGGATAAATGGCGATATGATTGATTTTTTCATGAACACCTGGCGCGGACGGAACCTCATCGTGCTGTTCTTTACAGCCCTGATCATGCATCCCGGCTCCGGTGTGTCGCAGATCCAAACAGGAAAGCTTCCTCCCAGCCACACCCGTAAGGCTTCCTTGCCTGAGCCGCCGGTGGTTGATATGCCTGAGGTGGATGGACAAGCCCTGCGCCGGCAAAGCCGGCAGGCTCCTCGCCGCAAGAAACTTCATTTTGCCCGGGTTTTAAACGTTGATCTGGATATCAAAAAAAGGGGGGATCAACACCGCATTGACCAGGGGACGATTTACCGGCTGGCCATCCGATCGGAAGGGGCTTTTTCGCTGCAGCTGGTCTTTGGCCAATACCGCCTGCCCCCGGGGGCCGAATTGTTTGTCTACAGCAAAAAACATGATCATCTGTTGGGGGCCTTTACTGCCACCAACAATAAGGCAGGAGGCGGCCTGCCCGTGGCCCCGGTAAAAGGCGAAGAGGTGGTGATCGAATACTATGAGCCTGACCAGTCCCCCTTTGATGGAGATCTGGTCCTTTCCAAAGTGGGCCACGACTTTTTGGGGATATGGGATGTCCTCTCCAGGGCTACCCTGGACAACGGGTTTGGTTCTTCAGGCGACTGCAATGTTGACATTCGATGTCCGGCAGGTGATAACTGGCAGGATGTCAAACATGCTGTTACCCTGGTTTCCACCCTGGGAAATCTCGAGGGGATCTTGTGTTCGGGCAGCCTGATCAACAACACCCATTCCAACGGCCATCCCTACTTTTTAACGGCCAATCATTGCATCAGCTCTCAGAACCAGCTGGACGAAGCCGTTTTTTATTTCAACTACGAAGCCGATTCCTGCAATGCGCAGGCCTTTACCCGTGACCAGACCCTCTCGGTGGGTCGGCTCTTAGCCACTTCACCGCGAACAGATCAGCTCGACTTCACCCTGGTGGAACTGTCTGAGGCCATTCCACCTACTTACCGCCCCTTCTATGCCGGGTGGAGCCTGGATACTTCAAACATCACAAGGACCACCACCATTCATCATCCCAGTGGCGATGCCAAGATGATCACCAAAGACGATGATCCGCCCGTTCATGCCACTTTTCCTGATTCCTCCTATGATCTGAATTCCCATTGGCGCATCAAACAGTGGGATCTGGGAACCACCGAAGGCGGATCGTCGGGAGCCCCGCTTTTTAACCAGAATAAGCGCATCATTGGAGGTCTCACCGGCGGCCAGGCCAGCTGTCAGAATAATGTCAATGATTATTTTGCCAAAATTTCCCGTTCCTGGGATGACTTCGGGCCCGCCCCTTATCAGCTGGAAAAGTGGCTGGATCCCGAGCGCAGCAGGATTGACCGGATGGAGGGGTATCAGCCTTATCAAAGCCATCCTTCGAATTTGACGGTTCAGATCGAATACCCTGACTTGAAACTGACCTGGAATGCCCCTTATAACCGCCAGCAGGTTGATTATTATGTGATCGCCAGAAACCAGCAACTTTTGGATTCAGTGGATGCCGGCACCACCTCCTTTTTGGACAATCAGGTGGAAGTAGGCCGGGATTATCGCTACCGGGTGAGGGCCCGGTTGCAGTCGGGGGATTACACCGAATGGTCAGAAACACTTGCTTATGAACTATGGGCCAGTCAGATCCTGCCCTATGGGGAGGATTTCGCTCAGGCCGACAACCTGCCGGGGGGATGGGTTGAGCAGACACCGGGCGGGGATACCGGCAGATGGTCGATCGCTGTGGGCGGCAGCAACAACGTGCCTTCACAGCCGGCAAACGGCAGCTTTAATCTTTTATTTTCCAGTGATTCGGGCCATGTCTCTCGTCTTGTTGCCCCCAGGATGGACCTTTCCGGGGGCGATTACCCCTATTTGACTTTTTATCGGGCCAATCCCGACCTGGCGGGTCAATCCGACCAGCTGAGGGTCCTGATTCGTTATTCGGATACCCTGCCGTGGCTTCCGTTGAAGGACTACCGCGGTTCACTCGACAACTGGCAGCGCGATACCCTCTATCTGCCACATCCCACATCACAGTACAGATTGGCCTTTGAAGGGATGAGCCATGGAGGCGGAGGGATTGTTGTTGATCAGGTTCAGGTGGAAAACGATGCCCGGGGATTTGAACCAACGATCGATGCAGCAGATATGCGCATTTGCGCCGGGGGGTCCACACAGTTTCAGCCCGGGGTGCCTGATACATTGAATCATTATACCTGGGATTTTGGTTATGGTGCTGAACCCCGCTATGCTGAAGGTTACGGGCCCCATCAGGTCACCTATTCGGTGCCCGGGCCAAAAACCATTCAGCTGACCATCAACGGGGCATATCATACCCGCCGCGAAAGCCTGGTGATGGTCGATACCCTGCCTGATAAACCCCACATCCGCCAAAATGCCGATACCCTCTTTACCGATGCCAATCAATCCCCGCAATGGTTCTTCCAGGGTGAACCAATAGAAGGCGCCGATGATGACACCCTGGTCATTACCGAAACCGGTATTTACCGGGTGGCCAACATCTCGCCCCACGGATGCACGACCCTCTCGGATACCCTCCACGTTAGTGGCCTGAATGCCATTCAGCCTGCGGAACAAGAAAACCAGCGCCTCGTTGTTTATCCCAATCCCTCCAAAGGAAAGGTTTACCTTGAAATGGATTCACGCATCAGCCACCAGGCCCGCCTTCAGGTCATCAATTCGCTGGGCGCGGTGGTTATGCAGCAGCATTACTTTCTGAATCCCGGCCACAACAGAAAAACCCTCTCGGTTTCATCACTCCCCGCCGGCCTTTATTTGCTCCGCCTGCAGATGAGCAATAACCGCATCCTCCAGGGTAAAATGGTGGTTGAATAACCCTTCAGTCAGCTGTGTCCTTGTCAATTAACCGGCTGCTCTTACAAGCTGTTATGGATAAAATCCTGTTTTGGAGCAATAAAAAGGGTCCCGCCGGCTGGCGGGACCCTTTCTGCCCATTTGTGGGGCCGGGAAAGAGCGATGTTTATCTGACCTGCTCGATGGCTTTGTTGAGGGCTTGTTCGAGCAAGGCGGTATCGGGCTTTTTGATGAAATTTTGTTCCATCATCATGTCGATGGTATGGCGGGTATGGCCTATATCTTCGAGGGTACGGTTGTAGATGGTGTCCCAGTCGCTTTCGACCCGGGCCACCCCGTCTTTGATGGCCTGCATGGCCACATCAGCTGCCTCATAGGCAAACATATCGGTTTCGTCCATTTTGGGCATGATGTAGTCGGGATGGATGCCTTTCTTTTCGGCATAATTGGCCATGGAATAGGAAGCAGCCACCGCCATGTTGTCGGTTACACTGCGCGACCTTACCAGAAGGGCACCCTTCAGGATGCCGGGGAAGCCCAGTGAATTATTGACCTGATTGGGGAAGTCGCCGCGTCCGGTGGCCGTGATATAGGCCCCGGCCTCTTTGGCGGCGTAGGGATAAATTTCCGGCACCGGGTTGGCACAGGTAAAAACAATGGGTTTGGTTCCCATCAGGCGGATCCAGTCGGGTTTAACCACATCGGGTCCTGGTTTACTCAGGGAAATCAGGACATCGGCTCCTTTCATCGCCTTTTCGATGTCGTTGATGCGGTCGGGGTTGGTTTTTTGACAAAGTTCCCATTTTCGGTAGAATCGCTGGTCGGCCTTAATGTCTTCGCGGTCTTTGCTGAGGGCTCCTTTGGAATCGAAAAGGATCATTTTTTCAGGATCACCGCCGGCCTGCAGGATAAGCCGGGCAATGGTGGCGTTGGAGGCCCCGGCTCCGTATAATACAATTCGTACCTGGCTGATGTCTTTTTCTACAATCCGCAAAGCATTGACCAGACCGGCAACGGTTACGGCCCCTGTCCCCTGGGCATCGTCGTGCCAGACCGGGATATCAGAGGATTCGCGAAGGGTGTCCAGCACTTTATAACAGTTGGGCTGGGAGATGTCTTCCAGGTTGACGGCCCCAAAACTGGGCTCGAGCATCCGGACAAAATCGATGATTTTGTCCGGATCGTGTTCCTTGTTCTCATTGTAACTGTTCAGGCATAATGGCACGGCGTCGATCCCGGCCAGGTACTTCATCAGGTAAGCTTTGCCTTCCATTACCCCTAAACCTCCGGGGGGCGTTACATCTCCGTCGCCCAAAACACGGGTCGAATCGGAAACCACAGCAACCATGTTGCCCCGGTTAGATACATCAAATGAGGTTAAGTTGTCGTCGCGGATGGTCGTTGATATTTTACTCACCCCCGGGGTATACCATACATTGAACCAGTTGAAGCCATACAACCCTGCTTTGGGAAGGGTTTGCATTTTGCCCCCGTAAAATTTGTGGGCCAGCAAAGCCAGTTCTTTCAAAAAGATCGTCTTGGCCTTGGCCGTCTGTTCCTGGGTGAAATCACTGGGAAAGAGTTCATTGAGATTGTTCAGGGAAAGATCAATTTTAGCCATGGGCACCTCCTTGATTATGGTTTATAAATTTTAGGTCTGTAAACAAATATAAAAATTTTACCGACTGAGGGCCAGTCAGCGCGGGTGAATTTGAATGGCTATGCTGAGCAACATGTTTAAGCCTCGGTGAGGGTTACCACAATGTTGCGGGTATGACGCGGCCCGTCAAATTCGCAAACGAAGATATTTTGCCAGGTGGACAACCCCAGCCTTCCGTCAATGATGGGGATGGTTTCGCCCGGGCCAATCAAGCCGGCTTTAAGATGGGCATCGCCATTGTTGTCCTGGGCATCATGTTCCCATACCCCGTGGGGGATGAGTTTTTTCATCAAAGCCACCACATCGTTCTGGACCGACTGGTCCCAACTTTCCTGGATCATCATGGCAGCGGTGGCTCCCTGAACGTAAACCGAGGCCGTGCCCTGAGTGATGCGGCTGTTTGCTACAATGGCTTCTACTTCCCGGGTAATGTCGAATAGCCCGTTCTGTTTGTTGGTACTGATGCGTATGATTTCTTGCATGGGGGTTTGTTTTTTGGATCGTCCTGTAAAATAATCTGATTTAATTACAATGTCAACCTCTACCCGGCTGTAAGCAGTTTTTCCTGATTCGGGGTAAACCATGGATGGGGTGGGGAAGGTGGGTAAAATGAATCTGAAACAATGGGGTATAAATTTTACACGATTAGAGAAGTTTTTCTATTTTCGCAGTTTTGAAGGTTCAATTATCCCGAGCAAAATTTTGAATTATGGAGTATCGTTTTCATGAGATAGAGAAAAAGTGGCAACAATATTGGGAAGATCAACAAATTTACAAGGTTGAGGTTGACCCCGACAAGCCCAAGTATTATGTACTGGATATGTTTCCTTATCCATCGGGAGCAGGATTACATGTGGGGCATCCTTTAGGGTATATTGCTTCAGATATTTTTGCCCGCTATAAGCGGATGGAGGGTTATAATGTGCTGCATCCGATGGGGTATGATGCCTTTGGTTTGCCGGCCGAGCAGTATGCCATTCAAACCGGTCAGCATCCGGCAACAACAACGGATGAAAACATCAGGCGCTATCGGGCTCAGCTCAGCCAGATTGGATTTTCCTTTGACTGGAATCGGGAGTTGCGCACGTGTGACCCGAAATATTATAAATGGACCCAATGGGCTTTCATCGAGATGTTTGAGCACTGGTATGACAACAAACGGGATCAGGCGCGGCCCATTCAGGAGCTGAAGGATATTTTTGCCCGGGAAGGCAATGCCCATATAGATGCTGCCAGCGACGAGGTTTCGCTTTTCAGTGCTGAGCAATGGAACAACATGAGTGAAAAGCAGCAGCAACAGATACTTCAGAATTACCGCATTGCCTATTTGGCCGATTCGATGGTCAACTGGTGTGAAGCCCTGGGAACGGTACTGGCCAACGACGAGGTCAAAGACGGGGTATCGGTTCGGGGGGGTCACCCGGTGGTTCAGAAAACCATGAAGCAATGGTCATTACGGGTTACCGCCTATGCCGACCGCTTGCTTGAGGGGCTGGAGCAACTGGAGTGGTCTGAGTCGCTGAAAGAGATTCAGCGCAACTGGATTGGCCGCAGCCGCGGTGCCGAGATTCGTTTCCAGGTGCAGGGCTCCTCTCAAACCTTTGATGTCTTCACCACCCGGCCCGACACCCTTTTTGGCGTCACTTTCATGGTACTGGCCCCGGAAAGCGAGCTGACCCGGCAACTGACCACCTCCGAGCATCAGGACCGGGTGGAGGCTTATGTGGGAAAGGCCACCTCTCGCTCGGAAAGAGAACGCATTACCGACACCCAGCGTGTTAGTGGTGAATTTACCGGCAATTATGCCCTGCATCCTTTCACCGGTGAGCCCCTGCCCATATGGGTGAGCGACTATGTGCTGATTGGTTATGGCACCGGTGCCATCATGGCCGTACCCGCCCATGATGAAAGAGACCACGAATTTGCCCGGCATTTCGACCTGCCCATCCGCCCCGTTATTGAAGGAGGCGGCGATCCCATGGAAAAAGCTTATGATTCGCTCGATGGGAAAGTGATCAACTCGCGCTTCATCAACGGTTATACCGCCCGGGAGGCCATCCCTGAAATCATCAAAGAACTTGAAAAGCAGGGATTGGGAAAGGAAAAGGTCAATTACCGCCTGCGCGATGCCATTTTTAGCCGCCAACGCTACTGGGGAGAACCCTTCCCCATCTACTTCAAAAACGGAATGCCTTATCCCCTGGATAAAAGTAAACTCCCCCTGGAGTTGCCCGAAGTGGATGCGTTTAAACCTACACAGGATGGGCGCCCACCCCTGGCTCGGGCCAAAAACTGGCAAACTGAAGAGGGATATCCCCTGGAAGAAAGTACCATGCCAGGTTTCGCCGGCTCCTCAGCCTATTACCTGCGGTTTATGGACCCCCACAACAACCAGGCCCTGGTCTCCGAGCAGGCCAACCAATACTGGCGAAACGTCGACCTCTATGTCGGGGGGATCGAACATGCAACCGGCCACCTGATTTATTCGCGGTTCTGGAATAAGTTCCTTTATGACATCGGCTGGGTTTGTGAAGACGAACCCTTTAAAAAGCTGATCAATCAGGGCATGATCCAGGGCCGGTCCAATTTTGTATACCGCATTAAAGGCACCAATCAATTTGTATCCTACAACCTGAAGGATGATTATGATGTGACCCCGCTTCACGTGGATGTCAATATTGTTGACAATGATGTGCTCGATATTGAGGCTTTCCGCAAATGGATTCCCGAATACCAGGATGCCGAGTTCATCCTGGAAGATGGTAAGTACATCTGCGGGGTGGGCATTGAGAAGATGTCCAAGTCGCTCTATAATGTGATCAATCCCGATGACATCATCCAAAAATACGGAGCCGATACCCTGCGGATGTATGAAATGTTCCTCGGCCCCATTGACATGTCCAAGCCCTGGGATACCAATGGAATTGACGGGGTTTATAAATTCCTTAGAAAATTCTGGCGCCTGTTCCATGATCGCCAAGGGCAGTTCACCCTTTCAGATGATGAACCGGGCGAGGATGAAATGAAAACCCTCCATAAAACCATTAAGAAAGTACGCGAAGACCTAGAGGCTTTTTCATTCAATACCGCCATCAGTGCCATGATGATTGCCGTCAATGAATTGTCTTCCATGGGTTGTAACCGCCGGCAGATCCTTATGCCCCTGCTTCGGTTGCTCACCCCCTTTGCACCTCACATTGGCGAGGAGTTGTGGCACCGCGACGGCAATCAAACCAGCGTGGTAGACGCGCCTCTGCCTGATTACCAGGAGAAATACCTGCAGGAGGAGACATTTACCTATCCCGTTGCTTTTAATGGTAAAATGCGTTTTAAATTGGAGCTTCCTGTGGATATTACTGAAGAAAAGGTGAGGGAAATCGTACTGAATCATGAGAAGGCACAAAAATGGCTCAATGACAAGACGCCGAAAAAATTCATTTTTGTGCCCAATAAGATCATTAATGTGGTGGTCTAAATTTAAAACCCAATACATACGACTGGACAGGGGCAAGGTCTATCCCATCATCCGTTCCTATGCCTTGCTTACTTTTGGTCTGTTTATCAATGCCCTGGGATGGACGGTCTTTTTGATTCCGGCCGAGATTACTTCGGGGGGTATGACCGGTGTCTCGTCATTGCTTTATTATGCTTTTGATTTAAGGGTAGGGCTGACTTACCTGGTGATGAACGCCATACTGATCGTATTGGGCATTAAAGTTTTGGGACGAAGCTTTGCCCTGAAAACCGTCTATGCCACCCTGGTGCTTTCCTTTTTCCTGTCGTTGCTCGAAGGGTTGGTGAGCGAACCCATCGTGGATGAGCATTTTATGTCGGCCGTGGTTGGTGGTATCCTGGCCGGTGCCGGTGTGGGCCTGGCCATCAGCCAGGGTGGAAGCACCGGCGGAACCGATATCATCGCCATGATCGTCAATAAATACCGCAACATCAGCCCGGGGCGGATCATCCTTTATCTGGATATCATCATCATTTCTTCTTCCTTCCTGGTCTTCCAGTCCATTGAAAAAATGGTTTACGGCTATGTCAGTATGGCCGTAGTGGCTTATACCATCGATATGGTGCTGACCGGCTCCAAAAGGACCGTACAGATGTTTATCCTTTCCAAACGCCATGAAATCATCGCCAACCGGATCAGTACCGAAATCAACCGGGGCATCACCATCCTTTATGGCAAAGGATGGTATACCCAGCAGGATACCAAAATCCTGATGATTCTGGTGCGCAAATATGAATCCAATCACATTTTGAAAATCATTAAGGAAACCGATCCCGATGCTTTCATATCGGTGAATAACGTGATGGGGGTTTTCGGATATGGATTTGAGCGGATCAAGCGGTGAGGTGTATCATCGAAGGGGCAAAGATCCCTCACCCGGAATTTGTTGGAATATTGGAGGAAATGTGTTAATTTTGGAGGTGAATTCAACTTCCCGTTCATGGCACAAAAGAAATTATTCAGCATTGGCTTCAGCCTGCTTTTCCTCCCTTTACTGCTTTTTATTTTCAGTTCCGCCGAGAAGGAAAAGGAACGCAGGGTGTATGCCACCGACATCAATCACAACATATTAGTTGCCAATCCGGAGGCCGATTTTGGAATCGTCGCCGACTCGTTTCAGGTAGAGACGGGTCGGATTCAATGGCATCAGAACCTTTCCGGTATACTGGGTCGCTACAACCTGGGTTCGCATACGGTACATGAGCTGGCCCGTAAGATCGACCGTGAATTTGATGTCACCGGTTTTCGGGCGGGGCAGTCTTATCATTGTTATTTCAACAAGTACGATTCGACCCGCCGGATGAGCTATTTTGTCTATGAGAATACCCCCAAAGAGTATCTTAAAGTGAACTTGCAGGGCGAAGTACAGGTGGCCCGGGCAAAAAGACAAACCAGGCTGGTTCGCCATGTTGTAGGCGATACCATTGAGGGGTCTTTATGGGCTACCATGCAGGAGCAGGATGTACCCCCTACCCTGGCCCTTGAACTGTCGGAAATTTATGCCTGGAGCATCAATTTTTTTGGACTCAAGCGGGGCGATCATTTCAAGGTTGTCTATGATGAAGAGTTTGTCGACAGCACATCGATTGGCATCAAAAAAATTCATACCGCCTATTTTGAGCATGAGGGGGAGCGTTTTTATGCCATTCCCTTTACCCAGGACAGCACCCGCGATTTTTACAACCTGGCGGGCCAAAGTTTGAGGCGGCAATTTTTGAAGGCGCCGTTGCGTTTTTCGCGGATCAGTTCGGGCTATTCGCTCAGCCGGATGCATCCGATTCTGAATTACCGGCGGCCCCACCGGGGCATTGACTATGCAGCACCGGCCGGCACGCCCATCCATGCCATCGGCGACGGTGAAGTGGTGGCTAAGGGCTACACCAAAGGAGCCGGATACTACATTAAGATTCGCCACAACAGCATCTATGTCACCGGTTATAACCACCTCTCACGCTATGCCAGCGGCATGCGCGAAGGAGTGCGCGTCAAGCAGGGCCAGACCATTGGCTATGTTGGCAGCACCGGATATGCCACCGGCCCCCATCTCGATTTTCGCTTCTGGAAAAATGGCGACCCGGTCAATCCCTTAAAGGTGGAAGCTCCGCCGGTGAAACCCGTCAAGGAAGACAATCAGCAGGCTTTTACCCAGATTAAGCAACAATGCCTGCAGAAGCTGCGCCACACCCCTGAGCAACTTTCCTCCGGGGAAAAGGCCTTCGTTTCAAAATAAACCCCTGGTTGCAGTTTCGAAGGTCTCCATGCCATCCACTGTACCTGTGGCGTGTCAAGTTGACTTTCCCGCTTTAATGGCCATGCGCCCTTGCCGTGAAGCCTTGACCATACAAATGGTCAGTCGGAAAGTGCTGTTTACAAGCAGATGCCTTTGGTTTAGCTACCTCCTGGCCTTTATGAACCCCATCCTTCTTCGCTGGACAGTTGCTCAATGGCTATTAGCCCGATCCTTCTTCGCTGAGCAGTTGTTCAATGGCTATTAGCCCGATCCTTCTTCGCTGAGCAGTTGTTCAATGACCCGTGGATATTCTCTGTATTCCAGCTCATGGGCTTTGCGGGCTATGTCTTCAGGCCCCTCACCCGGCTCAATTTTGAAACGAACCTGGCGAATGATTTGACCCTCATCATAGTTTTCATTGACATAGTGGATGGTGATCCCGCTCTCCCGGTCACCATTTTCATATATCCGCCGGTGAATGCGGTCGCCGTACATCCCCTTGCCCCCATAATCGGGTAAAAGCGCCGGGTGTATGTTGATCATCCGGTTCCGGTATGACCGGATCAAATCGGAAGGGACCAGCCACAAAAAACCAGCCAGCACAATAAATCGGATGTCGTAGTTTAACAATGCCTGCCTTACATTGTTATTCCCATAAAGATCCTCCTTGCTGAAAGTCATGCAGGAAACCCCGAGTTCTTTGGCCCGCTGCACCACATAGGCATCGGGTTTGTTGGAAAGAATCAAGGCAACTTTTATATATTTGTGGCCTTGAAAATAGTGAACAATGTTTTCGGCATTGGTTCCCGTGCCGGAGGCAAAAATGGCGATGTTTTTCATAAGCGGGGAATTTGTATGGATGGCTCCGTGGCGGCCCCGACAAAATTATAGAAATCAATTTATATAGCCGAAAGTAAATGGGGGGAATTGTAAAATATTATTTTTGAAAAAAAATTCGCGTGTTTTTTTTGTTATATGAAAGGGAATTATATTTCTTTGCACTGTTAAAATTTTGAAATTATTAATCAAAACTTAAAAGCTATGGCAGATACCGCATCAAGAGTTAAATCAATCATCGTAGATAAGCTGGGCGTAGAAGAAAATGAAGTCACCAACGATGCCAGCTTTACCAATGATTTGGGTGCTGATTCTCTGGACACTGTAGAACTGATCATGGAATTTGAGAAGGAATTTAATATTTCCATTCCGGACGATCAAGCCGAAAACATCAGCACGGTTGGGGAAGCAGTTAAGTATATTGAAGAGAATGCTCAATAACCATTTATAAACTTGTTTTAAATTTTGATTGATATGGCATTAAGACGAGTTGTAGTTACAGGCCTTGGCGCACTAACCCCCATCGGAAACAATGTGGATGAACTATGCAAGAATTTATTTGAAGGGGTTAGTGGATCAGATTGGATCACCCATTTTGATGCATCAAAATTTAAGACAAGGTTTGCCTGTGAGGTAAAGAACTACAACCCCAAAGAACATTTTGACCGCAAAGAGATCCGCAAGTTGGATCTGTATGCGCAGTATGCGCTGATATCAGTTAAAGAAGCCCTTGAGCATTCGGGTATTGATCTGGAGGGCATTGACAAGAACCGGGCCGGAGTCATTTGGGGCTCGGGCATAGGTGGGATCAACACCTTTCTCCAGGAGGTCAAGGGATTTGTCCAGGGAGACGGGACCCCGCGATTCAGTCCGTTCTTCATTCCGAAGATGATCGCAGACATTGCTGCCGGTCACATTTCGATGAAGTATGGTTTGACGGGTCCCAATTTCAGTACGGTTTCGGCCTGTGCCTCTTCCTCTCATGCCATCATCGATGCTTTGAACTATATTCGCCTGGGCAAGGCCGATATGTTCATCACCGGTGGTTCGGAAGCGGCCATCAATGAGGCCGGCATGGGCGGTTTCAATGCGATGCAGGCCATATCGACCAATAATGATCAATACAAGAGCGCATCGCGCCCCTTTGATAAGACCCGTGATGGATTTGTCATGGGAGAAGGAGGCGGCGCCTTGATATTGGAAGAATACGAGCATGCTGTTAAGCGGGGAGCCACCATTTACGCTGAGGTGCTCGGTGGAGGTATGTCGGCTGATGCCCATCACCTGACTGCCCCGCATCCCGAAGGGAAAGGGGCACGTCACGTCATGCTCAACGCCCTGAATGATTCGGGCATTAACCATGACCAGGTCGATTATATCAATGCCCACGGAACCTCTACACCTGTGGGAGACGGAGCCGAGATCATCGGCATGCGGGAAGTATTTGGTGAGCATTCCTACGAGATGAACATCTCGAGCACCAAATCCATGACCGGACACCTCCTGGGAGCAGCCGGTGCTGTGGAGTTAATTGCCGCTATCTGCTCCATCAATAAAGATATGGTGCCCCCCACCATCAACCACCACGAAGTTGATCCTGAAATCGATAACAAGATCAACTATACTTTCAATGAAGCCCAGCAACGTAAGGTGGATATAGCCATCAGCAATACTTTTGGCTTCGGAGGGCACAATGCTTCCGTTGTGGTTAAAAAATTCAAAGCATAAGTTGGGTCTCATACCTTTTATCCGAAAATATTTTACCACACCCCGAAAGCACCATCTTTCTTTTCGGCAAGTGTTGAATTACAGGCCAAAACATTTTGGCCTGTTTCAGCTTGCCGTCACCCATAAATCGGCTGATCCTTTTTCAGCCAACCAGCCCATGAACAATGAACGGCTGGAATATCTCGGGGATGCCATTTTAAATGCTGTGATCGCCGAGCACCTGTATCATAACTACCCCGGGCGCCAGGAAGGTTTTCTTACCAAGATGCGCGCCAAGATTGTCAGCCGTGATACCCTGAATGACATCGCACGGCAGATGGGCCTCAACCGACTTATGATCTGTCGCCTCGAGGAACAACCCGGCAGCAATTTGCTGGGCAATGCCTTGGAAGCCGTTGTTGGCGCAATTTTTCTTGATGCCGGCTTCAAAAAAACCCGGCGCTATATCATTGATAACCTCCTTCAACCCTACATCAACCTGCGCGAATTCGAATGCCTGACTTTTGATTATAAAAGTCAGTTGATTGAATGGAGCCAAAAAAACGACATCGATGTCACCTTTGAGGATCTGGAACAACCCGATGGCGATATAGCCCAGACGGTCTTCGTCTCCCGGGTCAAGCTTCATGATCAGATTCTGGGCAAAGGCAGGGGCCATTCAAAGAAGGAAGCTCAGCAAAAGGCTGCCAAAGAAGCTTTTGATCTTTATATCCAGTCCTGACAGCCCTTTTGCCTGTCACGTTTTATTTGTAATTTTACCCCCCGACCCGGATCCTATGCAAAAAAAGGTTCATAAACTACACGATGAGCAGCCTCAGGGGTTTGCCCTGATTGCCATTGCTTCCCATCAAAATGATTATCGCTTGTCCTGGGCCCTGAACCGGCAATTCAACTGGCAACTTACCCGCTCGCAGGATCTGCTCGTTAAGGAGCCTAAAGCCGGGGTGGAGCAGGCTTTTATACGCTATAGTTACCACAGCCAGCAGCATTTGACTTATCACCTGGTGGCCAATCGGTGTTCCCGGGGCTTCCTGCTGGCCGACCACCAGAACGTCGATTATCTGTTGAAAATCGAGGGTGAAAATGTCCGCGAAAACGTCAAGCCGATCATTCAGAAAATCCGCCATATTGACTTTGTCATTACGGCCTTTGCTATAGAAACCCTTAAAAGCAAGGACAAAAAAAAGCTTATGTTTTAAACCGGCAAATATCCTAATCCGGGGCCTTGCCACAGGTGTTGCAGAAACACCACCGGCGGTGGTACCAGTCCCCGGGCCAGGTTTTTGCTTTATTTACCGGTTCAATTCGATCACAAACCCTAAAAAGTAGACACAAATATGATGGATATCGATTTTGATTTGCTCAAGCGTATCAGTGAAACCCCGGGTGCTCCCGGCTATGAAAAACGCATCAGGAACCTGATCATCGGGGAAGTCAGCCCCTATGTTGACGATTTACAGGTGGACAATATGGGCAATGTGGTGGCCCTTAAGAAAGGGCAGCAGGACAAGAAAGTGATGCTTGCCGCGCATATGGATGAGATCGGATTTATGGTCAATCACATTGATGAAAACGGATTTATACGTTTCGTTCCCCTGGGCGGCTTTGACGCCAAAACCCTTACTTCACAGCGGGTGATCGTCCATGGCAAGGAAGACCTGGTTGGAGTGATGGGCAGCAAACCCGTGCATCTGATGAGCGAAGAAGAAAAAAAACGCAATGTGAAGATCGAAGATTTTTTCATTGATTTGGGCATGCCTAAGGAAGAGGTGGAAAAATACGTGCAGGTGGGCAATCCCATTACCCGTGAACGGGAAATGATCTCCATGGGGCATTGCATCAACGGCAAATCACTGGATAACCGCATATCGGTCTATATCCTGATCGAGACCCTGAAAGCTCTCCATCAGCAGCAACCTCCCTACCATGTCTATGGGGTATTCACCGTACAGGAAGAGGTGGGAATAAGAGGGGCCCAGGTAGCCACTCAGCAAATTCAGCCCGATTTCGGATTTGCCCTTGATACCACCATCGCTTTTGATGTGCCCGGCGCCCAGCCCCATCAACGGGTCACCGCCCTGGGGGAAGGCGTGGCCATCAAAATGTTGGATTCCACAGCAATAGCCGATTACAGAATGGTCGATTACATGAAGCAGGTGGCTGAAAACCATCAGATCCAATGGCAAAGTGAAATTATGCCTAAAGGCGGTACCGATACAGCAATGGTTCAACGCATGACCCGCTCGGGATCTATCGCTGGTGCCGTTTCGGTGCCAACCCGCCATATCCACCAGGTCATTGAGTCGGTCCACCACCAAGACGTTACCGCCAGCATCCGGATGCTGGCGTATTGCCTGAACGAGATCGATCAAAAGGACTGGAAACACCCCGGGTAAAATGGGCAATCCTTGAATAAAAAGGAATAACTCGGGTTAATGGGAAACACCTTGCCCCATTGAGGCAAACACCCCGGGTAAAGGGCAAACACCCCGTTGTAAAGATGGACTGGGGTTTGAAAAACACGGAAGATACCAAAAAGAAAAGGAAAGGGATCCTTGTCCCTTTCCCTAACCCTAAATTCTAACCCTAAAATTTATGCCTATGAAATCTTCACTGGCAAAAGTAATCCAATCCCCTGTTAACTCGTTTAAAGTATTGTTAAAGTATGTTAAACTTCCTGTGAATTAACCTGCAGTTCTCTATCTTTGCATTGCTATGAGCAAGAAAACCATATGGCTGGTTACTTTCGCCCTTTCCCTGACGCTGATCGGACTTCTGATTGTTCAGGGGCTTTGGATTCGCAATGCCCTTCGCATCAATGAGCAAAATTTTGATCAATTGATCAACAAAACCCTCAACGACGTGGTCAGTCAATTGGAGCAGAAGGAGATGGTCTATCAGATCATCAACGAAATGGAACCTTCTGAACAGCAGATAACCGGTGAGAACCGATCCATTACCTACCAGCTTAACAAAACCCGCCAAAAGCAATACAGCCTGAATCAATACAACCTGAGCAAAGAAGTCCTGGAAATAGGTAACCTCGACTCCCTGGACCTTTCAACCCGCTTTGATTTTATTGCCCGTCAGCCCCTGGAATTTGAATCCAGGGAAAAGTACCGGATGTCCAAAACCTTGAGAAAGAAGTTCAAACAACGCCTTGAGAACGAACTGGAAACCGACTTGTCGGAAAAACGTGTCTTTGTCGAAAACATCGTCAACAAATTGATCCAGGTGGATGTGGGCATTGAGAACCGCCTCGACCCCGAAGTGGTGGATTCAGTGCTTACCAGCGAATTGAAGGAAAAAGGCATCGATCTGGATTATGAGTATGCCGTGGTCAATAAAAAGGACAGCCTGGTTTTTGCTTCCCCGGATTATCAACCCGGCCCGGAGCGGAAGGTCTATCAGGACCGGCTGTTCCCAAGCGATGTGATTGTGAAGGATAATTATCTGAAGGTTTATTTCAGAGACCGTCAGGGCTATATTTTTAAGTCGACCGGTTCGATGACCATGATATCTATTGTCTTATCGGTGGTCGTCATTTTGGGCTTTGCCATTACCACCCATATCATGTTTAAACAAAAGCGCCTTTCCCGGGTAAAGAACGATTTTGTCAACAACATGACCCATGAACTGAAAACCCCGATTTCAACCATATCTCTGGCTACCCAGATGCTCAAGGATCATACCATCCCCGAATCTTCCAAAAACCTGGGCAGCATATCGAAGATCATCGATGATGAAACCATCCGCCTGAGCAGTCAGGTGGAGAAGGTGCTGAAAACCGCTGTTTTCAACAGCGGACGGCTCAATATCAAGCCCAAGCAACTGAACCTGCATGAGATCATTGAAAATGTACTGAAGAGTTTTTACCTTCAGGTGGAAAATCAAAACGGCCATATTGAAAAGCAGCTACTGGCCGATGATCCGCAGGTTGAAGTCGATGAGGTGCATTTTACCAACATCATGTTCAACCTGTTGGATAATGCCGTCAAATACAGTGCTGACCAACCCTGGATCAAGGTCGAGACCCAAAACCTCAGGCAGGGGGTGATGGTGGCTGTCGAAGACAATGGCCTGGGCATCCGAAAGAAGGATCAGAAAAAGGTGTTCGATCAGTTCTATCGGGTACCCACCGGCAACATCCACGATGTAAAAGGTTTTGGATTGGGGCTGAATTACGTTAAAAAGATGGTGGAACAACATAATGGCCAAATTCACCTTCATAGTGAATACCGGAAAGGTACCCGTTTTGAAATCATAATTCCAAACCATAACTCCCACAAGAATGGCAACAGAAACGGTTAAGATTTTACTGGCAGAAGACGATGAAAACCTTGGCAGCCTGCTAAGGGAGTACCTTAACGCCAAGAACTATATCACCTATCTATATTCCGACGGGGAGCAAGCCCTGGAGGCCTTTAAGCAGGATGATTTTGATCTGTGCATCATCGATATCATGATGCCCAGGATGGATGGCTTTACCCTGGCCAAAGAAGTGCGCAAGCTCAATGCCAACATTCCCTTTATCTTTTTAACCGCTAAGACCATGCAGGAGGATGTACTGGAGGGATTTAGCATCGGGGCCGACGATTATATGACCAAACCTTTCAGCATGGAGGAGTTGTTGTATCGGCTCAAAGCCATTCTCAGGCGAACCTCGCCGGAGGAAGAAGGAGAGAAGAACCGGGATGTCTATGAGATCGGCCGCTATAAGTTTGATGCCAACAAACAGTTGCTCTCCATTGACGGAAAATCCCGGAAGCTTACCACCAAAGAATCTGAGTTGCTGAAACTTCTTTGCACCAATAAAAATCAAATGCTCGAGCGCAACTATGCCCTCCGCACCATCTGGGAAGACGACAGTTATTTCAATGCCCGGAGCATGGATGTCTACATTACCAAACTCAGGAAATACCTCAAGGAGGATCCTTCCATTCAAATTCTCAATGTGCACGGGAAGGGCTATAAGCTGATCGCCTGATCGTTTTAACAGAGAGGCTTCAGCCTGTGGCGGTTTCCCAAACAAAGCCGGATAGATAGGTTTTGGGACTGGCTTTTTAAACTCATTGATGCGGAGCGTTTTGGGACAGGATCTCCTCTAAGGTTTGTATGGAAAATTCGATGTATTTTTCGCAATACCGCTCAAAAGCTTCTTGTTTATGGGCTTGTTCACGTTCTTTCGGTGAATTCAGGTTGTATCCCAGCAATCCCCTGCAATTGAGTTCACCGAAGGCACCAGTGAAGCGGCGGGCAAAATGCTGTATGTCTTCATCCAGTTTATCCTGGGCGCAGGGATGATTTTTTTTGCTCAATGTACTCATTACCATGAAAGACCCTGTCACCGCGCCGCAGGTATGTTGCAGCCTTCCCATCCCACCACCAAAGCCCGAAGCCAGATCCATAAGGGTGGGGGTGTCCTTCCCCAACTTGTCTTCAAATGCACCAACAATGGCCTGGGCACAGTTATAACCGTCCCGGTAGAGTTTAATGGCTTGTTTGATCCTGTTTTCCATATGAGCTGGCGGGTTTGTTTTTGCAAATTGGGTTAAGGATTAATAAAAGCCCTGCAACCATAACGATGCAGGGCTTTCAGGTTGATCACAAAAGGTTTACTTGTTTTCTTTGTGGCAGAACCACCAGTCATAGCAGTCATATTCTTCCAGGCGTTTCCTGGCAGCTGCCTTGTCGGATGCCGGGGGAACAATGACGCGGTCCTTGATGATTTCATTGTTGGGCCAGTTCGCCGGCACGGCGACGCCTTTTTCATCAGAAACCTGCAAGGCCTTAATGCTCCTGATGATTTCATCCATATTTCTGCCAATCTCCTGGGGATAATAGAGAATCAGCCGAATGAGGCCTTTGGGGTCAATGATGAATACCGCCCGAACCGTTTGTGAGCCTTTGCCCGGATGGATCATACCGATCTTTTTCGAGATATCACCATTGGCATCGGCGATGATGGGAAAGTTGATCTCTGTGTCCAGCTTTTCTTTGATCCATTCATCCCATTTGATGTGGGAAAAGACCTGGTCAATGGAGAGTCCGATCAACTCGGTGTTGAGTTTATCAAATTCGCCCTTCTTTTTGGCAAAGGAGACGAATTCGGTGGTACATACGGGCGTAAAATCCCCAGGGTGGCTGAACAATACAACCCATTTACCACTGTAATCTTTAGGCAGATTGATCTTACCTTCGGTTGTTTGAACACTCATTTCGGGAAACTTGTCCCCAATCAGCGGGAATCCGCTTAATTCTTGATTTTCCATGGTTCTTGTTTTTTAAGGTTTAAAAAATCTGTTTTATGAAAAATGCAGCAATCCGCTGCATAAGCCTTGATGATTTAATTTTTTTGATCTTTGGTGGATTATCCGTGGCCTTTCGATGGGCTCTTAAATTCCCCGATGATGTGAAGCCTGATGTGGTCAATTTGAAAATGGGGGATGTTTTTTCTCTTGAAATATGCCCGGATCAGTTCATTGAGCTCTTGATCATAATAATCGGCAATGGTTTGGCTCTTCTGGTCGTAAAGGTGATGATGCTCCTCCACGATGGGATCATACCGCATTACGTCTTCTTCGGTTTTGATTTTACGGATAAGGCCTTTGTTGACAAAGGCTTCCAGCGCTTTATAAACCGTAGCCAGAGAAATCGAGGGATGGCTCTGCGCAACCCGGTTTCTGATCATCTCTGCTGTGGGATGATTCTCCATCTCTGTAATGGTTTGATAAACGGCTATCCGCTGCGGTGTCACCTTCAGTCCGTTTTCGGATATTTTATCCCGGATCTTTTCAACCCTCATTTTTCAATCCGTATTAATTAATAATGATTATCGATTGATAAAAATTTCAAGGTAAGAACAAGCATTTCATTCAAAATGTTCAAAGGGATAGGCGATTTTTGCAAATCCTTTTATATGCCCGTATAAGAAGCAGCCTCCGGAATGACCGCATGCTGTTACCCGGAATCGGGGAGTGAGGTAATGAAGAGGGGTTAAATTTTGCCGAGGATTTGTTCCACTGCATCGGTGAAACCACAATCCTGGTTGCTTTTGCAACTGGGATAGAGCTCTTTCAGCTCTTTCGGAGCATTTTCAACCACCCGGCTGTGGTGGGTGAATTTTAAAAGATCCAGGTCGTTGTAATCGTTGCCAATGCCCAGGGTATGGGTCGGATCGGTATGGGTATAGTGGCAAAGCCATTCGGTGCCATGGCCCTTGGAAACCCCTTCCGGAAAGATTTCAATCCACATCGAGATGCCATCCAGTGGAGAAGTGGTTCGAATCACCTTTGCCCCGGGTATTTCTTGGATCAGTTGTTGATGAAGCTCCGTTCGTTCGCCTGGTATGGCAAGTATCTGGCAGGCGTGCTGGTAATTTTCGGCATCGGGGTCGAGGGGCTCGGCAAATTCCTGATACAGCCTGTAGCGTCTTTCAAAGTCGGGGTTATGGTTTTGGCTGCGATAATAAACGAATTTGTGGTTTTCAGGAATCACCTCATGGATCATAAAATCCACCTCATAATGGATCAGTTTTCGGGCAATGGATTCGACCTTTTGCCGGGGCAGATATTGGGAATGAATCAGCCGTTGGTTTTTCCATTCAAAGATACCTGCTCCCGATGAGAATATGAGGTGGTCAATGGGGAAATCTTTTTCCAGCCGTTTGAAGGCCGAATAGAGGTTCCTGCCGGTGGCCACCACCCTAAGGATGTTATGATGTTTGAGTTTGTCCAGGGTCTCCAGGTCTTTGGGGTGGGCCTGTTGATTGTTGTTGAGGAGGGTTCCGTCGAGGTCGGTGACCACCATTTTGACGGGTTTTTTCATGTCAAAGCACGGTTAAAAAAGTTCATAGCTGACGGTTTGGACCGGAGCCACCAGGGTGTCAAGGATCCGCTCGAGCAGGATGCCCTGATCCGGATCATAGTCATATCCAAAGGTTGCCCGTACCCCCATGGAAGTAAACCTGACCGCCCGGTCCATGGCAATGGGCAGGCTGTCGCCGGTCAACAGCGACCCGGTGATGACACTGGCAAAGGCATCCCCTGTACCCGGATAATTGGCCGGCAGGTAATTGACCGATACTTTCCAGAAGCGCTTGTCTTTGGCGTTGTAGGCGATCACCGAGGTCACCCCGCGGCTCTGCTCTTCGGGAACACTGGTGACAATGACAATGGAAGGCCCCTTTTGTGAAAGTTCCAGGATCCAGTCTTTGATTTGTTGGTTGGAGATGGTCTGGGGAAAATCGCGGTTCAGCAGTAGGGATGCTTCGGTGAGGTTGGGGGTGATCACATCTGCCTTCCGGATCAGTGAGCGCATTTCTTTTACATGGTCCTGACTCAAAGGCGTGTATATCCTGCCATCGTCCCCCAGCACCGGGTCGACCACCACCAACTGGTTGTCCACCCTGAAATCATCAATGAATCCCTTGACCGTGGCGATTTGCTTGTGCGATCCAAGAAAGCCGCTGTAGATGGCATTGAATTCCACCGCCAGGCTTTTCCAGTGATCAATCATGGGCTGGAGATGTTCGGTAAGGTCTACAAAATGAAAATCCCGGTATTTGCTGTGGGTGGATAAAACCGCGGTGGGAAGCGGACAAACCTGAATGCCCATGCGCGAGAGGATCGGTATGATCACCGTCAGGGATGCCCTGCCAAAGCCTGATAAATCATGGATGGCAGCTACTTTTTGTACGGGTGTGTTCATAGGGTAATGCTTGGGTGAAGTCCTCTAATTTCATCTAATAATGTGACTTATTGCAATGTTGTTGGCTCAATTGGCCGTGCCCCCGCGTGTTTTATGTATTGTCCTGATCTCCAGCTCAGGGCAGGGGCTGGCTTTATCAGGTTCCTTTTTCTATTGGGAACGGGTCTGGCTAAAATGCCGGTATGCTTGCTGGCGATAATAATCAAATTCAGATTCCAAACGGGGATTGACCCCCCGGGCTCCGTCAATCACCTGGCGGGCCCAGTCAAGATACCCCAGCTTACGCTCCCGGCTCCACCCCGTAGGGGGTTCATGGATCATATCCATGATGTTGCAGGTCTTGTCAGCAATTTTAAGCTTCTTGGCCTCATCGCTGAGGTTGGGGGTGTTGATCACCTGCAGCCTTTTGCGCTCCGAAAAAGGCAAATTCTTGTCATCGCTCACTTCCTTGACGATCGCCAGTACCTGCCCGCCAAATTCAGCTTCTATGGTTTGGCTCAATGCCTCTATCTGCTCGGGCGTGGAGGCCGTGTCTTCAATGACATCGTGCAAGGCTGCTGCCATAAGCAGTGGGGCATCAACCTCCCCCTGTTTCGTAAGCAAGGCCACCACCTGAATGGGATGGTTGATATAGGGGGTGTTGTCTTTGCCTTTGCGCGTCTGACCTTTGTGCCGCTGGGCTGAGAAGTCAAGGGCCCAAATCACTGTGGCATCAATTTGATTCATCGTCGAATGGGTTTAAGCTGTGAAATTACAAAATATATTGGTTGCTGGCATCATAACAGAAAAGCTCATCGCGTTGTTTTAATGCATAAGATGAAGTTCTTGGGCACACCCCAGGGCTGAACCTGATCTTGGACACATCATCTCTTTCACCGGATATCAATGCCTGTCTTTCAGTGGATTTTTAAACCGGAAAAGTTGCCCGTGCTAACGTATAACCCTCAAGGGAGATGTTCCTATAGATGGAATAATGCCAGGGGCAGCGGAGAGCAGGGGTTTTGTTTGTCAGCGAGTTATAAAAAATGATAAATTTTTTGGCCAATTTTGTTGTCAAATTCAAAAACTGATCTATATTTGCAACCCGCATTCACGTTCTCATCAGACAAGAGAAAAGACGGCGGGAAAAAAATACAAAAAACTTACTTTTGTATTTGGAAAAAAGATAAAAGCCATTATCTTTGCAAACCGTTCTGAGAAAAAGGTATCACAGTATACATAAGGTTCTTTGAAATTTTGAGGTTCAAGAGTCGAACATCTTTGTCGATACTTCAGATAATCGAGCACAGGAACTAATCAACTTTTTTATACAACGAAGAGTTTGATCCTGGCTCAGGATGAACGCTAG